>NZ_CP011387.1:542500-871666 GCF_001644565.1 Deinococcus puniceus | reverse complement strand
TTCACCGCGTGCATTGACTTGAAAATCGAGGACAGTGGGCAGCAGATCGATGACCGTGATTCCCGTAGCCCGCGCCTGAGCGATCATGGTGTTCCACGACGCCACATAGTGGTCTTTGGAAAACTGAAGTTGTGGGTAGCGTGCGAAGTCGAGCGTCTTGTCGGCGCTCACGGCGCGCGTGGGCACCGGTACCAGAATCAGGGTAGAACCCCGCGCCTTGAACGCTTTGGCCAGCCGGGTCAGGGCCGCCACTGAAGTGCCTCTCAGGCCTTCTAAAGCTGAAAATTCGTAACTCTCAAAAATCCAGCCGTTCGAGCCGAACAATTCGTAGGTGCCCTTCCCATCGATGTCGCTGGACTTAGCGCAAGCGGCGTAGGTAGGCTGTACCGAGGAAACGGCGGCCTGCGCCAGAGCCCCCCCGAGGGAGAGTGGAGCCAGAGCCAGCACGATCTGGGCGGCCCGTGTCCACCGGGAACGGATCACCGGCAGATTCTCAGGTATGTGGCCCAATCGTTGGGCCGCAAGTGGAGCGTAAATTGGCTTCAAGGTGTTCATTCGGGGGGTATTGCTGCCGCGCATAAGCCATGCTGACTGTTGAGGCGTTACCCGCACGCTAAACCACGCAGGAAACAGACTCACCCCGTTCCCATATTTAGCTCATGGGAGCCTTAGATTCTCATGCTGATCGTTCATTAGCACAAAATTAAGAGAAGTGTCGCGGCAAAATCTCACACCTTTGGGTACAGGCTGTGCAATTTCCAGCTAAGTTAGAGGAATGCTAAGAGTCTTTCCTCTGACTTGCCTGTTGATTGGCCTCGCCGCTGCTCAGGAAACGGGCCTGTATGACCCCGCTCCGCCCGCCGACTCGGCCTTCGTGCGGGTGATCAATGCACCCGCCGCCACGCTGGGAGGTAAAGCTGTGACTGCCCTGAAGGGAGCGGCCAGCGCCTACGTGGTCATTCCGCAAGGAGAGTTTGCCGCCAACATCGGTACATCCACCAGCAAGCTGAAGGTCGAGGCGGGCAAGTTCTACAGTGTGGTCAGTCGCGGCGGCACAGTCATGCTGCTGGCCGATCAGGCTGCTGAGAACCGGGCCAAAGCGCTGTTGACGATCTACAACCTGAGCAAGAATGCCAGTATCGACCTGAAAACGGCGGACGGAAAAACGGCGGTGGTTGCGGGCGTCAAAACGGGCCAGAGCGGCAGCCGCGCCGTCAACGGTATTACGGTGGATTTGGCCGCGTTCGCGGGTACTAGGGCGCTGGGTACCCTCAAAGGCGTGAAGCTGGAGCGCGGCAACGCCTACGCGCTCGTGCTGACCGACAGCGGCCTGACCCTCACCCAGAGCAGCACCAAGACCAAATAACCCCGTGGTCTTCAGTTCCAACGTCTTCCTGTTCCTGTTTCTCCCACTCTTTCTGGTCGTCTATTACCTGTTGCCCTTCAAGGCCCGCAGCGCGTGGATTCTGGCAGGCAGCTACGCGCTGTACGGCTGGTGGCGACTGGACTTCCTGTGGCTCCTGATGGCGATTACGGGCGTGGCCTATGCCTACGGATTGGTGCTAGACAGACAACCGGACGGCCCCAAACGGCGCTGGACGCTGATCTCGGCCATCGTGCTGAACCTCGGCGCACTGGCCTATTTCAAGTACGCCAACTTCGGCATCGAGAGCTTTAATGCCCTGACCACCAGCCTGGGCCTCCAAGCCTTCAGTTGGACACCCATTTTGCTGCCCATCGGACTGAGTTTTTTTATCTTTCATGCCATCAGTTACATCGTAGACGTGTATAGGCGCGAGGAACCGCCCACGCACAAGCTGCTGGATTTCGCGGCCTTCATCGCGCTGTTTCCGCACCTGATCGCCGGGCCAGTGCTGAAATACAACCTGCTGGCCGATCAGTTCCGCACCCGCACCCACACGCTGGAAAAGTTCAGCTACGGGGCCACCCGCTTTATGACCGGGTTTGCCAAGAAGGTCTTGATTGCCGACACCATCGCGCCGTTGGTCACGGCCAGCTTCAATCAGCCTGATCCCACGATGGCCGATGCGTGGCTGGGGGCCGCCGCCTACACCCTCCAGTTGTACTTCGATTTCAGCGGCTACAGCGATATGGCCATTGGGCTGGCGGCCATGATGGGCTTCAAGTTCCCCGAAAACTTCAACCATCCGTATATCAGCCGTTCCATCACCGAATTTTGGCGCAGATGGCACATGAGCCTGAGCAGTTGGCTGCGCGAATACCTGTACATCAGCTTGGGCGGGAACCGCTATGGCCGCGCACGCACGTACCTGAACCTGTGGCTGACGATGGTACTCGGCGGCCTGTGGCACGGGGCCAACTGGACGTTTGTGCTGTGGGGCATCTGGCACGGCAGCATTTTGGCCATCGAGCGCCGCCTGAAAGAGACCAACGGGTGGAAGCCGAGTCCGGCGTGGCTGACCATTCCCGGCACGCTGCTGCTGGTCATGGTGGGCTGGGTCATGTTCCGCGCCGACAACGTGCCAGACGCCTTCCGGATGTACCGGGGCATGATCGGTCTCAACGGTGTAGGTCTCAGCGACACGCTGGCCTGGCAAGTGCGCGGCAGTGTGCTGGTCACGATGCTGCTGGGCACAGTGTTGGTCTTCGTTGCACCAGTCTGGGGGGCGCGGGTCGGTGATCTGGGCAGCCGGTTGCTGCGGCCCCGGCTTGCGGTGGGGGCCACGTTGGTCTTGCTGCCCCTGTTCGTGGTCGCCATTCTGAAGCTGTCGGCGCAAAGTTACACGCCCTTTCTGTACTTCCAGTTCTGAGGTTTGCATGACTGAAGTTGCTCAGGACACCGTAAAACGCAAAGACGAACATCCTGCCGCGCCGCGCTTGCTGCGCTGGCTGCCCGCCGCCTTCCTGCTGGGCGTGGTCGGGTTAGGCGCAGTGGCAACCCTCGGCAGTCCCGGCTTCCGCGAGCGCGTGGCGGGCCAAGACGTGCTGACGGGCACTTGGCAACTGGCCTGGGAAAAGGGTCTGGATGCCAAAGTGCCGTGGCGTGACCCCAGCGTGAATCTGTGGGGCCGCCTCAATTACCGTCTGTTCGGAGAAGCCCGCGAGGGCGCACTGGTGGGCAAGGAAGGCTGGCTGTTCACCAGCGAGGAATACCAGACGGCGGAGGGTGACGAGGCCGAAATTGCCGCCAAAGTGAAGTACATCTCGGAGGTGCAGGAGGAGTTGGCCAAAGACGGAGCCAAGCTGGTGGTTGCCCTGATTCCCGCCAAAACCCGCCTGTATGCCGAGTTTCTGTCTGTGCCTGTTCCCCGCCAGCAGGCCGATACTTACGCTTCTTTCCGCGTTGCCCTCACCCAAGCCGGGATCGCCGCGCCTGATCTGCTCGCCAGCCTTCAGGGAGAAAAACAAGAAGATGCAGGCGACCTGTTCTTCCGCACCGATACTCACTGGACGCCGTATGGCGCAGCAATAGCCGCCCGAACGTTGGCCCCGGCCATCACAGAACTGGCCCCCGATTTGCCGCCCGCCGAGTATGCAATGCAGATCAAGCCTGCCACCGAACGCACAGGCGACCTTCTGCGCTACGTGCCCGGCCCAGCACCCGACCAAGTGCGGGAATTGGACTACACCCGCACCGACGAGGGCGGCGGCGGTCTGCTGGGCGAAGAAACTCTGGCCGTTACGTTGGTGGGCACCAGCTACAGCGCCGAGGGCAAAGACAACGTATGGCATTTCGCCGGGGCGCTCTCGCAGGCCCTAGGCACCGAAGTATTGAACGCCGCGCAAGAAGGCAAAGGCCCGATTGTGCCTATGCGTGACTACCTGAAAAGTGAAGACCGCCAGAACAACCCCCCACAAGTCGTCATTTGGGAAATACCAGAACGGTTCCTGCGGGTGGCGTACAAAGAATCGCCGTAAGTGCGGACTCTGCCCCACAAGCCTTCCTGCTTGGGGGTAGGTCGGCTTGGATGAGGCGTGAGGCTCTAGCTCCCGCGACATAAATCCTAATGGCTGGCCTTGCAACTAGATTAAAAGCCGGCTGGTACGTCGAATGGCGTGGAGTTCAGACGAGCATTGGCTGTCTTTAGAGTGTGAGGGTTCGGGCGATTCTGCCCGGCACAAGGCATAGGCTAGAGCCGTAAACCCAGACGTTATGGCAGAGGCGGCGGCACACGGCTAGGCCATAGATACAAAGAAAAAACGCCCTCTAGGAAGGCGTTTTGGTTGGTAGACCCGAGCAGATTTGAACTGCTGACCCCTACAGTGTCAATGTAGTGCTCTACCCCTGAGCTACGGATCTGAACCTAAGTGAAATCGGGGAAAACTTGGAGGCGCTGACCGGACTTGAACCGGTGGTGGAGGTTTTGCAGACCTCTGCCTTACCACTTGGCTACAGCGCCGGGGGTCTGCGTGGTGGTGCTGAGGTGCCGCGGGCGGAATGTTGCTCCTGCCAGCGGAAGGAATAGTAGCACGGGGTCAGAAGAGTGTCTACCCTCGGCGGGGCAGCGTCTCAACAGCGGCGGGTGGTCTTAGAGTAGAGGCACTGTGATGCCACCCCTACCCACCAGAGAAGTTCATGACAACGCATTTCAGCACGCTTGGCGAAATCCGTGGGTGCGGTTGGCCGTCTTTGGGCTGATCGCCTACCTGATGTACCGCCTGCTGGGGCAGATCACCAGTGTGGTAGTGGATTTTCTGGTGGCCTTCCTGATCGCCTACCTTGCCAATCCCCTGCTGAACTGGTTGCAGCGCGGAAGGGTCAAACGTGGGCTGGGCGTCTTGTTCGTACTGCTGATGTTCGGCGGCATCTTTGCGATGGCTGGGGCCTTGATCGTCACTATTTCCGCGCAATTCATTCAATTGTTTCAGGATTTGCCGGGCCAAGTGGAGCAGCTCAGCTCGGGCCTAGACCGATTGACGGGCTGGCTCACGGGGTTGGGCGTGCCGGGCCTAGACAATGCCCGCGAACGCCTGACCGAGGCGGCGCAGACCTACCTGCAAAGTCTGGAAGACAACATCGTCCCCATCTTGCAAAACGCCCTGAGTTCGTCTAGCACGGTGTTCGCAGGCCTGATGTCTATCGGCGGTTTTATCGGGCAAGTACTGCTGATTTTGCTGCTGTCGGTGTACCTGATGCTGGATTACGCCCGCGTGAACGTGACCCTGCTGCGCGTGTTTCCGCGCCCCTGGCAGCCGCGTGTGCTGGAACTGTCGGGCCTCGTGGGCACGGCGGTGGGCGGCTACGTGCGCGGGCAACTGCTGATCGCCATTTTTATCGGCGTGTTCGTGTGGCTGGGCCTGACCCTGCTAGGCATTCCTAGCGCCGCCGCCATCGGCTTTTTGGCGGGTGCGTTCAATATCGTGCCGTACTTGGGGCCAGTGGTGGGGGCCACGCCCGCGCTGCTGCTGGCGCTGCCCGATGGCTGGGTCAAGATGCTGCTGGTCGTGGTGGTGTTCGTGGCCGCCAACCAAATAGAAAGTAACTTCCTGAGCCCCTACATTCTGAGCAAAACCACCGATCTGCACCCGATTACGGTGCTAGTGGCAATTTTGGTGGGCGTAGCGCTGCTGGGCTTCGTGGGAGCGCTGCTGGCCGTGCCGGTGGTGGCGCTGGGCAAACTGCTGCTGGAAAAGTACTACTACGCCAGCCGGGTGTACAGCGAAGGGCCGTAACGTGTCCCGTCAACCATCGGCCTGAAGTAATTCTACTTGCCGCCCATCGGGGTCTTCTACAAAAGCCATGTCGCGCCCGCTGGGGCTGGGTTGCAAGTCCCGCGTCACCACCACGCCCGATGCCCGCAGCACAGGCAGCAGCCCCCGCAAATCGGGCACATGCAGGGCAATATGTTCGGCCCAGTGGGAATGCGGCGCGGGAGTTTCGCCCTTTATCTGAAAAAATTGCAAGAGGCCGCCGCCCAAGCGCACCACAGCGCGGCGGTGGCCTTCTGCGGTGGTCAGGTTCTTTTCGATTACGCCGCCTAGATGTGTATAAAAGGCGAGTGTGGCGGGCAAGTCGCGGGTCAGGAAGGAAACGTGTTTCAGCATGGCTCTACGGTACGCTGAAGCCGTGCCCACCGACACCGTGCCCATCCACTGTGCCCCGCCGCCTTGGACACTGCACGGGCGCGGCCTAGTTGCGCTGTACCGCCAACCTGCCACGTGGGGGGCGCTGATGCTGCTGCGCTACACCGATTCTCCGGTGGGGCCATACGACGAACTGTTGTGGGCAACCGCGCCCCATTCGTCGCCCGCTGGCCCGCGTCCACAGGTGCGCCAGATTGTGGTGAGCAGTGAAGCCAGCGTGCGCTGGGGCCGCCGCAACTGGGGCATTCCCAAAGGGTTGGCGCGATTCGAATGGCAGGAGGAAGGACAGACAACACAAGTCCGAATTTCTGCACCAGACGGACAACTGTTGGCACACTTGGCCTACCAGACGCGGGGAAGCTCGCTGCCCGTTTCCACTACACCTGTGCCCGCCCAGTTCCGCACGCTGGCCCAACCTGCATTAGACGGCGAAACTGGCTGGCTCCTGACCCCCGTGAGCGCTGTGGGCAAGGTACAACCCGCCCGCCTGACCGTGCTGGACGCCGCCGGATTCCACGCGCCACTTACGCAGCTTCGGCCCCGGCTGACGCTGGCTGTGCCGCAGCTTCGGCTTACGTTTCCAGTGCCGGATAAAGTTGGCGATGTGGCGCTTGAGTGAGCCAAAACGAAAAATCCGCCCTGCTCGGACGGTGATAAGGCAAATATAGCGTGATATGCAGGCTCTGTCAACTCATGCACACGGGCCAGAATTTCGCCGTACTGGACGATGTTTCTAGCTTCGCAACTTATCGCGGGCTGAATATCCACACCTCTTCCCGCCGATTTGAGGCATAAAAAATCCGCCCTTCTCAGACGGCAGCGGTCTTGCTTTGGGTTGCCTTACTTGATAGGGATAAATATAGCGCGGTATGCAGCCGCAGTCAACTCATGCGTGTGACTGAAATTTTGAGCGTGCCAGACGACATTCTTCAGACGCACCTACCTGCGCTGCTGCATATCCGCGCCTGACCTGTCGGTCGGGGTGCATTGTCCCGGCGGCACAGTGAAATAGTGCAGGCATGGAATACAGGAAGCTTTTGGGCACCGACCTGACCCTCAGCGCCGTCGGGTTTGGCGTGTGGACAGTGGGAACGACGTGGTGGGGCGTGAAAGACGAAGACGTGGGCGTGCGGTTGCTGCGCCGCGCCTTCGAACTGGGCATCACCTTTTACGACAATGCCGACACCTACGCCTCGGGCCGCGCTGAGGAATTGCAGCGGAAAGCGCTGGGCGACGTGCGCGATCACCTGATCATCGGCACCAAGTTCGGCTACGACATCTACAACAACCCCGAACGCCCCGGCCAGCAGGAGCGCCCGCACGACTGGACGCCCGCCTACCTGCGAAAGGCGCTGGAAGGCAGCCTGACCCGCCTCGGCACAGACCGCATCGATTACTACCAGTTGCACAACCCGCGCCTAGACGCGATTGCCCCCGGCTCCGCGCAGAGTGACGATCTGTTTGCCGAACTGGAAGCCCTGAAAGCCGAAGGGCTGATTCGGGCGTATGGCACGGCGCTGGGGCCAGCCCTGAACGAGCGCCAGATTGAGGAAGGCATTGCCAGTGTGCAAGGTCGCCGCGCCCCCACCCAGATTATTTACAACCTGCTGGAGCAAGTACTGGGCGAGCAAATCCTGCCTGTGGCCGAGGCCGAGGGCGTGGGCGTGATGGCCCGCGTGCCGCACGCATCGGGGCTGCTGGAAGGCTATATGACGCTGGACACCACCTTTGAACCCGGTGACCACCGCAACTGGCGTATGACCACCAACGAGAAGCGCAAAGCGTGGATGGAAGACGGCCTGAAGAAGGTAGAGCAGTTGCAGACCGAGTTTGTACAGGGCCGCACGATTGGGCAACTGGCGCTACAGTTCGCCCTGCGTTCGCCCGCGATGGCGTCGGTGATTCCCAATATCTACGACGAAAAAGGGCTGGAAGAATACGCTGCCGCCCCGAATGCCGCCGAGCTGACCGACGCTGAATATGCAGGCATTCAAGCCCTGTACGCCGCCAACTTTGGCCTGAACACCAACTTGATTGGGGAGGTTGTCCGATGAGCGAGCCACAAAATCAAACTGAACACACCCCGCCCGCCCCGACTGGACGCCCAACAGGCGCACCAGCAGGCGGGGGCCGTCCGAAAATGATGGTTGACCTCGACCCCAGCGGCCAAGTGACCGGGCGCGAGCCTGACCGGGCCAACCGCCAATTTTTGAATTATGCCTTCTTCAAGCTTGATCCTGCTTTTCGCCGCTTGCCGCACGCCGAACGCGAGGAATTGAAGGCCGAGTTCTTGGCCGCCGCGCAGGGCTGGACAGAAGACGCGCCCGCCCCCAAAGGCCTGATTCAGCGCCCGTACTCGCTGGTGGGCGTGCGGGCCGATGTGGATTTCATGCTGTGGCGCATTGCCTTCGATGTGCGCGAGTTTCAGGAAGCGCAGGGCCGCCTGAACCGCACCCGGCTGATGGGTTACCTGACGCAGCCGTACAATTTTGTGAGCATGAACAAGCGCAGCCAGTACGCCAACCGCGTAGACGGCAGCGGGCACGGGCTGGAAATCTTGCCGGGGCAGGGGCAATACCTGTTCATCTACCCGTTCGTGAAAACGCGGGCGTGGTACGACCTGACGCCGCACAGCCGCCAAGGCATGATGGACGAGCATATTCACGCCTCGGTGCCGTTTAAGGGCGTGCGGATCAATACCAGCTACAGCTACGGCATAGACGATCAGGAGTTCGTGGTGAGCTTCGATTCCGACCACCCGCAGGAATTCGTAGATTTGGTTCACCGCCTGCGCTACACGCAAGCCAGCCTGTACACCCTGACCGACACGCCTATGTTTACGTGCGTGAAAAAAGATTTGGCAGGTGTGCTGGACGATCTGGGCTGAGGCTCAAACAAGTTAAGCGGGCGTCAGGCGGCATGGTTCGCCCCTGACGCCCGCTTGCTGTATGCATTCGCCCTCTATTTGATGACCTATAAATCTCGTGCAGCACAGTGAATTTTGCTTGGGTCTGATGGGGTTGACACGCGATGTATACCGCGCTATATTTTCTTTATCACCGTCCGAGCAGGGCGGATTTTTCGTTTCACCCACCTGCCCGCTGGAAAGTCCTTTGCCTGACGTCAATCAGCTTGCTGAGCTTGGCTGAACCCTAAAACACCATACAGCGCGGCCAGCAGCGAACATAGCGGCGTATAGAACCGGGCGTCCATGCGGGCAAACTGAGTGTCTGAGGGCTGCCGGGTCAGACCCACGCTGCGGCCATCGCCTACAGCACGCAGCAAAAACACACCCGCAATCAGGCGCAGAGGCCAGCGCAATCGGGCTGCACTCTGGGATTGAGAGAGCACGGCTGCGCCGCTCATGCCTGCCAAACCTGCGGCAACCACCAGTGTTGCGGCTGGTGAGGGTAAAAACATGGGCTTGCCCGTTGTGTGTTGAGGCAGGGCAGCACTCAGTCCGGCGCGGCCCCCAGCAGCCCAGTACACATGCAAGGCAGAGATGACCCCCGTAATGAGAGCGGCCCCAGCAGAGGCTAAGCGCACAACAGCGGGGGCCGGGAGTTTGTCTGACATAGGGTGATCAGACACTTTTTGGCCTAGAAGAATGTCCTGCTTAGGCTATATCGCGCCCGGTTTGGCCTAGTAGCAGCAAGCCGTAGCCCAGCGCGTAAGCCGTAAGAGTCATGCACAGCGAGGCGGGGAAAGGCAGGGCCAGCGAAAGCAAAGAAGCCAAAGCCACCCCCACGAGCAACAGAATTGGAAACAAGATAAGGGGGCGGCTCAACATGAGGTCAGCCTGAGCGCGGGCCGTGACGCGAATCTGACAACCTAGCCATTTGGGTGTGTTGGTGCTTGGCGTGCAGCAAGTCTGCTCTGACGTTCGCCCCAGAGGAGGCCCAAGCCGTAGCCGACAAAGGGGAGAACGAGGCCCAGCACGAACAACAGGCCAAAACCGGTTCTGCTCCAGAATTCAGCCACCGCCATAGCTGAAGCCAAGCCGGCGCAAACGCCCCACCATGCGCTGAGGTGCGGTTGAAGTTGTCTGGTGCGTTCAGCCTGCTGACGAAGGAGAACAAGCGGCAGCAATATGAGTCCCAGCAGCAACCCCAGAACGATCAGGATGGGATACAGCATTGACTCAAAGGAGAACGGATTCGCTGCTCTGGTGAGCGCGTGGAAGACCGTCATGCTGACGACGGAAAAGAGCGGAATGAGCAGTGGCCACAGCCAAGGCACAAGCGGCAGCGTGGGGCTTTTGACTTGTGTTGGCCCCCGCCACAACGCCGCACCCATCATGCCGCCCAGTAAAGCAGCGGGCAATAAGGGAAACAGCCAGCCGAGCAGCACATAGAGACTGATGGGCATACTGGCGTCTCGAAAATGTTCGGGCATCAGCAGGTAAAAGTTCACGCCAGTTGCGACAATGACAACCATCAGTCCCGCGCCCCACGCCGCGCCCTTATTGCGTTGACTGACCCAGATGCAGAGCGACACCATAACTGCAACTGGAAGCAACAACAGAGCCGCCACAACCAGTAAATTCATACAATCTTCACTGCCCAGCAGCACACCCCGCGCCATACTCGCCAAGCTGCCCAGCAGCGGCACGCCCAGCATCAGCGCAGGCAGCGCAAACGGCGGAAGGAGTCGGAAATTCAACCCTCATCCAACGTAGCCAGCCCGTGCCGCAGCGCGTACAGGGCGGCTTGGGTACGGCTTTCTAGGCCCAGTTTGCCCAGCAAGCGGCTGACATGGGTTTTCACGGTGGCCTCTGCCACGCCCTGATCTTGGGCAATGTCGCGGTTGGAGTGGCCGTGCGCGATCAGTTGCAGCACGATCACTTCTTTGGGCGTCAGGTTTTCTCGCATTTCGGGCGAGCGGAAATCGCGCACCAAGCGGCGGGCGGCTTCCGGGTGCAATCTCACTTCCCCGCGTGCGGCGGCGTGAATGGCTTCGGCCAGCGTATCGCTACTGGCGTCCTTGAGCATGTAGCCCATCGCTCCGGCATCAATCGCGCCGTTCACTTTATGTTCTTCCAGCGTGCTGGTCAGGGCAATCACTTCGGTGTCGGGCAGTTGGCGGCGCAGCAGGCGCGTGGCGGTAATGCCGTCCATCACGGGCATCATCAAGTCCATCACCACCACATCGGGGCGCAGGCGGGCGGCTTCCGCAAGGGCTTCTTCGCCGTTGGCGGCCTCGCCCACCACGTCTATCAGCGGGTCTAGGCCCAGAAACAGGCGCAGGCCTTGGCGCACCACCGCATGATCGTCTACGAGCAGCACCCGCACGCTACGGTTAGAGGTGGGAGCGGCGTCGGGCGTTGGGTGCTGGGTCATGGATTCCTCCGGGGGTCAGATGTGCTGTCAGATGTGGAAGTGTCAGTAGGCGAGGTGTCGGGCGTAGGCGTCGGAGCAGCATCATAGGGAGAGGCGGCGTCGGTGTAGGCCAGCGCAAAAGCTGTGGCGGGTGCGTCTACGAACACGTCCAGCGCGGGGGGAATGAAAGGCGGGGGCGTTTCTGGGAGAACGGTTTCAGGAAGCACCGTCTCCCCTACCAACTCTGCTGCTTGCGCCGAGGCCTCTGGCAAAGCGGGCGCGGGCAGGGGCAGCACCAGCGGGTCACGGTCTGTAAAGCGCACGCGCAGGCTGAGGGCCTGCGGCACGCGCAGCAGCACCCGGCCCGCCCCCGCCCGAATATCGAGGCTACCGCGTGTGCCGGGGCGCACGGTAACCGTCACATTGCCCCGCCCCGCGTTCACGCTGCTGCGGCCCGATTGCGGCAAAGTCAGGCGCACGTTGCCGCCCGACGCGCCCACACTCAGCGTCTGCACCCGCGCCGCACCCAAGTTCAGAGCCAGAGTGCCGCCGTCGGCGTTCACGCGCAGGGCTTCGGGGGCGGCTCCGGTGGGGGCCAGCACGGTAATGCTTCCGGCGGCACTCACGATAGACAGCGGGCCACTTTGCCGCGCTGGCAACGTAATGTTCAGCTTGCCGAAAGTGGTGCGGGTGGTCAGGGCACGCAGCCGCAGGGCGCTGAGGTCAAGGGTTTGGTCGCCCGAAACGGTGCGGGTGGTCAGGGTAATCGGCAGGCCCCGGCTCAGGCGCAGGTCTAGGCGGTGTTGCAGCGGCTCTGGCCCCCCGGTCACGGTCACGCCCCGCTGAAGCGGCTGCACGTTCAGCGTTACGGCGGCGGTCATGGTGGCTCCCTTCAGGCCAGTGGCTCCCAAAGTGCCGCCCGCGCGGCTCGTGTCTACGCTGACCGGGTTGCGGGTGCGGTGCGTAGCGGTTCCGCCCAACAAATCGGCGCTGCCGGGGGCCAACGCGTCTAGGCGCAGGTCGGTTCGGTCTCCTTCCAGCCGCACTGCCGCCGCCGCCAGCCCATCCTGAGAGACATTGACGGGCGTGAGATTGCCGCGTAGGCCGGGTGTAGGCCGCACCGTGACCGTGTTCCAAGCCAGCGTGCCGCCCAACACCGCCAGCCCCAGCCCCAGCGCCATCCGCGCCAGAACGGGGGGAATGGGCTGTCCGGTCTGGTTGGAGGGACGTTGGTTAAAGTGGGGCCGAGGTGGGGTGCGGGTCATGACTGCGCTCCGGTAGCCAGGGCGGCGGCTTGCGGTTCGGCGGGGGCAGCAGGCAGGCGCAGCGTTACCGTCGTTCCCGATTCTGTTCCCAACTCTGTGGCCTGCACACTCCGCACCTCCAGCGTACCGCCCGCGCCCGCCGCCCGCTCGCGCATACTGCGCTGGCCCAAAGTGCCCCGGCCCTGTTGTTCTGGGTCGAAACCGCGCCCATCGTCGCGCACGGTCAGCGTGACCCAGCCGCCCGCCTGCGCCACACTCAGCCACACCTGATGGGCGCGGGCGTGCTTGACCACGTTGTGCAGGGCTTCCTGCGCCACGCGGTAGGCGGCGGCCTGAGCGTCAGGGGTCAGGTGCGGTTCGGCGGGCAGGTCGGCAAACACGGTCAGGCCGTGCCGCGCTTCCATCGCCTGTGCGTGTCCGGTCAGGGCGGCCACCAGTCCACCTTCTTCCAGTGCGTCGGGGCGCAGGCTGAACAGCAGGGCTTTCATCTCCGACACGCCGCCCTCGGCCAGCCGGATGGTGTAATCGAGGCTGGCGCGAGCTTTTTCGGTGTCTCGGTCGAGGGTGGCGCGGGCCGTTTTGGCCCCCAGCGTGATGCCGTACAGCGCCTGAGCCACGCTGTCGTGCAGTTCGCGGGCCAGCCGGGCGCGTTCCTGTTCTCCGGCCCGCGTGCCTGCCCGCTCTATGAGTTGTGCGGCGTGCAGGGCAGTTCCGGCGTGGTCGGCAATAGAGAGGAGGAAGGCCAGTTCGTCGGGGCCGGGGCGCATGCCGGGGGTGTACACGGCCCGCAGGGTGCCGCCGTCCAGCACCTCGGCAGAGGGGGGCAAAGACACCGGAAAAGACACCAGAGTGGCCCCGCCTGCCGTGTAGCGCACGTCGGCCTCGCCTTGCGGTACGGTGGCGGACTGATCAGGCCGAGCTGACCCAAACTCCTGAAACCACTCTGCGGGGGCCGTGCCACTAGATGCCCGAGAAGTACCGTCAGGGGCCAAGAGCGCCACGGCCTGTGCGGTACTCGCCAGCCGCGCCTGTACGGCCAGATCAGCCAGAGTCGCGTCCAGGTCGTCGCCCAGCGCCACCCGGCCCGCCGCCCGCCGAAGGGCCATCACTTCTCGCCGCGCCGCCTCGTAGCCCATGTCGCCGCCCAAGAGGGCCAACGTGAGGCGCGTCCACATCCGGCCCATCAGGTTCAGCACGCCGCCCAGCACCAACAGGCTACCGAAGCCCAGCACCAGCAGCCCAGCCACCACCGGCAACCCCGGCGTGACGGTGGAATCTCTCCAGACCAGCGGAAACAGCGGCGGATACAGCCACCAGAGCGGCGAGGCCAGAGCGCCCAGCGTAAGCGCCAGCAGCGTGCCCAGCACCACCCAGCACAGCGCCGCCAGCGGAAACTGCACCACATGAAACAGCAGCGCCCGGTAGGTGGCCGGGTCGGACAGGGTGGCCCGCACCCACGGCCACACGCCCGTATAGGCCGGGGGCGGCCCCGCCCGCACGAAAGACACGCCCAACAGTCCGGCCAGCACGCGCTGCACGTCGGCCAGCCCGCCCACCAGCCATAAGGCACCCAGCAGTAGGGCCGCGCCCACCACCAACGCCAACGTCAGGACACCGCCCACCACGCCCACCGTCAGCAGCAGCACCACCAAGCCGCCCGCCGGAAGCGCCAGCAACACGTACAGCGCCACCCGGAAGGCGTGGGGGTCAAGGACATCGGCCAGCACGCCGCGCCGGGGGGCAGGGGAGGAGACGGGGGGGGGCGGGGCGGTCATGGCCCTCATCATGCACGCAGGCTAGGGCGGGTGGGTAGGCGCGGGCGTCCGCCGAAAGGGGGAAGGGGGTGGCGGGTATGGTGTGGGGGCTGGGCCTAAGGGTGCGGTGTCTAAGGGTCGAGGGTCTAAGGTGCTGGGGCGGGAGCGGTTCTGGGTGGGCACAGCCGTCAGGGAAAGCGTCTGGTGCTGCCTTTGTCTTCCTTAGACCCTTGACCCTAGACCCTTAGACCAAGCCCCCAGAAACGCCGCTTCATACCTACCCTCACCCCACGATGTCCCGCAGCCGCGCCGCGTCCGTTACGCGCACGGTTCGGCGTTCCAGCGAAATCAGGCCCAAGCGGTAGAACTCGCCCAGCTTGCGGCTGACCACTTCGGGGACGCTGCCCAGTTCGGCGGCCAGAGTGCTGTTGGTGGGCAGAGGAAAACCGCCGGGTCGGGCATGCTCCAGCAAATACGCGGCCAAACGTGCACCCAGTTCGGTCAGCACCAGCCGCTGCATTCGCGCCATCAGCTCGGCTTCGCGGCGGGCCAAGTGCGCCACCAACGCCCGCGAGAGGTCGGGGGAAGCAAACACGGTGCGCCGTACTGCGGAGGCGGGCAACGTCAGCACCCGCGTAGGCGTCAGCGTAGTCAGGGTCGCTGCGTGCGGTGCAGAGTCCAGAAACACCTCGCTGCCGCCCGCCACTTGCCGCGCCCCCGCCACGAACAGGGTCAGTTCCCGGCCCCCCGCCGCAATGCTGGACGCATGAACCGCGCCGGACTGCACTATAAACAGGCAGTCGGCAGTGTCGCCTTGCCACGCCAGCACCGTTCCCGCCGCCACGTCCAACACGCGGGCCACCTGCGCCAGTGGCTTCAGCGCCTCTGCCGACGCCTCTGAAAACAGCGGGGTCAGACGCAGGAGGGCGGGAATATCCATGTGGGGATACTGGCATGCTGGGAATCTCAGAGGGAAAAATGGGCGCGGTTGCGGGCGATAAAGCTGTACTGGTCGGCGGGCACATCTACGTCTTCAAAAATGGCGCTGACGGGGCAGGCAGACACACACGCGCCGCAAATAATGCATTCTTCGGGATGAATGACGAACTGATCCCCGGCGTCGTAGATACATTCGACGGGACAAACTTCGGTGCAGGCCGCGTCCTTGACGCCGATGCAGGGGCTGGTGATGACGAACGTCGCGCTAGGTGTCATGCCCGCAGCTTGGCGAGTGTAGCCAGCCCACGCCATGACCCAAGTCAAGGCCAATCAAGACACAGACCCAAAGAAAAGCGCCGCCTTCCAAGTTGGGAGGCGGCGCTCAGCTTCAGATTGCTTAGCTAGGGATACGCAGTTTCTGGCCCACTTTGATCAGGTCAGGGTTGCTGATGTTGTTGTAATGGGCAATCTTTTTGTACTCGCCCGCATTGCCGTAGTACTTCTGGGCAATTTCGCCCAAGGTGTCGCCAGGCTTCACGGTATACACGGTGTCGCCGCTGTCTTCGTCTTTTTCTTTGGTGAGTTCTTTGGCTCCGGCGGCGACTTTCAAGCCGCTCACGTCTACAGCGGCCACACCGGGCACGGCGCGGGCCAACTGCTCGGCCAACCGCTGCTCGTGGTCGTTGTCCACGACGCCGCGCAAGATGATGCTCTTGCCGCTTTGCAGCACATCAATCGGGTCGTCTTTCAGTTCGCCATTGTTCTTGAGGGCGCTGTGAACGGCCTTGGCGATCTTGCTGTTGTCCTCGGCTTCCTTCAGTTCCGCCTCGATGCTGGGGCTGGCGGCTTTTTTGGGCGCGGCGGCGGGCGTACCGATGTTGGGCGCAGAAATAGTGGGCGTGGGTGCGCCGGGGGCGGGCTGGGCTGGGGCGCTGGCGGCAACGGGGGTGGTTTCCTCGGCCACCAGACCGCTCACGTCCACGCTCTTGACGCCGTTGATGCCCTCGGCGACGACGCTGACCAATCTGCCGTATCGGTCATTGGGAACCATGCCGCTGACCGTCACGTTGCCACGACTTTCAGTGACCTGAAGGCCCAAGTCTTTGAGCTGAGGCTGGGCGTTGAGGGCGTCTTTCACTCTGTCGGCGGTGCTCTTTCCAAAGGGCCACATAGGAGGCAGCGTACACCGGAACACCCCCACTGTGAAATACCCCACGATTGGTGAAGAGAAGCTCAGCGGTGCTTCTCATACAAGTCGAAAAATAAGCTCTGGCACACCAAAAAATATGAGACTGGGTGGTCAGGGAACGACAGGTAATGGGGGCAGAGTGGGAGATTCTATCCAAAGTCTCAAGGCCGCCTCACCCGCTGACCCGGTTTGGGTGCGGGCCAGCGCCAACAGATCTGCGGTTCTGACCGTGCCGCCGCTGTAGCGGGCCGCGTAGGTCTGCACAAAAGTTCGGAAACTGTCGTCTCCGATAGCCACACGCAGGGCGTGCAGGGCCAGTGCGCCCCGGCGGTAGGCGCTGAGATCAAAGAGCTGTTCCGCGCGGCGGGCCACCAGTGGACGCGTGCCGCCCCGGTCTAGCGAGTTCCACCAGCGGGCGGCCATTTCCTGTCCGTCTTCGCCCTGCGCCTCGGCCCACAGCAGCTCGGCGTAGGTGGCAAAGCCCTCATTCAGCCACACGTCTGACCAATCGGCGGGGCTGATGTCGTTGCCGAACCATTGGTGCGCCAGTTCGTGCAGGGCTACCGGTTCACGGCTGGAAGATACGGGCATGGTAGACAGCGTGGCCGTTTCCAGAGCGGGCAACGGAGGCGTGACCACTGCCACCCCGTAAGCGCTGAAGGGATACGGCCCGAACCAATCCGACAGCACGCGCATCATTTCGGCGGTACGGATGTAGGCGTCGCGGGTAGGCTGCGGGGTACCAAGAGGAAAATAATCGCGGCGCTGCACGGGGGAGCCGCCCACCCCCACAGGCACGGCGGGCGACTCCACACGCTCGAACTTGTTGACATGGATGGCAAGGGCATAGGTGGGGATCGGCTGGGCCTGCGAGAACACGAAGGTTTGGGGGCCGCCGCTTACGCCCGTCTGGGCCACCTGTACGCCACTGGCCGCCCCAATAAAGCCTACCGGAACCGTGATGCGTGTGGTAAACGTGGCCTTGTCGGAAGGATGATCGTTGCTGGGTAAGAAGGTGCGCGTGCCGTTGGGTTCGCTGAGCGTGAAGTTTGCTCCGGCTGTCGCCCCCTCTGCGGGCACACTTTGCCAGCCCAGATTCACCGGAAAATTAAAATCGGGGTCACGGACAGTGCCGGGCGTGCCCGCATACCTGACCGTCAGATTGCCCCGGACTCCCGGCAGCAGCGGCGCGGGCAGCGACACCAGCAACTTTTGTGCGTTGCTGTCGGTGCGAAACGGCACGGCGCGGCCATTCCAGCGCACCGACGATACGGTGGGGCCAACAACATCCAGCCGAATTTGCGGCAGTGGGCGCGTGGCGGTCAGCAGCAGCGTCACTTCTGCCTGTATCTGCGGCGTGCCGGGGCGGGCCACCGTGAGGGCCAAATCATAATTCAACACGTCCAGCCCCGCCTGCCCCAATTTGGGGAAAATAGAATCGCCAATATTCTGCGTGCTGGGCAGTGGTTGCAGCAGTGGGGTGGGCGGCAGGGCCGGAACCACCTGTGCCTCTCCCCTGCCGCCGCACAGCAGTAGGCTGACCAAAACTAGTCCCCCTAACCTTGGTTTTTGCATGTTCAGATGGAGTAGTAGCTGCGGATTTTGCCGCGCAGGAAGTCTTGGGTAGGCAGCCAGATCAGCGGATTGCGCTCCTCCACTTCAGGTGGCGGGCCGTAGCGCACCAACGCTTCGACCATCTCGAAAGGCACCCATTTGACGCCCACCACTTCGGGGTCGGTGGGGTCAAGTTCCCCGTGAAACTCGGCGGTAAAGCGGGCAAAGGTGGCGTAACACTCGTTGCGTGTGCCGGTCAGCAGTTCGCCTTCCAGCAGGCTGACAAACATCAGATCGGTGACGGTCAGGCCCGTTTCGACCAATACCTGACGCACGGCAGCGGCGGCCAACGTTTCGCCCGCCTGCGCTTTGCCGCCCGGAAGTCCGTAAAAAATGCTGCCGTCGTCCATCCGTTCTTCGACCAACAGCAACTGGCCTTCGCGCACCAGATAGACGTGCGCGGCGCGCTTGATGGGCAGGGTGCGCGAGAGGTGACTCATGTGCCGCGCAGTCTAGAGCATTGGCGTGTGGGCGGGGCGTCTAAAGGCCTGGGGTCTGAGGTGCTGGGGCAGGGACGTTTCCGGGTGGCTGCTGCCGCCTCTTATTCCCCTCGCAGCAGCCTCAGCACCTCATCCGGTAAGCGTGCTGGGCGGTAGGTCTTGTCGGTGGCGATGTGCTGGGTTTCTCCAGTGGCGATCAAGTCGGCGGGGCCGTCCGGGTTCGCGCGGTGCAGTTCGTAGGTAAATTTCAGGGTGCGGCTGCGAATTTCCGAGACGCGGGTGGTCAGGGTCAGGCGGTCATCGTAGCGGGCGGCGCGGCGGTACTGCACGTTCAGGCCGCTCAGCATCAGAAAGTAACCGCGTGCTTCCACCTCGGCGTAGGGCAACCCCAGCGCGTGCATCAGGTCGGTGCGGCCTACCTCGAACCAGATGGGGTAATTGGCATGATGGGCCACCGCCATCGCATCGGTTTCGGCGTAGCGCACGCGAATTTCTGTTTGGATACTGGCTGTTTGAATAGAACTGGAATCGCTCATTCCATTCACCGTCAAAGCGGCACATCGGCTGCCGAATGAAATTCCAGCACCGGCGTTCGCCTCAGCTTCACCTGCGCCGTCACTTCCCGCTGAAGATGGCCGCGTGCGTGGTTCAGGGCGTCCAGTAGGCCGTTCATATCGGCGTTCATAGAACTGACGTAAATGCGGGCAATGCCGTAATCGGACGTGACGGCCACGCGCTCTACGGTCACGATCATGGGCACACGCGGGTCACGCAATTGGGCAATAGCGTCGCTGAGGACGCGCAGGAGTTGGGACTGGACTTGTTCGGGCCTCATGGCTGCACCGGGGGAGAGAAAACGGGCGAGATCATCTGGACATGTTACGTGATGACCTCTCTCGCGCAGTGTTATCTGGCATAACGTCTGCCCGTGTAATCGGTAAATATGCCGATGCCGTAGCTGACTTTGCGCGTGCTGTCTATAATCGCCGCGCCGTTCCAGGCCACGCCCGTACTGCTGCCGCCGTCGAGCAGCAGGGCGTCGCGCACACCGAGGCGGGCCATGACTTTGCCCATTTCGGTGGTGGTCAGGCGAGAATGCGTTGATACGAACACGAGGTCGCGGTTGCTGCTGAGGCCCACAGCACTGCGGGCGGCGCGGCCAAACAGAGCAGGATCGCGGAAGGCCGTGTTGTAGCGCGTTTGGACTCGGCCCCCCAACAAGATGCGCGGCCCGGTGGCGATCACGGTTTCCATGCCGTTCCATGTAGCGTCCAGTGGGCGGCCCAGCAGTCCGGTGGTGGTCACGGCAAAGGCGGCGCGGTTGTCGGGCGTAATCGCTAGGGCGGCGGGAATGCGGCCCCACGTCAGCAGGCGGCCCTGCATCACGAGGTCTCCGGCAGGGGCAAACGTTTGGGGATGAAAATAACTGCCGTTGATGACGGCTCGCGCTCCGCTTTGCTGGGCCAGTGTGCCCACCCGCGCCCCGTAGCCGAGGCCCGCACGCGGCAACACCGGAGCCACCAACACGTCGCGGTGACGCAGGTCGACCCGGAACACTTGCACCGGAATATTGAGTGGCCTAAAGCGCTTATAGGTCACGGCGGCCCCGCGTGCAGCGGGCGGAATCGGCACGGGCACCCGCTGAGGCACCAGCAGTTTTTGCCCCGGCATCAGGCGCGTGCGGGCATTCAGAAGGTTCAGCTTCATCAGGGCGGGGCGGGTGGTGCGGTAGCGGGCGGCGAGGCTGTCGGCGGTGTCGCGCAGGCCCACGCGCACGTAGGTATGCACGATTCGGACTTCTGTGGTGGGCCGGGGGGCAGGGCGGGCAACAGGAGCAGAGCCGATGCCCGTCCCCCGCGTGGGCAGGCGCAACCGCTGGCCCGGCGTGATCACACTGCCGCGCAGGCCGTTCAGGACTTGCAAAGCTCCCACGCTGACCCCGTAGCGCACCGCAATCTTGCTCAGGAAGTCGCCAGATTTGACGGTATAGACGCCCTGACCCATATTGACCGAGCTGCGGCTCACAGGCGTGGCAGTTCTGCTGAGGCGCAAGACTTGGCCCACCCGGATGGTGTCTCCGGTCAGACCGTTCAGGGTTTTGAGGCGGGCCACGCTCAGGCCCCCACGGGTAGCAATCTTAAAGAGGGTGTCTCCAGACTTTACTTTTACGGTAGCGGGCGCGGCCAAGGCTCCACCCAACATCAGGGCCAACACAACAACAGAGCAGACACGGCGTACCATCGCTGCCTAGCTGAGCATGCCAAGTTCAGCGGCGGGTGAGCCGAAGCTGACTGGGCGTGAGGAGAGAGGGGCCGGGGCGGTGGGGGGTGTGGTTAGAGGTGGAGGGCGAACCCCCGTTGCTAGCGCAATGCCCCTCCTTAGAGGAGAGGACTAAAAGCTGTTGCGCTCCCCTTAAGGGGGGCTGGATGCGGAGCAGACTGGGGGGTTTCCACGTCAACGCAACAATCTCTCAAGTCCCCGGCGTACTCCCCGGCAACACCGCCACGCGGCCCACCATGTACGCCACGCCGTACAAAAACAGCGTCACCACTGGCAAAAAGCGCAGGCCCGTCTTGTGTTCTATCAATTTGCCGCGCACCAAAACTTCCAGCACGTACAGGCTCAGCAGCGCGAAGGCCGAGTACATCCAGTGTTCCCAGTTGCGGCTGGGGTCAGGCTCGAAGCCGTACTTGGTGAGGCCGCCCGCCGCAGCGGTGGCGCTGGGCACGGCCCGCCCACTCAGGGCCAATATGATGCCTGTAACGGCTGGCAATAGCGTAAAAAACCACGTGATGCGCAGCCAGAAGGTAAAGCCGGAACGCACCACGCCTTTGAGCGCCGGGGCGATGCTCCAGATGAACAGCACCAGCGTCACCATCGCGTAGGGCGTCGGCGTCAGCTTGGCCCACGCCCCAAAAAACTGATACCCGTGAACGGCTTGCAGCAACTCCATAGGGCTAGCCTAACGTGCTGGGGGCGGGACGTGGGGGAAACAACGCACCCCCCCTACCATCCCTCCATTCAGTCGTTCAAAAAAGTCAGTTCCGAGGCGGGCGGCAGGTACGTGCCGGGGCGCAGGGGCGCGGGTTCCCCAAATCGGCTGAGGATCAGGTGGCTGGGCACGTCGGCCAGCAGCACACGCGGGCCGCTGGAGCTGACGCGCACCCCCGCGAGGGCCGGAGCCTGAAACGCCGCGCCCAAATCGGTGATGCCTGCCCCCAGCGTAAAGGCGTGATCGCCGTATGGCCCGGTGACGTGCAGGGTCACGCCATCGGCCAGCAGGCGCAGCGGCAGGCCCAAGCCCACCAATGACCCCAGCGGCGGGTGAGGCGCACGCGAGAGCCGCGCGACGGCCACCCCCAGCAGCGTGCCGGGGCGCACCACGTCGCCCGATTGCAGCAGGCGTGCGCCCTGACTGACTTCCAGATCGGCAGGCACAGTAATGATGCTGAGGCCGTCGCGGTGCTGCTCGGCCCGCAACCCACTCAGGTGCGGCACACTGGCAAGCTGACCCAGATCGAACGCGCCCCCCAGAGGCATGTTGACGCTGCTCACGTCGCCGTTGGCGGTCACGAGGGCCAGCGTGCGGTCTTCGCGGTATTCCAGCCCTTCTACAGCGGGCGGCGGGGCAGAGACGGGAGCAGCGGGAGCCACGCGGCGAGCCTGCCTTCTGCGCCAGAGGAAGAACAATAGGCCCAAGAGCGCCGCGCCCCCAAGAAGCCAAGCGGCAATTCGGGCAAGGCCGCCGGGGTTCTCCGGTTCAGCCACAGGCACGGGGGGCGTGGGATTAACTGAATTATTGATGATCAGCACCGGAATTACGCGCCCGCCCTCATCCCCAGTCACGGTGGGCAGAGCCAGCCGCCGCCCGTTTGCCAGTGCCAAGGTAGGGGTCAGGATTCGGCCCGGTTCTAAAGCCTCGTTGGTGAGCCGCACCGTGAATTCCCGGCTGCCGGGTTGCCCCTCCAGCACGCCTTCCAGCCCGGTTCCATTCAGCCCGCCCACCCTTGCACCGTCCAGATTCAGGTCAGCCGCTGCCCGGTAGCGCAGGTTCACGGTCTCGCCTGCTTTGAGGAGGCGGTCTGCGGCAGGATTAAGCCAACTGAGGGCCGGATCGGTGCCGATATTCAGGCGCAGCAGCACGCGGCGGGCCGGAGCTTCGGCACGGGTGGAAGGCGCACACAGCAGGGCCGCCGTGCCGTGTGGCAGGCGCGGCGGCACACTCAGGCGCACCTGCCCGCCCTGCGCTGTCGGCTGGGCCAATCCCACCCCACCAACGCCGGAAGCCAGCGCCAGCGGCGTTCCATCGGGGTAAGGAGCGGCCACCTTGCCCGCGTCGGTCACGGTTCTCAGGCCGTCGCCCGCCGCCACCAGCGTCAGGTCTGGCACCTCACCCACAGGCACCGTCTGACTGTCGGCGTAGCCACTGGCCGCCAAGGCGCGGGCGGCGTCGGCAGGCACGGTGGCCCCCAGCGCCACGTAATGCAGGCTGTCCAGTGCGCCCCGTCCGGTGAAGGCCGCCAGCGCACTCTGGGCTGTGGCCGTGCGGCTGGTGTCATTGTCTATGCCGTCGGTCAGCACGAACACGCGGGTCAGGTAGCGCTCGGCACCCGCCAGCGGTTTCAGGGCCGCTTGCAAACTCTGATACAGGTAGGTATTGCGTCCATCGGCCCGCAGTGCGCCGAGATCGCCGTTAAAGCGCCCAGCCGCTCCCGGCAAGTCGTAGCTGCGCTGGGTTCTCACGCCGCTATCGAAAGTGACGAGGTCGACCCGGTCTGGTTGCTCGGCCCGCACATAGTTGTTGAGACTGACCTTCACCCGCTCGAAAATATTGGCCTGCCCGTCGCCGATGCCGCGCATGCTGCCGCTGGTATCCAGCAGAAACACGGCCCGCGTCTGGGTGGGCAGCGGCCCAGCAGGAAGCACGCAGACGGGAGCCGGGGCAGGCCGGGGCGGCGCTGTGGGGGCGGCCAGAGGCAGGGAACCAGTCAGGGCAAGGAGGAGAGGGGAAACGCGGCGCATCGCGTGCCCATTCTGACCCGTACAGAGGCCCGGCGTGCAACCCCGCGCCCCAGCCCCAGCCCCAGCCCAAAAGCTGCAAGCAAACGGACGGGCGCTGGGACGGATTTTATACCCCCATTGCGGGTCAAGAAGACGGCCCACATATTACGCTTATAACATAATTTATTTGACCCATTTCAGTAAAGGGAGTATACTGGACAGACTGATGGAGGCGCAGTGCGTGCCACCTCACCCACTGGCTTATCCCCTTTCCACCTCTGGCCCGCCCTGCTTTCATCACATCTGGGCCAGAACCAGCGAGACGCCCCGCGTGGGCGGATCAGGAGGAACATGACGAAAACTGACCCCAAACCCAAGGACGCCGTGCTAGACAGCGACACTGACAACGTACAGAGTGAAAGCAGCCTCTCGGAAAGTACCGTAGCGGGCGGCCCCAGCGGAAGCTATACCGCCGCCGATATTTCTGTTCTTAAGGGCCTAGAAGCCGTTCGCAAACGCCCCGGCATGTACGTGCAGGGCGGCACGGGCATCGACGGCTACCACCAACTGCTCACCGAGATCATCGACAACGCCATCGACGAAGGTTTGGCGGGCTTTGCCAACGAAGTCCATGTGATCATGCACGCCGATGGCAGCGCCACCGTGACCGACAACGGACGCGGTATTCCTGTGGACATCATGAAAAGTGAGGGCCGCTCTGCCATCGAAGTGATCTTTACGGAATTGCACGCGGGCGGCAAGTTCGGACAGGGCGCGTATAAGGTATCGGGGGGCTTGCACGGCGTAGGCAGCAGCGTGGTGAACGCGCTCAGCAGCTACCTTGACGTGACCGTGAACAAGCACGGCAAACTGCACCACATCCGCTTTGAACGCGGCGACGTGGTAACCCCGCTGGAAGTGCTGGGCGACACCCCCGCCGACGTGAAGTGGGCCACGCAGGTCAGCTTTCAACCCGACGCCGCCGTGTTTAGTGAGTTTGCCAACCTGTTCGACTATGACCGCATTCGCCGCCGCCTGCGCGAGTTGGCCTACCTGACGGGCCTGAAAATCGTGATCCGCGACGAGCGCACCGAACTGCACGCGGGCGACGTGAAGGAAGAAACGTTTTACGAGCAGGGCGGCATCGCCAACTTTGCCCGCGCCCTCGTGACCGACGACTCCAAGCTGCTGTACGACCAGCCCATCGTGATGCGCGGCACGCACAGCGAAGTGGAAGTGGAAGTGGCGTTTATTCATGCCAATACCTACAACTCCGACAACATCCTGACCTACGCCAACATGATCCGCACCCGCGACGGCGGCACGCCCCTGACCGGATTGAAGACGGCTTACACGCGTATTCTGAACAAGTATGCCCGCGACAAGAACCTGATCAAGAACGGCAACCCCATTCCTACGGGCGACGACCTGCTGGAAGGGATTTATTGCGTAGTCAGCGTGAAATTGGGCGAGCCTCAGTTCGAGTCTCAGGCCAAGGTGAAGCTGCTGAACAGTGAAGCGCAGACCGCCGTGAACGCCATCGTGGGCGAGAAATTCGCGGAGTTTTTGGAAGAGAACCCCAAGATCGGCAAGACGATTGTGGAGAAGGCCGCCGAAGCTGCACGCGCACGCGAAGCGGCCCGCAAAGCCCGCGACATCGTGCGCCGCAGCAACCCGCTGGAAAACGATGACCTGCCCGGCAAACTGGCCGACTGCTCCTCGCAAGACCCCGCCGAATCCGAACTGTTCATCGTGGAAGGCAACTCGGCAGGCGGCAGCGCCAAGGGTGGCCGCGAGCGCCGCTTTCAGGCCATCTTGCCCCTGCGCGGCAAAATCCTGAACGTGGAGAAGTCGGAACTGAACAAGATTCTGAAAAACGCCGAAATCCGGGCGCTGATCGGGGCCATCGGGGCGGGTGTGGAGGGCACGGGTGACCGGATGCACTTCGACCTGACCAACCTGCGCTACCACAAAGTCGTGATCATGACCGACGCCGACATGGACGGCGGGCACATCACCACGCTGCTGCTGACCTTCTTCTTCCGCTATATGCGCCCGGTGGTGGAACAGGGCCACTTGTACATTGCTCAGCCGCCGCTGTACCGCGTGACCATTGGCCGCGAGAAAAAAGGCACCTACCTGTACGACGAAGAAACCTTGAAGCAGCATGTGGCCCGCGCCAACAAGGAAGGCAAGAAGTACGAGATTCAGCGCTTTAAGGGACTGGGCGAAATGAACGCCGACCAGCTCTGGGAAACCACCATGAACCCCGAACTGCGCGTGCTGAAGCGCGTGAACATCGAAGACCTGATCGTGGCGAACGAAGTGTTCGATTCCCTGATGGGCACGGACGTCGCGCCGCGTAAGGAATTCATTCGGGAAAACGCGAGGTTTGCAGAGATCAGCGTGTAAATGTGCCCTAGAAGAAAGACCGCCCCTTCCAAGTTGGGGCGGTTTTTTCTGTAGCACAAGGCTATTTTATAAGCGAAACATTATCCTGCCACATGGAAGGAACAGTCGTCTCACCGGAGTGCATCCACTCGGCCAGCAAACCAGTCACCAATGGGCTGGCAAATGAAGTTCCCCAAAAGGCCAAGCGCTGATCACCCAACGCCAATTGGGCTGGCGCAGAAGGAAAATAAAAGACGCCGGGCGCACTTACGGTAGGCAGGGTGTTGAGCACTCCTTCGGGCAACATCAGCCGACCAAATCCGGCCTTGTCCCAACCGTGCAAGTTTGGTTGTAAAGCTCCTACACTGATTATGTTTTTACCAAAGTTTTTGGAATCTAGAGAGGCCCAATCTGCTGGAAAATGGTTACACCTATCTAGAGGCTGTAGTTCTCTGCAATCTAGATTGCCTTTCCTGAGTGGATCAGAATTTCCATGGGCGACTACGAACTTAACGCCTTGCTCGGCTGCATATTCCATGGCCTCTAGGAAAAACTTCCCCGGCACAGGTGTGGTGAAGCTCATATTGACGATGACTGGCCGCTTGGTCTTGGAGGCTGTTACGGCTGCCAAACAGACACCTTGGATAACTTGCGCTATGCTACATGCACCTTGATAATCACATGCTTTAATGCTTTCAATGTCTGCACTTTTAAATACCCTTTTTATAATGGAAGCTACATGAATCCCATGTCCGTAAAAGTAATATGATTTGCCTTTATTAACCTTAAAATCATCCCGCATAAAATTTGATCTCTCAAGACCAAAAGTATCGATAATGTAGATTAAAGGTGTCAAACTTTTGTCTAATCTAGTCTCCTCAGATGGTATGCTATTTTCTTGCACATTTGTGCTTTGTACTGTATGCTTCAAGGTACTGTAAATACCTTCATTAAAACGATTACCCTCTTGCATCGTCACAGTTTCCTGAAGATTAATTGACGTATTTCCGTTTTGCCCAGTATTGGGTTCTTTGGTCGGTGAAATATTAGCCGATATTCCATGGTTATTGTAGTATGTAGTAAACACCTCATAATCCAATGCTATTGTAGAAGATTGGCTGGGCGGCTGGATTTCTGACAGATTCTTGCTGCATATTCCGTCACCACCCTCCTTTTTATTCATAAAAAACTTGATAACACTCTGACTAGGAATGTATGATTTGGCTTGAAAATCATTTTTAAGCCTCAACAAAGAAGCTTCTATATCTTTGGTGCTGTACTTGACTAAACTAGAGTTGGGTATGCTACGTAGCTGTCCAGCTAATTCACTGAAATTCTTGTATTTCGTACCTAGAGCAACAAGGGGGCGCTGATAAAGTACGCCCTGATTTAATATCTGGGGACTTGATGATAATTCAGATGGAGGTAGCAACTTAGATAAACCAGTAATGCTAGGCAGAACTGGTAAAGAGGGTTTATTTGGATCAAATCTAGGCAGCGACAGCTGAGGCAATACTTGCCGCAAGCGTTCCAATTCATTGACACTTAGAGCAAGACGGCCATCGTTTAACACTCTTGAATTGACATCAAATCTCTGCTGATTAGCATTTAATCCCGAGTTAAAAGCAGAATTGACTTCCTTAGCTGTAACAGATAAAGCGGAAGACACAGCACTTCTATTCAGTGGGATAGAAAGGATTGGATCCGCAATTCCAAAACTGAATACTGCTTCTTTTTTACTTAATGGGCTATTTTTTACTGATGAAGATTCAATAAATATAGGAATGCTAGGTAATATAGTGATTGAAGTGGTTTTTTTAAAAGCATTGCCATTGACAGAGATACGGACGTCTTGTAGACCTAAAGCAGCGTTTTCTGGAACTTTACAAGACCATGCACTGAGCACTCTGAATTTAGAACATGTCTCCTCTTTACTTCCTACTTTCCAATTCAGAGTGCTGGCTGCTAGATCACCATTATATTGGAAATTTCCATCCTGAATCGCAAGAACATTTGGGTATGACTGTGAAATTTGAGATTCCCCAATCCCACATAGGAGTAAGGAGGCCAAGGTGGTTGCGAAGATGTATCTTAGCATTCTGCCCCCAAAACGCTCTGCTTAGGCTGATGAAACGTAACTCTGCTCCAACCCTACAAATGAATCGGCTATAAGGTTTTTATGGATGATTTCAGCTAATTTGCCGTGACCAGTACCGTTGAGAAATTCAATATTTTCGCTGAAACCAGTGAAGTCTTCTTCTATTTCCCCTATATTGCTGAGAATCAATCCCATTGATCTAACGTCGCCACTGCCCTTCAGACATTCCAAAGCTTGATAATATAACCTTTTGGCGTCACCAATCTTGCCTTGCAGATGTTTGTTGACCGCAAGTGAATTTAATGTCTGGGCGATTCCATGCCTATCTCCCAAAATCTCTTGAAGCCTCATGGCTTCTCTATATAGATTTTCCGCCTCCAGATAAGATTTATCTGTAGTGTCCGGCGTTGATGTCAGACTATAGGCGAAGTTGCATAGCACCAGCGCCTTTTGCCGTGCGTAGGCCGAACTGGCCTGCACGAGTGCTGGAAAAATCTGCCTTGCCTCTGCCCCTAACTGAACAGCAAGGGTCGCCAGTAAATTCTCGGCAATCAAGGCAGAAGGCACGTCATTATTGAGGCGGTAGACCTGAGCCGCCAAACGGTAATGCTTCTGAGCGCACAAGAACTCATGTTCTTTCAAAGCGACGTTGCCTCTGATCATGCTGCCATGCGCTGAACTTAAGCTGCCGTCAGTGGGGAGGGCAGCCGCCCAAGCAAGTGCTTCTGAAAAATGACCTAGTTTATAGGTTGCGGTTCCTAAAGCGGCCAGCACATTCGCGGTGTGTGGTAAGGATGCCAAAAGATTCAAAGCTTCTAGGGCCTTGCCGCACTCAATTAGCGCCCACCCCCGCAGCAGCCGCACCTCATCCGTCTGCGGGGCCAGTTCCAACGTGGCCGCCGCCCGTGCCGGATAACCGCGTTTCATTTCCTGATCGGCGTGCCAGTGGGCTGCTTTGGCCGCCGCTTCCCGGTCAGTGTCTTCCCAGAGATGCTGGGCGGCCTGCCAATGAACCCAACCGCTGGTGTGCGGGTGGGCACGGGCCAAACGCAGATGCAGCAGTTGCGTGTCTATGGGCTGTGCGGCCAGCAATTCGCGGGCGGGGGCGGGGGTGCGCAGGTGGCCTTCCGGGGTGGTCAGCCCTTCGCGGGCCAGCCCATCGAGCGTGTGGGCAAAGTCGGCGGCGCTGAAGTCAAGGGCGGCGCGGGTGGCGTTCAGGTGGGGCGGGTCTTGGGCGGCGAGGGCCAGCAGCAGCGCACGCGCTTGGGGGCCGAGGTGCGCCAGATGGGCTTCGAGGCTCTGGTGTGCAGATGCACCGCGCAGGAACGCCCGCAGCAGGGCCGGATTTCCCCCGGTGGCCGCCAACGCACCGGGATGCCCGCTCAGGTCGGCCTCACGAAGGGGGCCAAGCGTCAGGTGCAGGTCTACGGGCAAGGCGGGGGCGCTGCGGGCGGCGATCAGGAGGGCCGCGCCGGGACGTTGGCGGGCCGCCAAACTCAGGGCGGCGCGAGTGGCGTCGTCGGCATCTTCCCAGCCGTCTATCGCCACGCGCAGACGGGGATCGCCCAGCAGGGCCAAGGCTTCGGCGGTGCTGGTAAGAGGCCGGGAAGCCAAGGGTTCGAGGGTCGCAAAGGGCAATCCGGCCCGGCCCAGCAGCACGCGCCAGCCGCCACGCACGGCAAGAGCCGACAGCAGGGCACTCTTGCCGATACTCGGCACCCCGGTCAGCCAGCCTACCTGCCCCGCCGCGAGGGTCTGAAGCTGGGCCAGTTCAGCGGTGCGGCCCACCAGTGGCGGCGCAGAAGACACCGGCTGAGGCGTCAGGGTCATACCCAATTCGCGGGCTTCACGGCGAATCGTGTCGGCCAAGGGATGCTGCCCAGCACTGAGGAGCCGGAACAGGCGCGGCAAGTCTTCGGGTTCGGGGGGCGGTGCGCCGGGAAGGCGGTAGGCGGCTTCGGCCCCGTGCGCGGCCTGCACCACGTCGCCGCGTGCCTGCCAGTCTTCGGCCAGCGTCAAGTGAAGGGCGCGGGCAGCGCGGGCCAGGGTTTCGCGCACGCCCAACACCCACTCTTCCAGCTCCTCCCCAAGTTCAGTTTTCAGGCCCGTGAGAAACGCCCCGCTGTAGGCGTTCAGGGCGTCGGCCTGCCGCCCCGCACACACATGATCCTGAAACTCCCGTGCATCGCAGGTCAGGTCTGTTCGGAGCAGTTGGCCGTCTTCATGCACCACGTGGCCCAGGGGCCGCAACCGGATCAGGTGCTGATTGAGGTTGTTCAGTTGTTGCGGCCCTTCGGCGCTCGGCCAAAACAATTCGGCCAGATGACGGCGCGGCTGCGGCCCTTCCAGCGCAAGGTAAGCCAGCACAAGCAGGGGCTTTTCACGCCCGTACTTTCCGCCCTCTATAGACACGCCCCCCAGCGTCCGGAGTCTCATGTAACATTGTATTAATTTTCATGGATCGGGGGTCAAGTACCCCCTGAAAGTCGGCAGTTCAATACAACGCGGAAAGAACTTTAATCTGGAGGGTTTTAGCGTTGAGGACGCGAGAAGTTGAAAAGTAAATTAAGAACGCCTGAAGAAAGACTCAAGGACGCGGTTTCAATTGCATCTTTCACCAAATGAGTCTTCTCAGGCAGCAAGAGATTACGGGCAGGTTCCCAGAGCAGCCAGATTCATGGGAGCCACACCCGGCGTTAGGAGCAGCGGCAAAAAGGGGACGCCGGGGTTGCACTGCGCCCACAGCGCCAGCCCGCCCGCCACTACCGGAGCCGCGAACGACGTGCCGAAGTAGGGCCGCCCGCCAAACCAGAATTCGCCGGGAGCCTGCACGCTGGGCGGCGGCGCAGTCACTCCTTTTAGGCGCATGGCGCGGTTGTAGGTCGCCATTTCCTGAGTGCCGATGTCCCAGCCTGCCACACTGAGCAGCATGGTGGGGCGCTTTTGCGCAATCAGGCTGGGCAGGCCAATGACCGAAAATTCGGCGTGCCAGTCGGCGGGATAGTGCCAGCAGCGGTCACCGGGAATCAGGCCAGCGCAGTCGTCGGTGTTGCCATATGAGGCTGCGGTAGGCACGCCCAACCGGGCCACTTCTTGCAGCGCCAGACGCAGGCCCACCAGCGGCACCGGGCCGCCCAAGCTAAAATTGACCACATGCCGCCCGCCCTGCCGCGCTTGCGTAGCGACAGCACAGAGGGCCTGCACGGTCTTGAGGGTGGAGCAGTTGCCCGCGCTGTCGCACACAGCCTGATACTGCAGGGCTGCGCCGGGAGCCACCGTTCCGGCAATTTGGCCCACGACGCTGCCGTGACCGGGCACATTCGGGTAAAGCTGGTTGTAGTAATTGACTGGCTCGCCCACCACGAACGGGTCGGAGACGCTGTTGCCCGCGCCACTGGCCGTGTCCAGCACGTGAATAGTCACGCCTTTGCCTGTGCCGCTACCTACGCCGATCAGTTTTTCCAGTACCGTGCCGGGTTTTTCGTTTTGGAAGGGGGCTTGGGCCTGTGAAGGATGGCTGGTTGTAGAAGGATCGGTTTGCAAGTCGTCTCCGAAGAGTGCGCTCAGCAAGGCCAACACGCGCCCGGTGGGAAGGCCCGACGTGGGCAGAGTCGTGCCCAGCCAATCGCAAAAGCTGCTATTGCGGCGGGCGGCCACCACAGCGGCGCTGTTGAGGGGCGGCAGGGTCAAGTTCTGAAGTCTGAGACTTTGGATGTTGAGGGCAGGCGCACCCGTGACAGTGGCCGCACCCGGATTGATTCGCACAGGATTCAGCGCCGCAGAAGGCAAACGCACCATTCCTCTAGAGACTTGGCCCAACGGTTGCAAGGCGGGCAAAGTCAAGGCCGACAGGCGGTCAAGGGTCTGGGTCAGTTCGGCGGGGCAACCGCGCTGGCAAGCCGCCGCGAACCGTTTTACGCGCTCGCTGAAGCCGCTGCGAATCTCTGCCGCCGCCGCTGGATTCACGTAGATCACCACATCGCCAAAGGCCGACTCTGGGGGCAAGACATTTAACACAGGGCCGCCCTGCCGCGCCGGGGCATTTACGCCCAGACCTTGGGGGCCGCCCGCTGCGTCTTTTGGCACGTCGAAGGCCAGCCAGCCTGACACCGAATCGCGCACCAGCGCAGTAGGCCGCCCGCCCACCCAGAGGGTATCGCGCACCGTCAGGCGAGTCGGCCCCGGAATCCACACGCGCTCGCCGGGGGCCGCTGTGCTGGGAAAAACCGTGCCTATGCTGGGAATCGTGGCAACGGTGTTTTGTGCGTTGGCTACGCTCAGCATCAGCAGAGCCAGCAGGCCGAGCATCAGCGTTAAGGCGTGTGAAACCGAGAGGACTGGGACGGGAAAGGACGCCGTGCGGGTCTGCACTGTACTGATCTGAAGCTTGTGGTGGGCTGAGTGGACAGGATTCATGGCCGAACCTCCTGAATGCAGTGTGAAACTGTAGGGAGTGTGAACCTCACGCCGTGATCAGCGCATGACCGAGCCTCTCAGGAATGCAGGGGACTCGGCGGAAGGCGGGCCACCAGTTGGGCATTGCGGCGAATAGAAGCCACGAGTTCATTCTGTCCGGCCCGCTCCAGCATCTCCATCACGTCCTCAAAGGCACTCAGGTCGCCCTCTATTTCGCTGAGGTTGCTCAGGGCAAAGCCGAGAGTCCGGATACTGCCTGTTCCTTTCAGGAGATTGAGGGCCTGCTTGTAATAATCCGCGGCAGATTTGAGGTGGCCGCGCAAATGCAGGCTCACCCCCAGATTGATGAAAAGTGATGCGAGTCCCATCACGTCGCCTGCCGTTTTGAGTTCTGGCACCGCCTCTAGCAACGCGGCTTCGGCCTGTTCCCATTGGTCGTGCTGACCCAGCATCTGGGCGTAGTTCACCAGCATCGTACCGCGCACACTTGGCAACCCTTTGGCACGCTCCAGCAAGGCGTCGAAGGCTTCGGCGGGAGCCACGCCCAACCGCACGCGGGCCAGCGCCACGAAGCCCAGTTCACTCAGATGTTGTTCCTCGTCGCCGTTCAGTTGCCACAGGTCAGCGGCGATGCGGCTGTAGCGGCGGGCCTCGTCCCAGCTTTCGCGAATTCGGGCGGCGTGGGCCAGCACACTCGCGGCCTGTGCGCCTTCCGCCCCCGTACCTATGACTCGGCCTGCCAGCGCAGTGGCCTCGGCGTGGCGGCCCATGCGAACCAGTGCGGTGGCGCGGGCGGCCAGCGCGGCGGGAGCGTCGGCATGGGGCGGCGTGAGGGCATCTAGCCGCCGCAGGGCCTCGGCGTACTGGCCCGCACCCAGCAGCGCCCAAGCGTGCGGCACGGCCAATTCGGGCCAAGCGGGAAGGCCGTCCAGCAAGGCGCGGGCTTCTCCGGGGTGGCCCCGCCGGATCAGGGCGTCGGCACGGGCTGCCGCCACAGCCGCGATTCGGGTCTCGTCGGCCTCTTCCCACAGGTCGCGGGCGGCGGTGTAGTGCGGCCAAGCCGCTTCGGGCGGCAGGGCGCGGGCCAAGCGCAGGTGCAACAGTTGAGACTGCACGTAAATGGCCGACAGGTAATGACGAATAGCCGCCGCCGCGTACACCCGGCCCGTTTCGCCGGTCAGGCCCTCTACGGTCAGTGCCGACAGGATGCGGGCAAAGGCGTCGGCGTGCAGGTTGAGCGCGGCGCGGGTGGCCCGCAGATCGGGGTGGTCTTGCAGGGCCAGCAACAAAAAAGTGTCGCGCAGTTCGGGGGGCAGCGCCCGCACTTTGGCCCCTTGCCCCAGTTCCAACGGTTGCCCCCGCAGGGCCGCGCCCACCAGCGTCGGGTGTCCGTCGGTCAGGGCGTGGAGGCCGGGCTGCGGCACGTCTTCAGGATTTAGCAGCCCGAGCGTCAGGTGAGCGCGGACTTCGAAGGGGGGGTGGCGGCGCGACGTGACCACGATCACGGCTCCGAATTCTTGTCGTTGGGCCTGCCGTGCAACCAGGGTCAGCACCTCCCGGCTGGCCTCGTCCACGCTGTCCCAGTCGTCAATGGCGACTTTCAGGCGGGGAGTGTTCAGGGCGCTCAGGGCTTCTGCCGCACTCCTGACCGGGTGCGGCAACAGGGGCGCAAGCGTGGCGTAGGGCTGGGCAGCTTGAGCTTCTGGGCGGCCACTCAGAACCTGCCAGCCCCCGGCCCGGTTCAGCGCCTCTAGCAGCGCGGTTTTGCCCATTCCACCAGGGCCGCTGACCCACCCGAAGCTGCCGGGGGACAGGGCGGCCAGTTGCCCCAATTCGGCGGCGCGGCCCACGAACGGCGCGGCGGCCACGATGCGGGCACTCGGACTGTCCAGCGGCACGCCCAGCGTGCGAGCGTCGCGCTCTACCTGTGCGGCCAGCGGGTGAGCGCTCAGGTTCAGCAGGTGGTACAGGCGCGGCAGTTCGGTTTCGTCGGGTGGGGGCGCTCCCGGCAGCAGCAGGGCGCGGGCGGCCAACGCTCCGGCTCCTTCGGTGTTGCCCCGCGCCGCCGTTTGCCCGCCCAGCGTCAGCAGCGTCCCGCGCATTTCAAGCGCCAAAGCTTCCCGCGTTTCGTACACCCATTCCTCCAGATCGCCCCCCAGCGGAATGGTCAGGCTCTCCAGAAACGGGCCGCCATACAATGAAACCGCTTCCTGCCACTGCCCACTTCTGGCCGCCGCCCGCATCTGGGCCGCGTCGCAGGGCAGGGCGGCTTCTACGCGGCTGCCTTCTTCGTGCAGCGATCCCGGCAACCCGCGCAGATGCACCAGATGTTGCGCGAGGCTGTTCATGGGATTGGCGGCTTCGGGCCAGAATACGTCGGCCAGACGGCGGCGCGGCTGCGGCCCCTCTAAGCACAGGTACGCCAGCAGCAGCAGCACCTTTTCGCGCTTCAGGCCCGAACCTTCCACGGCCAATGCCCCCAATGTGCGAAGTCTCATCAGGTCAGCGGCGGCCCGTGGGGGCAGGAGTGGAGCAACGCCGTCTCATACGCGCATTCTTGACCAAGGTGGGAAGGCGTGCAAGTAGCCTGAGATAAACCTCACAGGTCAGCAGGCCAGAAGGGGGAATGTCAGGCCGATTTTGTCGGAACTGTGAACAGGGACGCCCAGAGACACACGCTTTTCGGGCAGCTGACCCGCCGCCGAGAATCTAGCTCTCTGAACCCGGTGCAAATCTATGAGTGCTGAGTTGGGAACTGGATTGGAAGGTGAACCCCCCCGTTGCTCCGCAACGCCCCCCCTTAGAGGGGAGGACTAAAAGCAGTTGCGCTCCCCTTGAGGGGGCTGGCTGCAAAGCAGACTGGGGGTTCACCCAGAACCGTCACCTCTCCACTCGTGCCAAAGGTTCATGCCCACGCTCCCGCCCCGGCGGTTTATGGTAGGGCCATGTCAACTGCACCCGCCGCCCTGCAAGACATCTCCCGCGCCCTGACCCCCGGCCATCCGAGTTGGCCCGGCGACCCCGAATTCGTGCTGCATCCCCGTGGACGCATGGCGGCGGGCGACAGCGTGAACACGGGCGAATTGGGCCTGAGTACACACACGGGCACGCACGTAGACGCGCCGTGGCATTACGCCGACGCCGCCGAAAAGCTGGACGCCGTGCCGCTGAGCCGCTATGTGGGCCGTTGCCGCGTGATGAGCGTGCAAGCAAGTCAAACACAGGGGAGCGGAGAGCCTGCACTCGTGGGGCTGGACATCCTCAACGACTTGCCCGATCAACTGCCGCCCCGGGTGTTGCTGCATACCGGGCAGCCCGCCCACTGGGACACCTTTCCCGAAGATTTTACAGCCCTGCACCCCGACCTGATCACGGAACTCGGGCGGCGCGGCGTGCAGCTCATCGGCACCGACAGCCCCAGCGTAGACCCCTTGACCAGCAAAACGCTGGACGCCCACGCCGCCTGCTTTGCCTCAGGCATTCTGATTCTGGAAGGCCTGAACCTGAGCAGCGTGCAGGACGGCGAATACGACCTGATGTGCCTGCCGATGCCGCTGGCAGGCGGCCCGAACAAAGAAGGCCAGTACATCGGGATAGACGGCGCACCTGCCCGCGCCGTATTGCTGCCCGCTGGGACTTTGGCGGCGTTGGAACCGACAGAACTAGAGGTGGCGGCCCTGAGTGGGCTGGGCGAATGAGCGTGCAAGCAAGCGGCGTTGACTTCACACTCAACATCCAACCTGTTCACTTGAAATCTGTTCAAATAGAGACCCTATGAGACGCGACCTTTTTGCGATGCCCCCCGGCATCTACATGGACGGCAACAGCCTCGGCGTGATGCCCCACGCGGCGCGGGAAGCGGTGCTGCGGCGCTTGGACGATTGGCAGCACGACTCGGTACACGGCTGGGACAAGTGGTTCGGGCTGGCCGAAAGCCTGTCGCCGGGGGTGGCGCGGCTGGTAGGAGCCTTGCCGCACGAGGTCATGGCAACCGGCAGCATCACCTCCAATCTGCACTCGCTGATGGCGACCCTGTACCACCCGCAGCCCGGAGACACGCGGCGGCATCTGGTGGCTACGTCGCTGGATTTCCCCTCGGACGTGTACGCGATGCAGAGTTGGGCCGATATGCACGGTGCAGAACTCCGGTTGATTCCCAGCCGCGACGGGCAGACGCTGACTACCGAAGATATTCTGGCGACCCTCACCGACGACGTGGCTGTGGTGCTGCTGCCCACCGTGTTGTACCGCAGCGGCCAACTGCTGGATATTCCGGGCCTGACTGCCGAAGCTCAAGCACGCGGCATCTTGATCGGCTGGGACGCGGCGCATTCGGTGGGCAGCGTGCCACACGACTTGCACGGCAGCGGCGCGGATTTTGCGGTGTGGTGCCACTACAAATACGTGAACGCTGGCCCCGGCGCACCCGGCGGGCTGTTCCTGCACGAGCGGCATCATGGCCGTATGCCTGCCCTGCGCGGTTGGTGGGGCCACGACAAGACCAGCCAGTTCGAGATGGCCCACAATTTCCGGCCTGCTGCGGGTGCGGGCGGCTACCAGTTGGGCACGCCGCCTGTGCTGGCATTGGCGGGGCTAGAGGGAGCGTTGGAAGTCTTCGCCACCGTAGAAATGGAAGACATCCGCACCCGGAGTCTGGCTCTGACCGACCACCTGATCGCCCTTGCCGACGCGCATCTGCCAGAGTTGAAGATGGTCACGCCGCGCGATCATGCCGTGCGCGGCGGCCATGTGGCGCTGGCCCACCCGGACGCCCTCGCCCTCAGCGTGGCCCTGCGCGAACGCGGCATCATCCCTGATTTCCGCCAACCCGACATTCTGCGCCTTGCACCAGTGGCCCTCTACACCACCGAAGCCGAAATAGAAGAAACCGTGCGTGTGCTGCGCGATTTGCTGGATACAGGCAGCTATAAAGCGGCGCGGGAAGTGGGGTTGGTGACGTAAGGGGGGGCGTCTAAGGGTCAAAAAGTCTAGGGTCTAAGGTGCTGGGGCGGGTGCGGTGCGGAATCGCCCCCTCACCCTTGGCTTGAAAAGCTCCGCAGCAGAGGGGTGAGTGAGCAACGCGATTACCCTTCTTAGACCCTTTGACCGCCTCTACTCCCGCTGAGTTCCCCCATCCGCCAACGCGATCAGCCACGCGAACAACTGGATGAAGGCCAACGCCAGCGCGGGCACTCCGGCCAGCATCATGATCCAGCCGCTGAGTTGCTGGTTGTCCAGTGGGGTCAGGTTCCAGAGGCACAGGGCGTTCACGTAGGGCGTGTACAGCACGTCCGGCGAATACAGCCAGACCATGCCCACCGCCATCATGGGGAGGGCAGCCAAGAGTCCGAACCAGCCGCGAGAGCCGATGGAGGCAGGCTGTACGGCGGGCAAGGGCCGCAGCACCACCGCCCACACCATCAGGCTGCTGAGGAGATACAGCGCGGGCAGCAGGGCCGCCGCCGTGTTCGTGACCACTGAGGCATTGAATCCGGCGGGAATATTCCAGAAGATGATGACGGCAGACCAGACGCCCAGCGCCACCCAAGGATCAAGGAGGACACCCAGCACGCGGCCTAGGCCCCTGCGGGCGTTCAATTTTACGTTCCGGGGAATACCCAGCATCAGCAGGGGCGGCACCACTTCGGCCAGCACCATCAGGCGGCCCATGTACAGCGCCATGCTGCCGGAAGTCAGGTCGGAGGCGCGGCTCTGGGTGGTCAGCAGCAGCAGCAGGATGCCGAGGCTAAACAAAATAGGCTTCCACACGGGCCAGCGCTGACGGCCTTCCGGGGTACGCCGCGCCTGCACATACCGCCAGAAGTACAGCGCCGCCACGATCAGCGCGGGCACCAGCATCAGCGGATCGGGGCGCAGGGCCAGCAGGTCGGCCAGTGTGGGATTCAGGTTGGCGGCCACTTCCGAAGCGGAGATGATGGGGGCGCTCACGGGGTCTCTCCAGCCTGAATCGCTCCGGTCTGGGCCAGTGTTTCAGCCTGTGCAGCTTTCGCCGGGGTGCCCAGCACGTAGCGCACATCGGCGGTCACGCGCTCCACCTGCGGCAACTGCGTGTAGTCCCACAGCACGCGCAGGCGGCCTTCCGCGTCTATCAGGTAGGTGGCAGTGGTGTGATTGATCTGGTATTCGCGGGCAGTTTTTATATCGGCCTTCTGGTAGCTGGCCCCGTACTCCCGCGCCACCCGGCTCAGGGCAGGTTCAGGAATCCAGACGCCCTGCGCCTTGCCAAAAAACGTGACGTATTCGCGCAGGCGCTCCGGCGTATCGCGGGCCGGATCGACGCTGACCAGCACGACCTGAAACTGGGCTTGCTCGGCGGGCGTCAGACTCAGGCGCACTTTGTCGAGGTACGCCAACGACAGCGGGCAGATGTTGGGGCAGTGCGTGAAGCCGAAAAACAGCGCCGTAACCTTCTTATCGGCAGCCGGAGTGAACGCGAACGGGCGGCCATCCTGATCGGTGCCCCGGAAGGCGGCGGCCTGCTTGGGCGCGTCGTAAGCCGTGCCGTAAAACGGAAACGGGCTGCGAATTCGCGCGAACACCCACGCCCCGCCCAGCACCAGCGTAATGGCACACACCGCCAAAATGGCAGACACGTACCAAGGCCGCCCGGATGGATGCGCGGGCGTGCTGGGGGCAGGATTGGCGGGATGATCGGTCATGGGTGGGGCCTTTTGGGGTGGCACAACAGATTCGGCTGAGATGCTCTGAGACTGGGATGATCTGGACTGAATTGGATCTGGGCTGAGTTGAATTACGGCTTGCGAACCAACGCCACGACCTTCAAACTACGGCCATCCGAGGTGCGGAGCGTGAGGGGCAGACGCTCACCGACTTTCAGCGGGCGCTTCAGGCCCATCAGCATCAGGTGGTCTCCGGTCTCGCTGAGGGTCAGGCTGCGGCCAGCGGGCACGGTCAGGGCGCGGGTTTCCGACATTCCGGTGCGGCCCTGTGCGTCGCGGCGCGTGACCATCAACATGCCGTGTGCGGCCACCGCAGAGGTGACGCCGCTCAGGACGATGGGGGTGCGGCCCGTATTGCGGAGCGTCATGAACACGCTGGTTTCGCTGATGCTGGGGGGCACGGCCACGATGGTGGCGTTCTGGCTGGTCAGCGGCAGGGCGGCAACCGGAGCAGTGATGGGCACGGCCAAAGGTTCGGTGATGGCGTGGCCCGCCGCGTGGCCTTGTTGGGCGGCAGCCGTATTTTGGGCCAACGCCACCGACAGCACGAAGGCGACAGATGCGGCGGCCAGAGACAGCGCGAGCGCCACAGGCTGCCGCACAGGTTGAGGGGAAGGTAGAGAAGATGACATAGGGACTCCAGTGGGGCCGGGAAGGTGTGTATTACGGCAAAAAGTTGTCGTGCCCTGCACCGCCACTCAGGACAGTTTAGGCGCTGGGGCCGGGCTGAATTGTCCCTGTGTGCGGTCAGGTTCGTATCTGGCCGCCCCGCTCTGTCCCGCCTGCTTAGACGACTGACCATCTGCCTGAGCAGGCCGTGATGGAACCCGTTCCACGCAACGCGGTATGGTGACCGGTATATCTATGCGAAAGCCCACCATTCAGGATGTCGCCCGTGAGGCGGGTGTCGGCGTCGGCACCGTCTCGCGCGTGCTGAACAACCACTCGGCTGTGCGCGGCGCAACCCGCGATACGGTGCTGAAGGCCATTGCCGATCTCGATTACACGCCCAACCCGCACGCCCGCCGCATCGCTGGGGGCAAGAGTTACACCATCAGCGTGCTGCTGCCCGTGGTCACCACCGAATTTTATGTGCGCCTGCTGGACGGCCTAGAAACGGCGTTTCAGGAAGCGCGGTACGACGTGGCGATTTTTCCGCTGCTGGATCGTTCGCGGCTGGAACGCTACTTGGGGTCACATACGCTGGCGTATCAGGCCGATGGGTTGGTCATGGCGACTTACAACCTCACGCAGATGTTTAACGAACACCGCCTGAGAACGCAGCAGCCCACCGTGCTGGTGGACGCCTACGCCGAGGGCGTGGACTGCGCCTTCATGGACAACGTGACGGGCGGCAAACTGGCCGGAGAGTACGCTGCCACGCTGCCGGGAACGCTGCACGCGATCTGGGTCGAGACTGAACTTGACCAGCTCTTTACCACCCGCGTCTTCGAAGATCGCCGCACCGGATTCCTGAAAGCGGTGGCCGGGGCGGGCCGGGAAGTGACGAGCGAACACACGTCCTCGTTTGACCCGCTGGCGGCCCGCAACAGCGCCTGCGCGGTGCTGGACGAGATCGCGGCGGCGGGCGGCTTTCCCTGCACGGTGTTCGCCTCTGCCGATCTGCTGGCCGGATCGCTGCTGGACGAGGTGCGGGCACGCGGCCTGACACCGGGGCAGGACGTGCGGATTATCGGCTTCGATGACCAACCTTGGGCCGCCGCACGCGGGCTGACCACCCTGCACCAACCCGTCGAGAACATGGGCTACGAGGCCGCCCAACTGCTGTTGTCGCGTTTGGGTGGGCACCGAGGCCCCGCCCGTGCCCGCCGCTTCGAACCCAAACTGATGGTGCGCGACACGGCCTGACGTGTGATCTGGAATGTTCTCCGGCTCAGTCATCTGACCCGTTGCCTAGCTTGAGGCAACCGCCTGTGCCGGGGGCGCGTAGCCTGACGGTATGACCTCCACTCCCGACGTTCTTCCTCCGCAGGCTCGCCCACACGCTGCCCCGGCGCTGGAACTGGTGAATCTGGGCAAACGCTTTGGCGGGCGCGAGGCCGTGCGGCGGCTGAATGTGCGGGTCGAAGCAGGCGAGCTGTATGCGCTGCTGGGGCCGAACGGGGCAGGCAAAACCAGTACTATCCGCATGATCGCGGGCCTGAGCCGACCCGACACGGGCGAGGCGCGAATTGGGGGCCACAGCATGACCACCGACGCGCAGGCCGCCAAACAGCACCTTGCCTACCTGCCCGACGATCCCCTCCTGTACGACAAATTGACGCCGCCCGAATATCTGGAATTCGTGGCGGGGCTGTGGGGCATGAACGCGGCGCAGGCCGCCCCCGAAGCCGAGCGCCTGCTGAAATGGTTGCAACTGTGGCCGCACCGATACGAGCGCACCGAGGGCTTCTCACGCGGCATGAAGCAGAAGCTGGCGCTGGCGGGCGCACTCATTCACGGGCCGCGCCTGCTGCTGCTGGATGAACCGCTGACCGGGCTGGACGCCGCCGCTTCCCGCCAAGTCAAGGACGCCCTGCGCGAGTTTGTAGACGCGGGCGGCGCGGTGGTACTGACCACGCACATTCTGGAAGTGGCCGAGCGGCTGGCCGACAGAATCGGGATCATCGCGGGCGGCGAACTGGTGGCCGAGGGCACCCCCGCCGAACTGCTGGCCCGCACCGAAACGGCCACGCTGGAAGACGCCTTCCTGAGCCTGACCGGGCCAACTGCGCCGACGCCGAGCACCAATCTTCGAGCCGAGGAGAACGAGTGAGCAGCGCCCCACCCGGCAGTCTGCTCTGGCTGCTGCGCTGGCAAACGCGGGGTGCTTTGGCAAATCTCACCACGGGACAACGCTGGGGCATCGGGATTGGGCTGGTGGTGTTTTCCGGCTTCCTGATCGCCATTGGCCTGTCTTTGCGGCCCCGACTGGCGGCCCTGAATCTGAACGCCCCGCTGCCGGACGCGGCCCTCCCCCTGCTGGCGCTGGGCCTGCTGGTGCTGTGGACGATGATGGTGGCTGCTGCCGTCAACGCGGCACTCACCGCCCTGTTTACACGCGGAGACTTGACCTTGTTGCTGCACTCCCCCATCGCGCCGCGCACCGTGTTGGCGTCGCGGGCGCTGGGGGTGGCGCTGTCGGCGGGCCTGAGTGTGGCCCTGCTGATGGTGCCGCTGCTGGCCGCCGCCGCCGTGCTGGGTGCGTGGCGGGCGATGGGGCTGCTGGGCTGGTGGCTGGCCGCCGCCGTACTGGCCGCCTGCGTGGGCCTGTGGCTGACACTGGGATTGGTGCGCGTGTTGGGTGTGCAGCGCACCCGCACGGTGTCGGCAGTGCTGGGATCACTCATCGGCGCGGCGGTGTTTTTGGCCTTTCAGGTGCCGAATCTGCTGCGGCCGTCGGGCCAAGACCGGGGCAGTAACCAGATCAATCCCGTGCTGGACGTGTTGGCGGGCCTGCGGCTGTCTTCGGGAAGTCTGCTGGCCCTGCCCGTGCAGGCGGCGTGGTCAGAACCCGGCCCGCTGCTGGGGCTGCTGGCGGCAGCGGCGCTGGGCCTGATGCTGACCGTGATGGCCCTGACCCGCCTGTTCGTGCTGGGCGCACAGACCTCGCAGGAGCGCCCCACCGCCCGCCTGCCGCGCCGCACTGCTGGCCGCCCGCTGCGATTTAGGACGGCCAGAACAGCTACGCTGCTGAAAGAATGGCGGCTGATCTGGCGTGATCCGGCGCTGCTGTCGCGCACGCTGTTGCAACTGTTGTACCTGCTGCCGCTGCTGGCCCCGGCCCTGCGCGGCGGCAATCTGGCAGCAACGGTAGGCGTGGGCGTGGTGCTGCTGACCTCCAATCTGGCGGTCGCTTTGGCCCAACTGACCCTGAATGCCGAGGACGCCCCCGATCTGCTGCGCTCGGCTCCGCGTTCTCCTGCGGCCCTGCGGCGCGACAAATGGTTGGCCGCCAGCCTGCCCCCGCTGGGGTTGGGATTGGCCGGGCTGGGGTTACTGGCCTTCCGGGGGCAGATTCAGGCCGCCGCCCTAGACCTGCCGTTGCTGCTGCTGGGCGTGGGCGGCTCGGCCCTGATGGTGCTGTGGCAACCGCTGCCTGTGCGCCGCGCCGACTTGTTCAAGCGCCAGCAAAGCGCCCCCCTGTGGCTGAATATCTTGACGTTGGTGTTTCAGGCGGCGTTGGCCGGAACCGCGTACTTACTAAACGCGGGCCAGTGGTGGGGCCTAGGCACGCTGGCAGTGGCCCTGGTTGCCCTCGCTATCGCTTATGGGGAACGCCGCTCGGACGCCACCTGATGGGGCGTGACATAGCCTGAAGCGGCTAGCCCCGCGCCCGCAAGCCCACCAGCAGCGCCGCCGTAAAAGCCCCCGCGAACGGCAGATTGGCCGTCAGCAGCCGCGACAACCACGCCGCGCCCTGTTCGCTGCCCTGCCTCAGCCAAGGTTCGCTGAGGGCCTGCACCCGCGTCCAATGCACCGTAACCAAGTCGAACCACGACAGCACTTGCAGCGCGATAAACAGCAGGCCGACAAGCAGCAGCACCACGCGGCCCAGCTTTTTGAGGGCGTACCCTGTGGCAAATCCCAGCACCGCGCCCACACTCAGGTCAGGCAGCAGGGACGCCAGCAGGCCGCCCGTGAGAGCGGTATCGGCAGAGGCAGGATCGGCGGCAAGGGGCGCGGGCATGGACGGGGACGCATGCTAGAGCATTTCGTCTTGCATAGACCTGTCAGGCAGGGAGCAGTCTCAGGGTCTAGGGTTTAGGGGTCTGAGAAAGGATTTCGGCCCGGCTTGACGGTGTTCGTTTCGCCTGCACCACGCCTTCAATTCCCCCACCAATGCGGCCCCAGCGCTGAGCAATGTGGCCTATCCGACGATTGCACTGCCGGAACGTGTGCCGGGGCGGTATGGTGTAGGCAACGTGGAACCCGCCCCAGACTTGCCTTCTCTCCCCCCTGATCTGCTGTCTGCGGAATTGCTGGCACGGCTCACGGCAGGCGAGGAAGCCGCGTGGCACGCCTTTGTCACCGAGTACGAGGGCCGGATGTACGGCTACCTGTACCGCTTGGAGGGCAACAGCGAGGACGCCCTCGACCTCACGCAGGAAGTGTTTTACCGGGCGTGGCGTTCTATTCGCACCTTCCGGCCCGGCGAGCGCGTGTTGCCGTGGCTGTATCAGGTGGCCCGCAATACCCAGATCGAATCTCATAGACGCCGCCAATTGCAGCGTTTTAGTCTGGAAGAAGCCCGCGAGGATGTGGGCTTTGAAGTGACCAGCGCGGCCCGCAGCCCCACCCAGGCCGCCGAGAGCGCACAGGCCCAAGACCGGGTGCAGCGTGCCCTGCTGAAACTGCCCGAGGAGTACCGGGAAGCCGTCGTCCTGCGCTTTGTGGAAGACCTGCCCTACGATGAAATTGCCCGCATTCAGGGCGTGGCGGTGGGCACAGCCAAAAGCCGCGTGTTCCGGGCCAAAGAGCAGCTGGCCGCGCTGCTGGCCGACGTTGCCGACGTGCATTGAACATAGGTTCGGTCAAGACTCAGTGGAGAAGGCAGAGCAGCCGCAGCACCCGCGCTTTGAGGACTCAGTGTTGAACACTCGGTGTTGCTGCCACCCATCCCCCCCACTACAGAGGCGCTGCCCCCAAACTCCCGCGTAGATTCCTTCACGTCATCTTAAGATTCGCCCACCTAAGCTGAGTAGGTGAGCGCCAGAACAAAGAAAATCCGGGAGCCGCAGCACAGGAAGCCGAAGTGGGGCCGGGCCTTGCTGCTGGTGGGCCTCAGTGCGGTGTCGTGGACAGACTTGGGCCGCAACCTGTCCTCGTTGGCGCAGGCACTTCAAACGGGGCAATCTGTGGGCTACAGCGTGCGCCTGAGCGCCAATGGCGAGGGCCGCGCCCCGCTGGACGTGACCATGACGGCCACCGTACCGGGCGGCTACCGCGTGGCGTGGGACTACGGCGACGGGCAAGGCGGCGCGGGCGCAGAGGTGCGGCACACCTATTACCGGGCCGGAAGCTACACCGTGAGAACCCAGATTCTGGATGGGCAAGGGCGCGTGGTCAGCACGGCCACCGGGCAACTGGACGTGCAGAGCAGCGGCGCGGAGCGGGCCGAAGTGACCCTGCTGCTGGGGGCCGGAGAAGTCCGCGTGAGTACGGCGGGCAGCGTGGCTTACGCCCCCGGCACACCCAGCATTCTGGTCAATGGCCGTGAAGTCGGGCCAAAAGCAGTGGCGCTGGCCGCCGGACAACACCGCGTCACCGTGCGCGTGCCCGGCAGCAGCGGAATACTGGAGCGCAGCCTCAGCTTTACGATGGCCCCACTGGGCGGCAGCGTTCCTTACGACGCCGAGGTCTTGCGCCTGACCAACCGCGCCCGCCAACGCGGCTGGAACTGCGTCACCTTGCGGGAAGGTGGCCCGGCCTTGCCTCCACTGGCCCGCAATTCACAGCTTGATCTGGCTGCCACCGCCCAGTCGGCGGGCATGGCCCTCGCCGGATATTTTGATCACCAGAGCGCTCTGGACGGCAGCACCCCGTTTCGCCGGGTACAAGCCACCGGCATGAAGCCCCGCAGCAGCGCCGAAAACATTGCCGCCGGGCAAGATTCCCCCGAAGAAGTGGTGGACAGTTGGCTCCGCAGTCCCGGCCACTGCCGCAACATCATGGGCGACTTCAGTTCTATTGGCCTGAGCTACGTGACCCGGCCCGGTACCAAATACAAACGCTACTGGACGCAGGTCTTTGCCCGGCTGTAGGGGCAAGCTGCCGTTTGAAAAACCCGCGCTGCTCCTCCAGCGCTCAAATCAGGCTTAATGACCAGTCTGCAACATATGACGTGTTTTCAGGGTTCTCATACTATTCTTCATGAATGAAGTTGATGCCGCACGTTGGAACAGGCCAGAGCTGGGGAAAAACGGTCTGCGCTTTAGGGGTACTGCTGCTGGCGGGGCATGTCGTGGGCCTTCAAAGGTCTCCCACACCGCCTCCCCTGGCATTGAGTACCAGCTATGCCGACAGTGAGTTCCGTGCGCCGTTTGCCCTGACGTTAAAAGCCAGCGTGCCCGAAGGCCACCGAGTGCAGTGGGAGTTTGGAGATGGACGCACCGCCACCGAACTGGAAGTGCAGCACATTTACTATCAGCCCGGCGTGTACACCTACAGGGTCAAGAGTTTCGATGGGCACGGCAAGCCAGGGCAAACGATCAGCCGAACCGTGACCATCCAGAGCAGCGGCGCAGAGCGGGCCGAAGTGACTCTGCTGCTGGGGGCCGGGCGGGTGCGGATCAGCACGCTCGGCAGCGTCGCCTACGCGCCCGGCACGCCGCGCCTGCACATCAATGACCGGGAGATTTCTCCGCAGTTCGTGTCTGTTCCCGACGGCCCACACCGCGTCAGCGTGAGTATTCCCGGCAGTGCGGGTTTGCTGGAGCGCACCCTGAGTTTTACGATGGCTCCACTGTACGGCAGCAGTGACTTTGAACAGGAGGTGCTGGAACTGACCAATGCGGCCCGTGCAGGCGGCTGGAACTGTGACACCCAGCAAAGTGGCGGGCCTGCCTTGCCCCCGCTGACGCGCAACACACAGCTAGACATTGCCGCCACCGCGCAGTCGGCGGGCATGGCCCTCGCCGGATACTTTTCGCACGACAGCACGCTGGACGGCAGCACGCCTCTGCGCCGTGTGCAGGCCACCGGAATCAGCGTCAGGCGGGTCGCAGAGAACATCGCGGCTGGTCAAGCCACCCCCAGCAGCGTCATAGACTCTTGGCTGTTCAGTCAAGATCACTGCGCCGACATCATGGGGGAGTTCACCCTGATCGGCCTGAGCTACGTGAATAGGCCCGACACCAATGAAAAAACATACTGGACGCAGGTGTTTGGCCGCCCTTGAGTTGGTTTTCTGCCCGTCTGCTGTGGCCAACCCCTCTTGCTAAGCCCCCGGCTCGGCCAGCAGCGGCGTCCCGAAGCGCACGCGCACCAGCGTTCCCGCGCCGTCTTCGGGGGTGTGCAGGGTCACGTCGCCGCCGTGGGCACGGGCGTAACGGCGCACCAGCGACAGCCCCAGCCCATGCCCCTCGGTCAAGCCTCTTGGGCCGCGCTCGTAAGGCAAAAACACCTGTTCACGCAGTTCCGGGGCAATGCCGGGGCCAAAGTCGCGCACGTCTAGTTCGGGTTGGCCGCTCCGTTCGCCCAGCGTCAGTTCCACTGGCCCGTTCGTGTATTTCAGGGCGTTTTCCACCAGATTTTCGATGACCTGCCGGGTTCGGTTCACGTCCACAGGCCAGATCAGCGGCACGTCGGGCACCTGAGCGGTCACGCGGCCCCCGGCTTCGGCGGCGCGGCGCACCAGCGGGCGGAGATCGGTTCGCATGACCTTCAAGGTCACGTCCAGATACAGGTCGTTCAGGCGGGTCAGGTCGGCGCGGCTGGCCAGTTGCGTGGCGCTGTCTTCGATCAGGGCGAGTAGATGTTGACGCTGTTCAGGCGTATCGGCGTGGCGCATCAGGTCGCTGGCCAGCATCAGCTTTTGCAGCGGGCGGCGTAGTTCGTGGCTGGCTAAATTCAGGGCCTCGCGTTGGCGGGCTTCGCGCAGGCTGCGGCGTTCGCGCTCGGTGCGCCACAGCCACAGCGCCCGCACGGTCAGCAGCATACTCAGCAGGCCCGTGACGACGGCAGCCCCGATCAGGGCAAAGCGCATGTCCGAAAAGGCTCTAAAGTACGCAACGCCCGTTTCCTGCCCAAAATTGTTGGCCTGAGAATTCAGCAAAATGGCTTCGGCTCCGGCAGCCGCCACCGATTCGGGCGTGTCTTCCTGAAGCAGGCGGTTCACTGTCGCCAACCTCGCGTCGCCGTAGCTTTCTACCCTCGCCAACGAAGTGAACTGGCCGGGATTCCCCGCGCTAGATAAGGCCCGGTCACGGACATCAGGCAATTCCTCGGCAGGCTGCGCCGGGTCTAGGCGGGCCACCTGATAGTTCAAAATTTCTTGCACCAACCCCTGATAGGCGTAGGGAGACCAGCCGTTGTCGTTTTCCAGCAACTTGGTGTAGGCAGGCCGCGTGACCAGCGTCAGCAGCAGCACAGTCAGCAGGGCGGGCAGGGCCGCCAACAGCACTTCCCGCGCCGTGACCGTGCGGGACACCCGCTGTGCATAGGCCGGGGCCACGCCTCCCTGTGGTGGCTGGGCGCGGCTCATGGGGCGGGCGAAATTTTGGCGGCGTACCAAACCCAATAGCGCGAGTACAGCCGGGCCGGAAACTGCGTGGCATTGGCCGGAAGCACGATGGTCAGCGGGCCTTTTTGCAGCACCGGAATGGGCTTGCTGCCTGCCGTATGCGCCAACATGATGGGGGTATTCAGGTAGTCTCCGGCCCGGATGATGACCATAAAACCGTTGCTGGCATACACGCGCAGGTCTTTGCCCGCAAAGCCGCCCAGCCGCGCCAGATCGCGCAGGGGCACGCCCTCGTAGGTAAAAGTGCGGTTGAGTTGAGGCTGCTCGGTGGTGTAGCGCATAGTCGGCAAGGCCAGCAACTGTGCGCGCGTCAGCTTCAGGCTGCGGCCCGGACTTTCCAGCGTCAGCAGTACCCGTTCGCCGGGTCTGGCAGCAGGCAGCGCGGCCTTGCCGGGGCGCAGATACCGGAAGCTGCGCGGCGAGGGGCTGGCGCTCGGTAGCGCCGGAATGGACGCGGCCTGACGGGATGCAGGCAACGCAGGCACGCTCTGGGAGAAGGCTCCCGGCCCCATCCCGAACACGCCAACAGTCAGCAAGAACGCCGCCGCGCCGCGCCGCAGAAGCTGAGGATTCAGAAAGCGGCGTATCCGGCTTACCACAACATGGGCCATCTGGGTAAGGCCGGGTTCATGGCGGGTCACTTGAGCAGTCTAGAGGATCGCTTACACAAAAACGTCAACTTGGTTACGTGGTAAATACATTCTGGTCAGTTAAAAGAGCGTGGCTTGACCGAATTGCTTTCTGACCGGGTGGATAGTTTAGAAGACAGGCCGTTCGAGTGTGCTGCTTACTGTCCAGCTTGCAGCACTTGGCATACCAGATAGACAGAGAAGAGCCCGTCATCTGATGTGCCGATGAGAAGAACATCATGATTGAAGGGCGCGCAGGTCAGGCCCAAGTCACGCGGGGCCGTCAAGATAGACGCATGAAGAACAAACTGACCCTCACTGCTGGAGTGACCCTCAGCGCCCTGCTGGCTGCCGCGACGCTCGGCACTGTTCAGGCCGCGCCCCAGATCAGCGCCCAGAGCATCATCGTGAATCCGGTGCCCACCACGGTGAATGTGCGCGTGTGGACAGACCGCGACGCCAGCGGCACGCAGACCCCCAACTACTACCCAGGCGAGAACATTCGCCTGTACGCCAGCGTGTCTCAGGATTCGTATGTGTACCTGTTCAATATTGATCCGCAGGGCCAAGTCGATCTGATTTTGCCCAACGGCTACGCAGGCGGCGCGAACTTTCTGAAGGCCAACACGGTCAAGGTGTTCCCCAGCAACGGCGACGCCTATACCTTTACGATTGCCGCGCCCTACGGCCTGAACAGGGTCTTGGCAGTGGCCAGCAAGACGGCCCTGAACATCGACCAGATCGCCAAAGTGCGGGCAGGTCAGAACAGCTTTGCGCCCGTGAGTCCCGCAGCGCAGGGGCCAGAGCGCTTGGCACAGGCCCTCAGCATCGTGGTGAACCCGGTGCCCCAGAATACGTGGGATTCGGCTACCGCCTTCTATAACGTCGCTCAGGGCAACGTGGCCCCGGTTCGTCCCGCGCCCATTCAGCCCGTGCAGCCCGCTCCGGTTCGCCCCGTCCCGGTTCAGCCTGTGCAACCCGGCTACAGCATCGGCATCACCAAAACCACCTTCAGCAGCAACCGCAGCTTGGGCGACGTGAACAACGAGTACGTGAACCGTCTGCGGAATGAAGGCTTCGTATTGGTCAGCAGCCGCCAGACCGGGAACCACATCCGCAGCGAATTCAAGAGCAACCGGGGCACCGCCAGCCTTGAAGTGAAGCAGCGTGGCAACCGCTTCGACGTAACGATTACCCGCCGCTAAACCTTCTTCAACCCAGTCCGCCGCTTTCCTGCTATGCAGGGGCGGCGGGTTTTTTTTGGTGTGTGTGGACGGTGAAGCAAGGGCGTCTAAGGGCCTGAGAAAAGGTTGCTTAGGCTTTGGCTTTTGTTCCGGGGACAACTCCAGATCGTGGGGCAGCGTCAGCGACGGACTTTCTTAGACGCTTAGACCTTTTGACCCTTAGACCCTAAGACCCAGCAAACGCAACAAACCCCTCCCCAAACGGGCGTTAGGCAGGTCTGGTAGGCTAGACCTCTCAAGCGTTTCAACCAGTCGCAATCCGGGTCACAGAGGGGATGGAATGACCGTTCAGGCACACAACTTGACCGAATTGGCGGTGTTGAGCACACGCCCAAGCTCCAGCACGCGCCTGATGAACCAGCGCCGCGCTCCCTGAGTCGGCCCCGGAGCCTGCCTGTTTGCTGCTTCTTGCCTCTCCCCTTTTCAGGAGTTCCTATGACCAACCTCTCCCCTTCCGACACTGCCGCCTCTGATACTGCTGCGCCCACGCCGGACGCTTTGGCCGACTTTCCCCGGCACGCGCCCGCCACCGACATTCCTTTTCAGTTGCTCGCGCCAGACGGCACCGCGCCCAACCCCGACGCCCTGCCCGATCCTCAGATTCGCCTGAGCCTGTACCGCCACATGCGCCGAATCCGGCACTTCGATGAGCGCGGCTGGGTGCTGTACCGCACGGGACGGCTGGGTGTATTTCCACCGTTTAAGGGCATGGAAGGCAGTCAAGTGGGCACGGCGGCGGCCCTGACTTCTGACGATTGGCTGTTTCCGACCTACCGCGATACGGGCGCGGCCCTGACGCTGGGCCTGCCGATTGCCCGCACGCTGGCCTACTGGCGCACCAGCCCGCACGGGTGGCACATGCCGGAAAATCTGAAAGTCTTGCCCTTTTACATCCCGATTGCCACGCAGTACCCGCACGCGGTGGGCGCAGCCTTGGCCGAGCAGCGCAAGGGAACGAAGAATGTGGCGATGGCCTACATCGGAGACGGGGGCAGCAGCGAGGGCGACTTTCACGAGGCGCTGAATTTTGCGGGCGCACTGAACGCGCCGTGCATCTTTATTTTGCAGAACAACGGCTGGGCCATCAGCGTGCCCACCCGCACCCAGACCCGCGCCGTGAACTTGGCCCGCCGCGCCGATGGCTACGGCATTCCCGGTGTGCGCGTAGACGGCAACGATGTGCTGGCGACCTATCAGGTGACGGTGGAAGCGGTGGCCCGCGCCCGCGCCGGACAGGGGCCAACCCTGATCGAAACCGTGACCTACCGGATTGCCGCGCACACGGTGGCCGACGATCCCACCCGCTACCGCACCGACGCCGATACCGCAGGCTGGGCCGAAAAAGACCCGATTACGCGCCTGCGCCTTCATCTGCTGGCCGAAGGGATTTTGACCGAAGAGAGCGACGCCGCCCTGCTGAAAGAGATTGCCGAGGAGTTTGAAGCCGCGCTGAACGAGGCCGACACCTACCCGGAACCCGAACCCGCCGAGATTCTGGATCATGTGTTTGCCGAGCCGACGCCGCAGCTAGTGGCGCAGCGGGCCGAGATTCTGCGTGAGGTAGGGGAATGAGGGGCGAGCGTAGAGGGTGGATCGTGGATCGTAGAAAAAGCGTCCAGAACGTCCAATCTTTTGCCTTTCAGCCCACGATCTACCTCCCACGATCCACCTTCCAAACCGAGGTTTCCGCATGACCGCCACCCAGACTCCTCCCGCTACTTCCTCCACCACCCGGACGATGGTGGCCGCCATCAACGACGCGCTCGCCATCGCCCTAGAGCGCGACCCCACGACCTACCTGTTTGGCGAGGACGTGGGCGTCATGGGCGGCGTATTCCGCGCCTCGGACGGCTTGCAGGCGCGGTTCGGCACAGACCGGGTGTTCGATACCCCGCTGGCCGAGGCGAGCATCGTAGGCATGGGCATCGGCATGGGACTGGCGGGGCTGCGGCCTATTGCCGAGATTCAGTTCGCGGGCTTCATGTACCCGGCGCTCGATCAAATCTTGTCGCATCTGGGCCGTTACCGCCACCGCACCCGCAGCCGCTACAGCCTGCCGATGGTCATTCGTGCGCCCTACGGCGGCGGCGTGCATACTCCAGAGCAGCACGCCGACAGCCCCGAAGCGATTTTGGCGCACGTGCCGGGCGTGAAAGTGGTGATTCCCAGCACGCCTACCGACGCCAAAGGCCTCCTTCTGGCCGCCATAGAAGACCCTGATCCGGTGTTTTTCTTGGAAGCCATCAAGCTGTACCGCAGCACCAAAGAAAGCGTGCCAGACGGCCATTACACCATTCCGCTGGGCAAAGCTCGGGTGGTGACGGAAGGCGACGACGTGACGGTCATCACTTACGGCGGCATGGTAGAAGTCAGTGTGAAGGCCGCCGAAGCTGCCCGCGCTCACGGCATCGGCGTAGAAGTCATCGACCTGCGAACGCTGGTGCCGATGGACTTGGAAACGGTGCTGAATTCGGTGGCGAAGACGGGCCGCGCCGTCGTCGTGACTGAAGCGCCCCGCACCGGCGGCTTTCACTCCGAAATCAGCGCCAACATTGCTGAACACGCCATAGACAGCCTCCGCGCACCGATCCTGCGCGTGACTGGCTATGACGCACCTTACCCACCGTTTACCGCCATCGAGGACGTGTACCGCCCGAACGCGCTGCGGGTGGCGCGGGCCATTCGGACGGTGATGGGGTACTGATTTGGGATGTGTCAAGAATCAGAATAGGGCTATGCAGTCCAAACCGTTAGATATTGACGTGTACACGCAGCTTTACCGGCTCGATCCATTCAATGTGATGATTTTGCAGGGCTTGGTGGGATGTGCCGTTTATTCTCACCACCACCATGATTTTGAGCTAGGACAGATAACCAAGTTAGTGCTCACAGAAGGCTGGATAGGAAGTGAAGCAACGCTGAATAGGTCACACCGACTCATTCAACGCGCCTTCTCAGGGCGGTTGAAGGGCGCAGACGATGCTTGTGCGCGCCTGATTTCTTCAGCAGTAGACGGCTACCAGCGCCGTAGTTGCGACGAAGGAGACGAAGATTTACCGATCATGTGGGGCATCCAGTGGTTAGAGCAAATCGGCATGGCTGCACACAAAAATCGGGTAGAGATGAATCAAAACATGTTGGCACTTATTTATGAGTTTGAATCGGCTATTTTCGCAGATGTCCCATTGGCTCGTGAGACACAGCGGGCAATCTTAAGTCACATGCCTGCAAAGTAGATTGAACTGCGTTACTCATCGCTCAACTGAATAGTTCAAGCGAAGTAAAAAGCTGGCATGATTTAGAGGCGTTACTTAGTGTACAAACATAAGGGCCAAGAACAGGGTAGAAAAGAAAAATAGGTTTCATCTTCCCGCCTCACCCTCGCAAAACCCACAATCCCACCCCCCCAGACCTGAAACGATAGAGAGCATGAGCCTCCGCTCTCTGTCCTCTTTGCTGCTGCTGACCTGCTCCGGTTTGGCGGGGGCGGCTTCTGCGCTGTCCTCCTCTTCCCTGCCCCCATTTGCCAGCGTGCCCAGCATCCGGCACGAATACCAACGCCTGAACAACTGCGGCCCGGTCACGGTGGGCATGGCCCTGAGTCGCTGGGGCGGCACGCTGACGCAGTATCAGATTGCGCCGGTGCTAAAGCCCAACGGCGGGGACGTGAACGTGACGCCGCCCGAGTTGGCTGCATTTGCCCGCAAGCAGGGGATGCAAACGCACTTGGCAGTCAATGGGAGCCGCGCCCTGCTGAAGCGCCTGTTGGCCGCCGGATTCCCCGTGATCGTGGAAACGTGGTTTGTGACGGCAGACAGCGGCGGCATGGGCCATTACCGCATCCTCAACGGCTACGACGATACCAAACAAAAATTCACGGCACTGGATTCCTACTTGGGCAAACTGAGTTTTACCTATGCCCAGTTGGACGAACTGTGGCGGGCCTTCGGGCGCACGTACTTGGTGGTCTCGCCGCCGGAGCGTGAGGAAGAGTTGCGCGGCTTGCTGGGCTTCCGGGCCGATCCGGTGCTGGCAAAACGGGAAGCCTTGCGGGTGGCGGTGGCCGAAGCAGGCCGCAAGAATGACGCGATTGCGTGGCTGAACGTGGGCAATGCACGGCTGGCCTTGGGTGACTCTCGCGGCGCAGTGCGGGCCTACGATCAGGCTTTTGCCAGCCGCCCCGATGCCACGCTTGATCCCACTCGGCCTGCGCGCACGGTGGGCGGTTTGCCTTGGCGCACGCTCTGGTATTCCTTCGGGCCGCTGGAGGCCTACACCCGCACGGGCCGCACCGCCGATGTGCTGCGCCTGACAAACGCCGTGCTGCAAGACGCCCCCGCCCACGAAGAAGCCCTGTATTGGCGGGGCCGCGCGTTGGCCGCACAGGGTCAGAGCGCCAAAGCCAAAGCCGCCTACCGCGAGGCGCTGAGGGTTAGGCCCTCGTTCGCGGCGGCGCGGGTGGCGTTGGCAGGACTGAACGCGGGAACGTAGATCGTGGAGGGTGGATCGTGGTCTGGCCGTTTCCACGTTCTACGATCCACCCTCCACTCTATGAAACAGCCAAAAGAACGCCGCCCCGACCTATATTGTCGGGGCGGTTCTTTATCGTGCTGCCTTACTTCTTAGGTGCGTCTATCGTCTTAGCGACTTTGGCCGGACGCATCGGCGTTTTCTGTACCACTGTCGTCCCGATGCTGGCGGTTTCCTTCTCGACTTGCTTGTTGATCAGGATTTGCTGACCAATACCGATCAGGGTGCTGAAGATAATGTAGATCGTCACGCCTGCGGGGAAGGTCAGGGCGAAATACAGGAAGATAAGGTAGATGAAGGCCTGTTGGCGGAACATCGCCGGGTTCTTGCGGGTCATCACGTACAACTGGCCGATGTTCACGATCAGGTAGATCAGGGCCAAGATGTACAGCGGATCGGGAATGGCGAGGTCAGGCAGCCACAGGAAGCCGCTGTCGAACTCGAAGTTACGGATGGTCGACCACAGCGCGATGAGGACAGGGAACGGCACGAAGGTACTGAAGCAGCCCGCCGGATTGAAGTTGTAATCGCGGTAGACCTGCTGCATTTCCTGCTGCATCGCCCGCTGCGAGTCGGGGTCTTTGCGGTCTTTGTACTTGTCCTGCACTTCCTTGATCTTGGGCTGCATGACCTGCATCCGGGCGGTGGTGCGGCCCTGCGCCTGCATCAGCGGCCACATCACGAGGCGCAGCAGGACGGTCAGCAGGATCAGCACGAGGCCCCAGTTGGGCAGCACCTTGTACATGGCTTCCATCAGCTTGACGATCCACAGGCTGATCTGACCGAAGATATTGGGGGCGAACAGGCCAGGCAAAGTGGTGTAGCCGCTCTGGTACAGGTGAATCAGTTCGTTGCGGCCACCGAAGACTTCCACGGTGCTGGCGGCGGGCAGGGTCACGCTGAGCAGCGACTGTGCGCCGCCAGTCAGGGTAGCGTCGGCGTTGGTTCCGGCCTGCGGGCGCACGATCAGGGCGTGGGCGTTCTGGCCGGGGCCGAAGGTGCCGCCCACTTCCTGAATCGCGGCGTACTGGATGTTTTGCACGGTGGTGGTGCCGCTGCCCTGCACGCTGGCCGGTTGGCCCCCCACAGGCACGGCCTGCACGCGGGGATTGGCCGCTTTGGCAAGGCCGGGGAACAGCATGGTCACGCGCTCCGGGCCGCCCGTCACGGTGGTTTTTACATCCACCTTGAAGGAGCGGGGCCGCAGCGTCACCGTTTTGGTCACGGTTGCGCCGCCCTGCGTGTAGCGGAACACGGCGTCCTGACGGTTCTGGGGCAGGCTCTGCGTCAGTTGCGGCGCGGTGGCCTCGGCGGGTTGGGCTGGGTCAAGTGGCCCACCGGTGAGCGCAAACGCCCGGCGGTCTGCGGGGAAGGCAGCGGCTCCCTCGCCCTGCACGCTGGGTTGCCCCACCAGATTCATGATGCTGCGCTGCGCTTTCAGGGCCGTGAAATCGTACTTGCCAGTGCTGTCTTTTTTGATGAACGGCGTGCCCGCGTACAACTTGACGTACCAGCCGATGACCTCGCCCCGGTCGTTGAAGACCACGTCTTGAAGGTTGCTGGTGGCAATAAATTCGTCGCCGGGAAGGCCGTCGAAATCGGCCCTGATCCATTCGGGCTTGATCGCGTTGTTGAAGGAAGGAAGCGGGCCAGTAGTACCGCATCCGGTCAGGAGCAGCAAACCTACGGCAGTCAGCGGAAGCAGATGTTTTGGTTTCATGGTTTGGGTTTTCCAGCGGTGGGATGGGCCGGGTCAGCCGCAGGGGTGCGGGCCGCCGAGCCGAGATGGGCCGGGAATGAACTCGGCACCGGGTCGAAGCCGCCCGGCACCAATGGATTGCAGCGCATGACCCGCCACGCGGCCAGCCACCCGCCCCGCACGGCCCCGAAGCGTTCAATCGCCTCTAGAGCGTACTGCGAACAGGTCGGTACAAAGCGGCAAGTGGGTACGGGTTTCAGCGGAGAGAGCTTGCGCTGATAGCCGCGCACCACGCGCACCATGCCCCGCGCCACCAGCCCCGGAGAGGGAACGCGGGCGGCGGGAGCAGAGGTTGGCGCGGTCTGTTTCATGCGGCCTGCTTCATACGGAGGGGTCGCCCGGAGTCACAGCTTGGATCACAGGGACAGGTACGGGCTGAGGGCGGCCAGAGTTCCCGCCCTTTTGCCCGCCCGCGCCTTTTTTGACCCGGCCCGGTGCTTTGGCGAGGCTCCGGATCAGGGCGGCTTGCAGCGCCGGAAACGTGGCCGTGAGGACGCCCGGATTGGGCAGCAAAATAGCCCGGCAAGGCGGCAGGCCCCCCGGCAGGGTTCGCAGCGCCTCACGCACCCGGCGGCGGGCACGGTTGCGGTCTACAGCGCGTTTCAAGGTTTTTTTGGAGATAACCACACCGATGATGGCGCGGGGCTGCCACGTTTCGCCGTGTCGGGGGCGGTACTCGGTGAGGCGCAGGGTAAACAGCGGATCGCGCACCGCCACCCCATGCTGGCGCACTTTACGGAACTCCCGGTCACCACGTAAAGAATCCAGCGCCACCGGACGGCGGGGCCGTTCCTGCATGGCGCTGGACTGATCGGGCGTGACGATAGACGCTTCCTGTACGGGGAGGCGCTTACTCGTCAGCGACGGTGAGTTGCTGGCGGCCCTTCGCACGGCGGCGTGCGAGGATGTTGCGGCCAGCTTTGGTCTTCATGCGGGCGCGGAAGCCGTGGGTCTTGGCCCGTTTGCGGACATTGGGTTGGTAGGTACGCTTCATGCTGCTCTCTCCTTCGTTCGCGGCGGACGGGAGGATTCACGCCCCCGCACCGCTGCTGGCTGTCCCGCTGGGTTCCGGCGGTCTGCTCTCGCGACTGCCTTTCGCCTGCGGCCCTGCCCAGGCCTGTTCGGCCCGCGATCTTGCGCCCCCTCTAGAGGGCAAACTCTGGGAGTGTAGCACGGGGGGCGGCGGGCAGAAAAGGGGGAGCGAGTCCGGTTTCATAGGGGCGCTGTCTAAGGGTCTAAATGTCTAGGGTTCAAGGTGGCGGGGCGGGTTTGCTGCTGAATGTCCCCTCACGCCCCGAGGGAGAGGGGCAAATAAGCGCCAGCGATTGCCCTTGCTTAGACCCTTTGCCCCTCAACCCTTAGACCAAGCCCCCAGAACCCCCAGCCTCCTACCGCCGCAGCCACCCCGCCGCCCAGCGCGTCACCACGGGCATCACCAGATACGTCATGGCCGGAACCACCAGTACCATTTGGGGCAAGGCACGCAGCGGCGCGGGCCAGTGGCCGACAACGGGCGCGAGCAGCAAGCCGAGGCCCACGCTGACCGGATACAGGGCGGCCAACGTGAGCAGTGCCATTTTCCAGCGGGGCGGTTGGCGCAGGTTGGGCGCGGCGGGCGGCGTGAACCAGAACTCTAGGCCGGGTTGTTTTTCAAAGCTGACCTGTCCGTCTACGAGGGCATTCACGCGGGTCAGCCACTCGGCGCGTTCGGGCGAGAGTTCCCATTCGGCGGCGGCGTTCACGGTGTCGAAGCGGGCAATCAGGGTGTATTCGCGCTCGCCGGGAGGTGGACGAATAATGCCAGTTCCCCGGTGTCCCGGCACGCGGGCCAGCAGCGCCCCACCCTCGGTCAGCAGGGTTTCGTATTCAGCCTCGCGCCCCGGCAGAATGCGGCGGCGCACCACCAGACTCACGGGGTCGGTGGGGGCCATCTCGCGCAGGGTCAGGCGGGCCGAATTCGGGTCAGCATCGGGAGCGGTCATGGAGCGGCGGCCTCTGGCCCTGTCTGAGAAGGCATTTTCTTGGGCCACGCCACCAGCATCACCCCAGCCAGAATCACGCCCAACGCCACCCAGCCCAGCGCCCCCAAGGTTTCTCCGCCCAGCCCCACGCCCAGCAGCACGGCCACCACCGGATTCACGTAAGCGTAACTGGTGGCGAGCGCGGGCCGCGTGTGGGCCACCAAATACATGTAGGCGCTGTAAGCCACGAGGCTTCCAAAAATGGTCAGGTACGCCAGCGCCCACAGGCTGGCCGAGGTCGGCGTGCCCCATTGTTCGCCCATCAGCAGGCTGAAGCCGAACAGCAGCACGCCGCCCGTGACCATCTCGGCGGCGCTGCCCATCAGACCGGGGGGCAGCGGCAGGTGGCGTGACCACTGGCTGCCGAACGTCCAGCACAGCGGGGCCAAAATGAGCAGCAGGGCGGCCAGCGGCGTGGCCTGCAATTCGCCCACGTTCAGCAGGGCAATGCCCAGCAGCCCCACGCCGATGCCCAGCCATTCGCGCCCGCCTGTACGCTCGCCCCACAGCCGCGCAAACAGGGCCGCGAACAAGGGGGAAACGGCAATGACCATCGCGGCCACGCTGGAACTGGCGTCGCGTTCGGCCAGCGTGACGAGGCCTGTGCCGCCGCCCAGCAGCAGTAGCCCCACCACCGCACTCGCCCCCCACTGCCGCGCTGTGGGCATGGGCGCACCCCGCAGGCGCAGGAAGGCGAACAAGATGACACCCGCCACCAGAAAGCGGATGCCCAACATGCCCAGCGGCGGCAGGCTGCCAATGGCAATTTTGATGCCGAAATAGGTGCTGCCCCACACCACATACACGATGCCCAGCGCCAGCAGCACGGCGGGAGTCAGGCGGGCAGCGGGGGCGGAAGCAGCGGCGGAAGACACGCGGGAAAGCATACGCCTGCGCGGGGGCCGGGGTCTGAGGATGTGGGACGGTGGGGGTTTTGGGTGGTGTGGCAGCGGTCTAAGGGGCCGAGTCTAAGGGGCGAGGGTCAAAGGGTTTAAGAAAGGGCAAGGGCAATCGCCTTGCTCACTACTCCCGTGAAGGCAGAGAGCAACACCCACCCAAAACCGCCGTCAATCTGCACCTTAGACCCTAGACCTTTAGACCCTTAGAGTCCCCCATCTTCAAACTTCCTCAGCCACTAGCCTGCTTTCAATAGCCCGTGCGTGTGCTTCCAGCCCTTCGGCGCGGGCAAGTAAGGCGGCGGCGGGGCCGATGCGGTGCAGGGTGGCCTCGTTTACGCCGATCACGCTGATGATGTTTTGAAAGTCGCGCACATTGACCGGACTCATGAAGCGGGCCGTGCCGCCAGTCGGCATAACGTGGCTGGGGCCTGCCACATAGTCACCCAAGGCTTCCATGCTCGCTTCCCCGATAAACACGCCACCCGCCCGCTGCACGCGCCCCAGCAGGCTCCACGGGTCGCGGGTCAGCAGACAGAGGTGTTCGGGGGCGTACAGGTTGGCGAGGTCGAGAGCTTCGTGCAGGTCGGCGGCCAAAATGACCTTCATGCGGGCCTGCACGCTATCCCGCGCCCAAGTGCGGTTGGGTTCGGGCAGGTTCTCCAGTTGGCCGCCCAGTTCGGCCTGTACCCGAATAAGAAGGTCACGGCTGGTGGACACCAACACGGGTTCCGCGCCATTGTGTTCGGCCTGTGCCAGCAGATCGGCGGCCACGTAGCGGGCGTCGGCGCTGTCGTCGGCCACCACCAGCGTCTCCGTCGGCCCCGGCAGGCTTTCTATTCCGGTCTGGCCGTACACCAACCGCTTGGCAATCACCACGAAGAGGTTGCCGGGGCCAGCAATCTTGTCTACAGCGGGCAAGGTGGCCGTGCCATATGCCAGAGCCGCAATCGCCTGAGCGCCGCCCACACGCACAATCCGGGTCAGGCCCAATTCGCGGGCGGCCACCAGAATGGCCGGGTGAATCTGGCCGCCCGCGGCAGGCGGCGTGGCAATCACGATTTCGGGCACGCCTGCCACCTGCGCGGGCACAGCGGTATGAATCAGGGTGCTGATCAGCGGCGCGAGGCCCCCCGGCACGTACACGCCCACCCGTCCTAGCGGGCGAATCAGTTGGCCCAGTGCCCCGCCTTCATCGTGGTTGAGGAAGCCGTGCGCGGGCTGCTGCATATAGAAGGCACGCACGCGGGCAATCGCCAGCCGAATTGCAGCGTGGAGGTCGGCGTCTACCGTCGCGTCGGCCAGTTCCTCGGCACTCACTTCCAAGTGTTCGGGGCGCACCCCGTCCAGCCGTTCTGTCCAGTCGCGCAGGGCATCGTCGCCGCGTGCCCGCACATCGGCAATGATTCGCTCCACGACTTGCGTGGGCGTCAGCGCCTCGCCAAACGTGCTTGCTATGCGGGCCAGAACACTGTCAGGCACAGGAATATCGTTGAAGGTGCGGGTCAGGGCGGCGCGGGCGTCGGGGCCTTGAAGGACTTGCATGGTTGCTCCTGCGGAGGTCTAGGGGTCTGAGGGTCTAAGGTCCAGATGTACGGCGGCGGCGGGCGGGGGTGGATCGTGGGAAAGACAGGCAGAGAGCTGAGGCATTGCAGAACTAGGCAGGAGGGTGGATCAATGAGCAACGCAAATGCCCTTCCACACCACCCAAAACCCTACCGCCCCAGCACCTTAGACCCTAGACCTTTAGTCCCTTAGACACCACACTCTCAGACGCCTCTACCCCGCCCGCCGCCGCCGACGTTCCGGCTGGGCCTGCCGCCTCGCTTGGGGCAAATTGGCTTCGACTGGGCCAAAATCGGTGGGCTGAATCAGGCGCAGCAGGCGGTGAGGCGCGTCTTGCTCCACGTACACGTAAGCGTGGCCGGGGCGCAGCAGATACACATGCGCGGGCGTACCGTTCACGTCGCTGCCCTGCGCCGGGTGAAGGGTCTGCACATGCACCCGGCCCCCGGTCAGCCGTTGGGGCGGGACGTCCTGCCCGTGTTGGCCGCGCAGCCACAGCAGTAAGCTCACCGGGTCATGGTGGTCGCCAATCAGCGGGGCCGTGACCTCGTCTTTGCCCTGCCTCAGCGTCAACACGCCGCTTTTGCGGTCAAAGGTCGTTTCGAAACTGGGTTTGCCGCGCCCATCGCCCTCGCTGTAGCTGTGGCTGGCAAAAGTGCGGGCGTGCATTCGGCTGCTCTGCACACGCCGCACTTCGGGCAGCACGCCGCCGAAGTTGGTTTCTACGCGGGCGATCAGGGCGCTGCGTTCGGGGTGAACCGTCCACGTCTGCTCTCCGGCGTAGCGCCCGCCCAACGTTAGCGTCAGGGCGAACGATTCAGCCCCGATCTGGAAAGGCTCTTGGCCCGGATCGTTTATGCGATCTGCGTCCAAAAGCTCTCACCCGGCCCGTCCCAACCAGCGCCCAGCGCGTGTGCGGCGGTGGCCCCCACATCGGCAAACGTGGCCCGCTCGCCCAGATTCACTGCGCCTATGCCGGGGCGGTAGGCCAGCAGCATGCCGTATTCGCGGGTATGGTCGGTGCCGCGCCACGTGGGGTCGTTCCCGTGATCGGAAATGATGACCAGTGCGCCGTCTGCGGGTACGGCGGCCAGAATGTCGGGCAGCGCGGCGTCGAAATCGCCCAGACAGGCGCTGTATCCGGCAGGATCGCGGCGGTGGCCGTATTTGGCGTCGAAGTCCACCAGATTGGTGTAGATCAGGCCAGACGTGCCTTCTTCTGTGGCCTGTTTCATGCGGGCCAGCGTTTTGCGGATGCCATCGGGGTTGTCGTCGGTGTGAATCTCTTCGGTAAAGCCCTGATGCGCGTAGATGTCGGGGATTTTGCCGATGCCGATGACGGCCTGCCCAGCGGCCTTCAGGCTGTCCAGCACGGTCGGCGGCGGCAACAGACTGAAGTCTTTACGGTGTTCGCCTGCCCGCTCGAAGGGATGCTCGCCCCGGAAAGGCCGCGCGATCACGCGGGCCACTGCATACGGCCCCTGCAAAATCTCACGGGCGGCACGGCACCACTCATACAGCGTTTCCAGCGGCACCACGTCTTCATGCGCGGCAATTTGAAACACGCTGTCGCCGCTGGTATACACGATGGGATTCCCGGTGCGGCGGTGTTCCTCGCCGTAATCGCGGATCACGTCGGTGCCACTGTACGGCTTGTTGCACAGGTGCCCGCGCCCGGTGGCGGCGTTGAAGGCGTCCATCACGGCGGGCGGAAAGCCGTCGGGGAAGATCTGGAAAGCGTGTTCAAGCTGCACGCCCATAAATTCCCAGTGCCCGGTGCTGGTGTCCTTGCCGGGGCTGACTTCCAGCATTCGGCCATAAGCGCCCTGTACAACAGTCTCGGCGGGGATGGTCTGCGGACTGGTAGCAACGGTGGGAATGTGGCCCAGTCCCAGCCCAGCCAAATTGGGCAAGTGAACAGGCGCGGCGGCCAGCGTGTGATTCAGGGTGTGTGCGCCCACGTCGCCAAAGCTGGCGGCATCGGGCAATTCGCCCACGCCCACGGAATCCAGAACGATGATGGTGAGGAGCATGCGGGCAGTCTAACGGCACGGCGGATCGTGGATCGTGGACTGTAGGAAAAGACCTGACCACGATCCACGTTCCAGACTCCACCCACCCCTATCGTCACCCCTCTCACGGGCGGCGCGGAGGGCGCGTGGTACGCTTCCAAGCGTGACGCTGCCCGCTTCTTCCCCGCCTGCCATGCCCGACGCCACCCTTGCCAATCCCCCTGCAGGGTTGGGACGGCCTGAGTTGGTGGCAACCGGACTGTCCAAAAGTTATGGACGGCGGGCGGTGGTGCGGGGCGTGGATTTCCGGGTGCGGCCCGGCGAAATCGTGGCGCTGTTCGGCCCCAACGGTGCGGGCAAGACCACCACGTTTTACATGCTGGTGGGCTTTATTCGCCCCGGCGGTGGCAGCATTACCCTCGGAGAACGCGACGTGACGCGCCTGCCCATGCACGAACGGGCACGGCTGGGACTTGGCTATCTGCCGCAGGAACCCAGTGCTTTCCGGAAGCTAACCGCCCGCGATAATTTGTTGGCGATTCTGGAATATGGCCCGCTGTCCCGCGCCGAGCAGGAAGCCCGCGCCGATTCGCTGCTGGCCGAATTTGGGCTGACGCACTTGGCGGGCAGCTTCGCCTACCAACTGTCGGGCGGCGAGCGGCGGCGGCTGGAACTGGCCCGCGCACTCACCACTGATCCCGATTATCTGCTACTGGACGAACCCTTCACGGGCGTAGACCCCAAGAGCATCCGCGAGATTCAGCGCCTGATCCGCGAGCTGCGTGACCGCCGGGGCATCGGCGTGTTTATTACTGACCACAACGTGCGCGAAACCATTGCTCTGACCGATAGGGTGTACCTGATGTTTGACGGAGAAGTGAAATTTGAGGGCACGCCGCAGGAATTCGCGCAAGACGAAGACGCCCGCCGCCATTATTTGGGCGACGATTTCGAGCTGTAAGCGGAGACTGCGATGCTGTGGCTGTTTTTGCCCTTTGTAGTGATCTTGTCGGGCGTAGTGGCCTACGCCGCCGACACGATTGCCAAAAAAGCCGGGCGCAAGCATCTGCGCTGGTTCGGGTTGCGGCCCAAAACCACCGCGCTGATCGTGGCCGTGCTGTCGGGCATGGGCATCAGCGCGGCCAGTCTCGCGGCGTTCTTGGTACTCAATTCCAGCGCCATCAATACCATCGCTCAGGCCGATCAACTGCGCCCGCAACTGGACGCCCTGAAAACCGAGATTCTGAGTGTGCAGGACGACCTCAAAACCGCACAAATTGGCCGCGACACCGCCCAGCGCGAGGCCGAGGCGTTGCGGGCGCAGCAGCAAGCCGCCCTGACCGATCTTCAGGCCGCACGCAGCAATCTGAAAGACGCCCGCACGGCTCAGCAGCGCCTTCAGACCGAAGCTGCTGCGTTGCAGGACAAAGTAGAGGCGTTGACTACTCTGCGAACCGAACTGGAAGCCCGCGCCGTCAGATCGCGCACGCTGCTCACGGCATCCGAGGCGGCGCTGGCTTCCAGTCAGGCCCGTGCAGAGGCGCTGGACAGCCAAGTCATCGACCTGGATACCCGTTCGGCACTGGCAGAACAAGAAGCTAAGCTGGCCCAGAACCGCGCCGCCGCCGCACAGACCCAGACGGAAGCCGCCCAACTCCAGACTGAAGCGGCACAGGCTCGAACCGTACAGGCGCAGGCGCAGGCCGCCGCCGCACGGGCACAGGCCAACGCCGCACAGGCGCAGGCACGGGCTGCCCAAGCTCAGGTGGTGGCCGTCGCCGCACAAGTGGCGCAGGCCGGGGCGCAGGTGCGGCAGGCGCAGGCCAAGGTGCGGCAGGCCGAAGCGCAGGCCAAAGCCGCTCAGGCCAAGGCGCAGCAAGCTGAGGCGCAGGTGGAGCAGACCCGTGGCCTCGCCGCACAGTTGGGGATGCAGGTGCGCCAACTGGAAGCTGACCGCGCCGCAGCCACCAAAGAACGCAATGCCGCCGTTGCTGCCCGCACACAGGCCGAAGCCCAACTCTCCAGCACCCAGAAAGAAAGTGCCCGCCTACTGGCTGAGCGCGACAGGATTGCCTCGGAACGTGACCTCACGGCAAAGGAGCGCGACCAAGCCGCACTGCAACGCGACCGCGCCGCCACCGAACGGGCCAAAGCCGTGCAGGAGCGTCAGCAGGCCACAGCCGAACGTGACCGCGTGCGGGCCGAAGTGACCACGCTCCGCAGCCAACAAGCACAGTTGCGAACCGCCAACGAAGCCTTATCCAAGGATCTGGCAACCGCCCGCGCCACGCTGGGGCAGCTGCAAGACGAATTTTCCAGCGCCCGTAACGAGTTGAGTGCCAGCCGAAACACCGATCTCGCCTTTCCGCGCAACGACCTCGTGTATGCGGGCGTGGTGCCGGGCGTGCGGAACCTCGACGCCTTTTTGCTGGCCGCCGCCAACGCGGCCCAGAGCCGAGGCGCGAAGGGAACCCCCGCCGCCCGCCTGAATCCTGCGGCCCGCGCCGCACTGGAAACCAAACTGCGTGGCCTGAACGCCAGCACCTTCGTTCAGTGCCGCGCCGCCAGCAATGCAGTCGTGGGCTTTTCCGTAGACCTGACCTGCGACGCCCGCCCCAACAGCGTGCTGTACCGCAGCGGCGAGGGCATCCGGCGGGTGAACCTAACCCTCAGCGCCGACACCCGCAGTCTTCAGGCCCAGATCAGCGAGGCCGTGCAGGACGCCGTGCTTGACCTGACTACACGCGGTGTGCCCAGCGAGTACATCAACAATCTGGGGCTGGACGTGAACGAGTTCGTAGACCTGATTACGCGCCTGAACGCCAAAACAGGCCCCACCGCCACCCTGACCATCGCCGCCCGCGACGACGTACGCCCCGGCAGCCGGGTGGACTTGTACGCGATTTTGCCGTAACAGACGGGCTTTACTCAGTTCGTACCGCTGAATCAAGTCTCTAGGAGAACGCGATAGAGAATCGGAAGGCGAGTTGAATCTGGCCGCCTCGCCCTACTCCCGCTGTATCCCATCAAGAGCCTTTCCGGAAATATAAGCCGAGTCACGCAAGATGCGTTCAGGACGAGGTGTTTGCTCCCTCACCCTTGAGGGGGGAGCGCTGGGGAGGGGGTGGACGAAGCGCCCTCCCAGCGCGGCTTAGTGGCTAACCCCCTTCACTTTCCGGAGAGGTTTTAAGCCTTAGCCCAAATAAGCTACCAGCAAATCTATCCCCGCCCGCAAGTCGTCCTCATGCACGGCTTCGACGATGGTATGGATGTAGCGAGTCGGCAGGCTGAGGGTCACACTGGGCACGCCCGCCCGCGATTTTTGGATGGCTGCGCCGTCTGTGCCGCCCAGTGCCAGCACTTCCAGTTGGTAGCGGATGCCCTCGCGCTCGGCCAAATCCACCAGTTCATCCACCAGCCAGCGGGTAGAGATCATGGTGGAATCGAAGACCTTGATGCCGATGCCGTCGCCGAGGCGGGTTACGGCTTCTTCGGGGGCGACTCCGGGGGTGTCTACGGCCAACGTCACGTCCAGCCCGATGCCCAGCGTCGGCTCTATGCCGTAGGCAGCCACAATCGCCCCGCGCAGCCCCACTTCTTCCTGAACACTGAACACGGCCACCACGTCATGGCGGGGCCTCTTGTCTCTAAACTGGCGCAAGACCTCTAGTTGCATAAACACGCTGGCGCGGTCATCCATCGCCTTGCCCACCGTCAGTTTGCCCACCTGCCGCGCCGTCTGATCCAGCGTCACCATGTCGCCAATTCGCACGCGCCGCTTCACTTCTTCGGCGTCTAGGCCCAAGTCCACAAAAAACTCTTTGACTTCGGGAATCTTCTTGCGTTCCTCGGCACTGGCGATATGCACGGGCTTGCCGCCGGGGGTCAGAATGCCGGGCAGTGCGCCGCCCCGCGTATTCACGGTCACGTTGCGGGCAAACAGGTTGCGGGTATCGAAGCCGCCGAGCGCCTGCACGCGCACAAAGCCTCGCTCATCCACGAAGCGCACCAAGAAGCCGATTTCGTCCATGTGGGCGCTGAGCATCACGCGCTGGCGGGGGCTGTCCGACTTTTTGGCTTTGCGTCCGGCGCGGGTGGCGATGATGTTGCCCAGAGCGTCCACCCGCACGTCGTCGGCCAGTCCCTCCAGTTCGCGCAGCACGAAGTCGCGCACGGCTTCCTCGTTGCCGGGCACGCCGTTCAGATCAGAAAGCTGATGCAAAAGTTCCAGCCGCAGTTGAGTTGTAGGCACGCGGCCCAGCATAGTCGGTGCACTGTGCCGGATGTCTTTATGAGCGGGACACTTAGAGCAGTTCTCCGAATGGAGCCACCGAAAAAAGAGACTTTCGCTGGCTCCATTCTCCGTCCTGCTCGGTAAAATTCACTCGCTTCGCTCGGTCATTATGATGACAAATGCTGTAGGCAGGCCATGACCAAAAAACCGCCCCACCGGTGAAGGCAGGGCGATTTCCATAAAGCTTTTGATTTACTTCTTTTTGGCGGTGCGGTAGCTGTCACCGAAGCGCTTGTTGAACTTGTCGACGCGGCCTTCGGTGTCAAGGAAGCGCTCTTCGCCCGTCCAGAAGGGATGCACGCCGCTCCACACATCTACGTGGATTTCCGGCTTGGTGGACAGGGTTTCCATGATGACTTTGCCCTGAAAAATGATTTTGGTGGGAACGGCCTTGGGGTGGATATCTTTCTTCATGAGGTGCCTCCTCCGTTACGTCGACGTGCGTAACGGGCAACTCTAGAACTGTAGCACAAAGCAGCGCGGCGCAGTGCCGGAAACTCAGTGTTGGCTCTTCAGGCCCAAACGAAGGCGTCTTGCCATAGTGCCCCCCGCCGAATGAAGGGGAGCGGCGTTCCAGTGACGCGGTGACCGCCCTTGACGGCTGCCCGCACAATGAGGCGGGGGTCAAGGTGGGGATAGAGCGTGCGGGCAAACGCCACGTCGTCTCGCACGTCCAAGCTGCCGCCACTGGCGACGGAATCGGTGCCGAGGGCGATTTCTACGCCCGCCGCCGCAAACGTCGACCACGGAAACACCCCGCATTCCAAATGGGTGTTGCTACGCGGGCAAGTGACCACGGCGCAGCCTGCGCGGGCGGTGCGGGCAATATCGTCGGGCGTCACGTTCACCATATGCACCAGCGTGGGGCGGGCGGCCAATACGCCGAGTTCATCGAGGTAACGCACGGGCGTCAGGTCGGCTTCAGGGGCGCGTCCGATGACTTCGGCAAAGGTAGCGGGGTACGGAAAGCGGGTCATGCTGTCCCAGATGGGGCCGCCGCCCGTGCGGAACAGTTCCACTTCGGCGGGGTGTTCGGCCACATGGATTTGCAGGGGCAAGCCCTCGCCCGCCGCGTAGTCGGCCAGCAGACGCAGCAGGCGGTGGCTGACCGTAAACGGCGTGTGGGGCGACAAACCGAGGCGGGGGCCGCCGGGACGCTCCAGCTTGCGGTGGCTTTCGATGACTTCCCGAGCCGCGCTGAATACTTCGTCGGCCCGTTCTGGAAAGGGGCTGAGAACCTCGTAATAGAGGACTCCAGAGAGGTCTGTGCGGGCCAAAAGCGGAGCCAACAGGTCTTGCCCATGTGACCAAACGATGTCACCCACCGCGCCCGCGCCCAAAGCTCTCAGGGTGTCGGCCCCGGCCAGAGCGCCCGCCAAGCCGCGTTTGTCTCGCTGGCCCATCGCCACTTCGGGAATCCAGCGAAAATAGGGTAGGGCGCGGAAGTCGTAGGCGCTCATATCGAGGTGCGTGTGGGCGTTCACGGGCGGCGGCGCGATGACGCTTCCAGCCCGGCTCTCGCGGGCGTGCGGAAAGTTGCCGCGCAAGGTGTTGGGGTGGCCTGTGGCCGCAATCACGCCGCCTGACACCACCACGCCGCCCGGCGACTGTGCGCCGCCCATGCCCGTATACAGGATGTCGCAGGTCAGCAGTTCGGGGGTGTGGGCAGACTGGGAGGCGGCAGGATCAGACATGCCCGCTATTGTGCCGCGTCGTAGTGCTCAGTACAGCGGGGCAGACAAAAGGCCGGACAGCCCTTAAGCGCGTCCGGCCACCAGCACCAGCTTTTAGCTCATGCGCTTGATTCGGCCTTCCAGCTCGTGGGCCACGGCGTCCGGCCCCTGCCGCAGCAGATGACCCGGCACGTTCCAGCGGTCTTTGCTCTCGAACTCGCTGGTAAACAGGCTCGCCACACCCGTCGCGCGGCGGTCAACTTCCAGAATCACATCTAAGCCGTCACCGTTGGGGAACATCATCAGTTCCAGTTCGGTCAGTTTGTACTGTCCATGCGGGGGCCTGAAGCTGAGTTCCTGTGCAATCCGCCCGTGCGAATACTCGACTTCACTTTTGGCAAGGCTGAAGCCGAGGCGCTGCGCCGCGCTGATCAGGGTTTCCATGCCCGCGCTGGGCAAAATGGTCAGTTGGTCGTTGTCGCTGGGGTCGGACGCTCCGGCGATATCGGCGTCGGTGACCAGCCAGACCGACGTGCCGGGCAGGGTCAGGGGCGTGCCTGCCGGAACCACCACACTGAAGGGGAATTCCTGCGTCTCGCCGGGCCGGATGACGAAATTGCCGGTGATGGGCTGGGTAAACAGCGTGTGGTTCACGTAGGAATCGTCGTGGCGGTAGCGGGTGGCGATGCCCAGATTGATGCGCTCGATGGTCTGCTCCACCGCGCCGCCTTTGACGACCACCACGCCCGTCAGGGGGTCACCGATCCGCACTGCCCGGTCTCGCAACTGTGCATCCACTTTTGCCGCACCTACGCCCACCGACGCCATCATTTTCTTCAGGAATCCCATACTTCCCCCTTACGCGGCAGGCGTGAGCAAAGTTCCCACCCTGCTTGACCGCCTGAGTTGTCGCCGCCAGTTCAGCTTAAGCGATTTCTCAGAATGGGGCGGCTTAAGATTGTCGGCTTAAGATTTGGCATCCGTTCGGCGCTCGGCGATCATGGCCGCGCCCACGATTCCGGCGTCGTTCAGCAGGGCAGCAGGCACGAATTTGCTGCGCTCCAGCACCAGCGCCGCTTCCCATTTGTCGGCCTTCTTGCTCACGCCGCCGCCGATGATGAACAGGTCAGGCGAAAACAGCAGTTCCAGATGTTGCAGGTATTTGCTGACGCGGGCGGCCCACTGCTTCCAGTTCAGGTCGTCGCGTTCACGGGCGCGGTCAGAGGCCCACGTTTCGGCGTGTTTGTCGCGCAGCCACAGATGACCGAGTTCGGTATTGGGCACCAGCACGCCGTCATGAATCAGGGCGCTGCCGATGCCTGTGCCGAAGGTCAGCACCAACACTGTGCCCGCCACGCCTGCGCCCGCGCCGAATTTAGCCTCGGCCAAGCCTGCGGCGTCGGCGTCGTTGATCAGGGTCACGTTCTGGCCGGTGGCCTCGGTAAAGAGCTTGTCGGCGTCCAGCCCGATCCAGCCCTTGTCTACGTTGGCCGCGCTGAGTGTTACGCCATGCTGCACGATGCCGGGAAAGGTGACACCCACCGCGCCCTTATGCCCGAAGTGCCGCACCAGTTCAGCCACCACCGCCTTCACGTCGTCGGGCCGTGCGCCTTCGGGTGTGGCGATCCGGTGCCGCTCTGCCGTCAGTTTGCCTGTCGCCGTGTCTACTGGAGCGCCCTTGATGCCGCTTCCGCCGATATCGATGCCGAGAATGACCGCCATACCGCACAGCGTACAGGCTCGGCGGGGGAAAGGGGCGACGGAGCGGGACTGTGGGGGGCAGGTCTAAGGGGGCAGTGTCTCAGGGCGGCGGCAGTCTAAGGGTCTAAAGGTCTAGGGTCTAAGGTGCTGGGGCGGGTTCGCTGCTGAATTGCCCATCTGCTCCACAGCTTCTCAAGCCGTCCCGCTACTAGTGCAAGGGCTGTTAAGGGGGTGAATGAGCGCCAGCGATTGCCCTTCCTTAGACCCTTAGACGCCTTTTCCCCTCCAGTTCAACACAACAAAGCCGCCCCTCCAATCGGAAAGGCGGCCCTGCTTGTTCCTGCTCTGGAGTTACTTGTTGTTGCGGGCAGCCTGCGACGCGTCGACCAGTGCCTTGAAGGCGGCGGGTTCGCGGGCGGCGATGTCGGCCAGTACCTTGCGGTTCAGGTCGATTCCGGCCAGTTTCAGGCCGTTGATGAAGTGCGAGTAGTTCATGCCGTGCAGACGTGCGCCTGCGTTGATGCGCTGAATCCACAGGCGGCGGAAGTCGCGCTTCTTGTTGCGGCGATCGCGGAACTCGTAGGTTGCGGCGTTCAGCAGCGTTTGGAAGGCATTACGGTAGGTCTTGGAGCGGGTGCCCCAGAACCCCTTGGCCCGCTTGAGCACCTTTTTATGGCGGCGGCGACGAACAGTACCGGTCTTGACGCGTGGCAACTAAATCACTTCCCCTTCGGCAGCGCGAGCTTCATGCGTGCCCACTCGCTCTTGGCGAGAACGAAACCCTTGCCCTTGCCGCGAATGGTGTCGCCGCTCTTGCCGGTGTTCTGGTGGCGTTTGCCACTCTTGAACGCCATGACCTTGCCCGTACCCGTGATTTTCACACGGCGGGTGGCGCTCTTTTTGGTCTTCATCTTAGGCATGTACTTGCTCCTGTAGCCCGGAAACTCCGCGCACTGCGTCACCTGAGAGGTTGGCTGCTGTCGGGTCGCCGTCTGGGGGCGAGGGCCGTTTCTTCGCCGGGTGCGCTACAGCATCTGCAACACGACTCTGACGGAAACAGTTGGCCGCCCTGTCCCACTTGGCCGACTTGAGAGTATACAGGGCGGCGGGGCAGGGGGGCAAGTGCCCGTTCCCTGCCCCGCCGCCCCGAATCTCTTGCTCAGAGGAAAAAACTCAGATCAGACTGCCGTTTTCGGCCCTTCTCCACGCGTCTTCCAGAGGCTGACCAGAATGCCGCCGACCAGAATGCTGATCGTCACAGCGAGGCTGATGGCGGGATCCATCTTGCCGTAGAACTGGTTGTAGAAGATTTTACCGCCGATGAAGACCAGCACCAACGCCAGCGCGGGCTTGAGGGCGGCGAAGCGGTGGACGAGGGCGGCGAGGGCGAAGTACAGCGCACGCAGACCGAGAATGGCGAAAATGTTGCTGGTGTACACGATGAACGGGTCTTGGGTGATGGCGAACACGGCGGGAATGGAATCTACCGCGAAGATCACGTCTGCGGCTTCCACGATCAGGAGGGCGATCAGGAGCGGCGTAGCATGCAGGCGCATCTTTCCGGCGGCGTCGGGCAAGCGGGTCAGGAACTTCTGGCCGTCCAGCTTGGGGCTGATGGGCACAAAGCGCCGCAGCACACGCACCATGAAGTGATTGGAGAGGTCAGGGGTTTCGGACTCACTCTCTTTGGTAAACAGCAACTTGATGCCCGTGAGCAGCAGGAACGCGCCGAAAATCCACATGATCCAGTCGAACTGCGTGACCAGTGCCGTGCCCAAGCCGATCATGATGCCGCGCAGCACGATGACGCCGAGGATGCCCCAGAAGAGGACGCGGTGTTGCAGGTGGCGCGGAATGGCGAGCGCACCGAAGATGACGCTGATGACGAACACGTTGTCGAGCGCGAGGGCTTTTTCTACGGCGAAAGCAGTCAAGTACTGCATTCCGCTCGTCGCGCCCAGCTCGTACCACACCCAAGCGCCGTACAGGAGTGCCACACCGATATAGAACACACTGAGCTTGAGGCTGGCTTTCACGCCGATTTCTTGCGGATGCTCTGCGCCGCTGGCGGTGGCCTTCTTGACGCGGCGTTTGCCTAGTACGCCCAAGTCGAAGGCCAGCAGAGAAACCACCAACGTCATAAAGACCAGCCACATCCACGCGGGCTTGCCCAACCACAGTTCATATAAGAATTCCATCAGTGACACTCCTTATAGGGAGCGCCACACGGGAGGCCGAATGAAACGTCAGCGAGGGAGAAATCTCGCCAGACATCGACGGACAGGAAACCGTGTAGCGATCCTGTCCGGGTCTGGCCTTTACTGCACGTGACGGAGCAATGCTATTGCTCGTAATGACGTCCACGCACTCCCTACTTCTACTGTTTGGAACCAATAGGCATAGGGCGGTTACTCCCCCGGAGTTGAGAACAGTGAATCATTTAGTGAGGAACAGGTGTGTATCCCAGCTTACGTTACAGCCTCGCTCGGTCTAGACTCCATTTTCCCGCCCACCAGCGCCCGTTGCCAGCCGTGCAGCACCTCTAGCGCCTGCATGGGCGTCAGGCGGCTGAGGTCGAGTGTCGCCAGTTCGCGGGTCAGCTTCTGGTCGTCCCCCTGCGTGTTCAGCGCGGTCAGCAGACGGGCGGCGCGGGCGGTCACGGGGGCGGGGAGTCCGGCAAGGCGGGCCACTTCTACGCCGTAGCTCTGGCGGGCCGCGCCGGGAATGACCTGATGATAAAAGGTGAGGCCGCCCGCATCGGCGTCTTCTTCGGCGGCCACATGCAAATTGATCAAGCCGGGATGGTCGGTTTCCAGCCGGGTCAGTTCGAAGTAATGGGTGGCAAACAGCGTGTGGGCACGGGTGGAATGTAGATGCTCCAGCGCTGCCTGTGCAATGGCGAGGCCGTCGAGCGTACTCGTGCCGCGCCCCACTTCATCCAGAATGATCAGGCTGCGGGGCGTGGCGGCGTGCAGAATGGCGGCCAACTCGCTCATTTCCACCATAAAGGTGGAGCGGCCCCCGGCGAGGTCGTCGCTGGCCCCGATGCGGGTATGAATGGCGTCGTACACGGGAAGCTCGGCGCGGTCTGCGGGCACGAAGGAGCCGATCTGATGCAGCAGCGCACACAGCGCCACCGTGCGGAGGTAGGTACTTTTGCCCGCCATATTCGGCCCGGTCAGAATCTGTGTGTGGCGCGTATCGTCGAGCGTCACGTCGTTGGGCACGAAGCTTCCCCGCGCACTCAGTTCCACCACCGGATGCCGCGCCTGCACAATTTCCGCAAAGCCCGACACGGTTTCGGGACGCGTCCAGCCGCGTTCCACAGCAATTTCAGCGAGGGCAGACAGCACATCCAAGTCGGCGGCAGCTCCGGCAGCTTCCAGCAGCGCGTCGGCGTGCATGGCGAGGCCGTCGCGCAGATCGGTAAAGACCTCTTGCTCTAGGCGTCCGGCAGCGCCTTCCAGCCGCGCAATCTCGCGTTCGTGGTCGCGCAGGTCGGGGCGGGTAAAGCGGGCGCGGTCTTTGAGGGTGGCAATCTGGCGGTAATCGGAGGGCACCTTGCCCAGATGCGCCGACGTGACTTCCAGAAAGTAGCCGAACACGTTGTTGAAGCCGACTTTCAGGCTGCCGATGCCCGTGCGCTCGCGCTCCGAGAGTTCCAGCATGGCGATCCATTCGCGGTGCGCCAAAGCCTCAGCTTTTAACTTATCCAGTTCGGGATGAAAGCCCTCGCGGATCAGGCCGCCGTCGCCTGCCCGAATCGGTGGGTCTTCGACCAGCGCGGCGCGAATTTGCAGCACCACTTCCGGCAGCCCGTTCACGCGGGCACGCACGCCGCCCAACAACCCCTCGTGGCCGTCCAGCAGGCGGGCGGCGTCGGGGAGCAGGTCAAGGGTGCGGGCCAGAGACGCCACTTCGCGTGGGGTGGCGCGGCGGGTGGCGACACGGGCAGCCAAACGCTCCAGGTCGTGAGCGCGGTACAGCAGGGCACGCACCGCGTTTCGCAAATCTGCTGCTCTGGTCAGGGTTTCCACGGCGTCCAGCCGCGCCCGCACGCTCAGTTCGTCCAGCAGCGGCGCACGCAGCCACGCCCGCAGCCTGCGCCGCCCGCCCGCCGTGCGCGTTTCGCTCAGCACGTCCATCAGGGTCATGCCCTGCGGAGCCTGCGGCACAAAGATTTCCAGCGCCCGTGCCGCCGTGTCGGGCAGACGCATGTGTGCCCCCGGCTCGAACCGCAGTACTCGCCGCACCATCTCTAGGCGGCCCTGTTGCGTGGCCCGTGCATAGCCCAGCACCGCGCCGCAAGCCCGCACCAGCGCGGCATTGTTGAGGGTTCCGGGCACTTCGCCCAGCACGGTGTGCAGCTCGTGGCGGGCCGCCGCTTCCTCGAAGTTGCCGGGCGACAGCATGGCCGGAAAGCGGGCCTGAAAATCAGCCATCAGTGCGGCGTTTCCGGCCAGTTCGGGGGCCAGCAGCACCTCCCGCGCCCGCCAGCGCCCCAGTTCGTCATACAGCACCGAGCGGGTATGAAAGGCGGCGCAGCGGAACTCGCCTGTAGAAATGTCGAGCAGGGCCAGCGCGTAGCCGTCGCCCGTTGCCACCGCCGCCAAATAGTTTTCGTCGGCAGTCAGGTGGCGTTCCTCAGTCACGGTGCCGGGGGTCAGCAGTTGCGTCACCTTGCGGTCTACGAGTGCGCCGCCCGGTTCCTCGATCTGATCGGCCACCGCCACGCGCACGCCCGCCTGCAACAGCCGTTCCACGTTGTTGTCGAGTGTCCTGAGCGGGATTCCGGCCATCGGGGTAGAAAAGTCGCGGCTGCTTTTGTGCGTCAGCGCGATGCCCAGAAGCCGCGAGAGGCGTTCGGCGTCCTCGCCAAAGGTTTCGTAAAAATCGCCGCACTGAAACAGCAGCAGCGCGTTGGGCAGTTGCGCTTCGACCTCATCGCGCATCTGTACGTATTGCGTCAGCATCGGCGGCAATGGGCCATGACCCGTGCCCTTCAGCACGCCCTGCGGAACTTCTCTGGGACTCACCCGCCTAGTTTACGTCCACAGCAGATTGAGACGGGAGCAGAGGGCACGTTACGGAGAGGTGATGCGCCCGCACCCGCGCTCCCCGCACACCAGAGAGTGAATCTCTCCCCACCTCGGCCCACGCGACTTTTCCGGACACACAAAACTCCACTATCTTCAGCGTTCAATAATCACAAGGGTGACTCCAACACCACTTTGCCAGAAAATCCACCCTTATCTGGCCCGCTGACAGAGGCCTGTCAGAGCGTGGAGGCCATGCTGGACAGCATATGAGCCTGCTGATGATTTTGCTTGTGGTGGGTGCAGCGCTGGTGGTGTTGGCCGTGATGATGGCGGCGCGGGCCAAGCGCACCCAAAGCCCGACATCTGCTGGTGCTGCCCAGCGTTCTGCGTCTGCCCCGGCCAAACAGCGTTCGGCCAAACAGTTGCCGCAGGGCCAAGTCCGCTTTTCCACTGCCGAGGCCGAGCGCCAACAGCAACTCCGCGAGCAAGAGGAAGCCGCCAGCGTCCACCCTTCGCATGTTCCGGGCGGCATTCCCGAATCTTTGCCCATCAAGCTCAAGGGGTACTTTTTCAGCAAGAGTGAACTGGCCTTTTTTCAGACGCTGGAAGGCGCGTTGCCGCAGGGCTTCCGGGTGTTCCCCAATGTGCGCCTGAACGACTTGTTCCTGATCACTGCGCCCCCGCACCAGCGGCAGGGCACCTACGCCCGGTTGCGCGACAAGCACGTGGATTTTCTGATCGTGGCCCTGCCCGATTTCCGGCCCGTGTGCGCCATAGAACTGGACGGGGCCAGCCATGACCAGCCCCAGCAGCAGTACCGCGACGCCGTGAAGGACGTGGCTTTCCGTAGTGCGGGCCTGCCCCTCCTTCGCCTACGGGCCGAGGGCAACCATACCCGCCAGAGCGTGCAAAAGCTGCTGGAAGGGTACGTGAGACAGCGCACGGTGGCGTAGAGTTCGTCTCATTTCCCTGCCCGCCTACACGTCAGGCGGGCAGTTTTTTGGGCGTTCGAATATTGAGCCGCTGGCCCGTTGAACTCCGGTGCTTGAACTACAGTGAAGATGAACGCCGCTTTCACCTTCTCCCCCGCCGAGGTTCCCATGACTGTACCCGCCGACCCCCACGCCGTTCTGAGTATCAGCGCCCTAGAAAGCCTGTATCCGGCCCCCAATGCCAGCGTTTCCCTGAAGGTGATAGACCACATAGATGACGGGCTGCGCGACAGTTTGGCCCTGTCTCCGCTGTGTTTTCTGGCGACGGCTAGTGCGGCGGGCCACCTCGATTGCTCGCCGCGCGGCGACCCCGCCGGAACGCTGCAAGTGCCCGACCCATACACCCTGCTGCTGCCTGACCGCCCCGGCAACAACCGCCTCGACAGCCTGCGAAATATCGTGGAAAACCCGGAAGTGGGGCTGATTTTCCTGCTTCCCGGCGTGAATGAAGTGGTGCGGGTCAATGGCCGCGCCCGCCTCAGCACCGATCCCGAGTTGCTGGGGCGCTTTGAGGTGTCAGGCAAATTGCCCCGCTTGGTCATTTCCATCGCCGTGCGTGAGGCGTTTATGCACTGCCCCCGTGCCTTTTCTGCCGCCGAACTCTGGAACCCAGAGCGGCATCTGACGCCCCAGCAGCGGCCCGATTTCGTCTCTATTTTTAAGGAGCATGTGGCGCGGAATGCCGCTCTCACAGGCCAAACGCCTTGACGCTGAAGCTGAGATAGCTAGATTCATCAACCCCTGAAACAACACTTCCGGCCCTGTGCGGGGTGCTGACCAGACAGTAGGCTGAGACTGGCCTTCCCCTGCACCACCTGTCCTCACCGGGGAGCCAGAGGAGACCGACTTCAGATGGCCGCACCCTCAGACCAACTGCCAGAACAACAACGCAAGAAGTCCGGCACCAAAAAAACACCCGGCGAACGCCTGAGCAAGTTGCTGCCCGCCGTGCAGGACGGCGATCCCAAAGCCATTCACGAGGCCCGCAAACTGACGCGCAAGGTGGCCGCAGAACTGGCCTTATCTGACGCGCCCAAGAAAGTACGGCGGGCTTGGCGGGACTTGCGCCGCGCCGTGGCCCCCATCCGTGACCGGGACGCGGCGGGTGAGCATGTGCGGGCTGCCCTAGAGGAGCTGAACGCCTCCGCAGCCGAGATCGCGGCGTTCGAGCAGGGCTGGCAGGACAAGCGGGCCGAAGCTTTGGCGGCTCTGCAGTTGCCCAAGCTCATCAAGGATGTGCCGCGCCCGAAGCACTTTAAGCGCAAGGTGCGGGCAGCGTTGGCCGAGCAGAGCGCAGACATTCTGGAAGCCGCCCCCAAGGTGCTTCGGGCCAGAAAAACGGAAACTTGGCACGAATGGCGCAAGACGCTGAAGCACTACCGCTACACGCTGGAGTTGCTGGAGCCTGCGCCGAGCGCCCTCACCGACGTGCTGGACGGACTGGGCCGCCTGCAAGACGCCGAGGTGGTGCTGGACATCCTGACCGGAGAAACGTGGTTGCCCCATTCTCAGAACGCCCTGATAACGCGGGAAAAGAAGGCGCGGCAAGAATCTCAGCGGCAAGTCAGGCAGGCTTGGCCCGCGCTGGAAGCTTTTTTGCACAGCAGACTTCAAACGGGGAAAGCCAGCGGCTAATCCAGAAACCAACAAGCAGGCCCACTTCTTTGTAGAGAAGTAGGCCTGCTCAATCTAAACCTGATGATTATTCGTCGCAGCCCAGTGCCCGCAACAAGTCCAACTCAGTAATAGGAGGCAAGACCTTCTTGACGGGCACAGGACGAGGACGGCGGCCAAACAGGCGAGAAAGGAATGCAGTCATAGGCACCTCGTTAGATGGCGAGAGAAGCGATGGGGTGCAAAAGCACAAGTAAACTGATGGACGACTGATCTTATCCTAAGCTCTCTTCATGAGAAGTGGGTCTATATTACATAGTCCTGACCTGTGTCTAGGAGGAGGTAGCCCCTCCGGTTGAACCGTGTTTCAATCCTGCGCTGCGTGCCTTGCCGCGCTTTACCATGCCGGGTATGGCTTACGACCCCCGAATGGCGTTTGATCCCGAACGCAAGATGACCGATGGAGATGTGCAAGACCTGAAGCCCGACGGCTGGTGGGGCGGCGAAGGCACGCTTTTCCGTGACGTGACCTTCGAGAGCTATGGGGAAGGCGTGGAGTTTGCCGTGCAGGTGGCTGCACTAGCCGAGGCGCAAAACCATCACCCAGACATCACCATTCATTACCGCCGCGTGAAACTGAGCTACTTTACCCACGATGCAGGCGGCGTGACGATGGCCGACATAGAGGGGGCGCGGGCGGTCAATGGATTGATAGAGGCCCTCGGCCAAGGCGACCAGAACAGTACCGATCAGAACAAAGGTGCCGCCGCCGGGTGAAGCTCTCCATTCCTGACGCCGACGTGCTGTGGGACGCCCTGCCCGACTCGCGCAAGCACGCCCTGACCGTTACCGTTGCGCCGGGCGACTTGGATGACTTGTCGCACGTGAACAATACGGTGTATCTGGCGTGGTGCGAACAGGCCGCCCGTGCCCACGCCCTGCGCCTCGATATGGGCACCGACGCCCTGATCGCGCTGGGAGCCGTGCCAGTGGCCCGCCAACATGTCATCGATTACCACAAGCCCGCCCTGCTCGGAGACCGCGTGCGGATTCGCACTGCCCTGACCACCTCGGTAGGGGTGCGGAGCGTGCGGGCCTACACGCTAGACCGCCTGAATGACGGCGACGCGGAAGATACCAACGGGGTGAGGCTGGCCGAATGTCAGACGACGTGGGTGTGGGTCGACCCCGTGAGCGGCAGGCCCAAACGCACGCCGCCGGAAGTGATGGAGCGCTTCGGGTTTTAGTTGGCTGGGGCTGGTCTGAGGGTGCTGTGTCTGAGGGCCAAGGGGCTAAGAAACTAAGAAGGGCGGTGGTGAGGTGCTTCAGCAGCAAGCTATGCTACCCGCCATCTCACCCAATCTTTCCCTCTGACCCTTGACCCCCAGACTGTTTTCAAGTCCCAGCCAAACGGCCAACATCCCTGCTTAGACTCTTAGACCCTCGACCCTTAGACTGCCCCACATGACCGACAATGCTCCTCAGACAGACAAGCCCGCTGGCAAAACCATCGACGCCAATGACCGCGCCCGCCTCGACCAGATTTTTATGCAGGTCATTTTGGACGTGCAGGCGCAGGCCCAGCAAACGCAACCTGCACAGGCCAGCAATTTGGCGGCCATGTTCCACAAAGAACTGGTCACCGACGCGCTTCAGGGCTGCGCCATGCTGATTGCCGGGTGGAATCAGGGTGTGATTGACGAAGCGGGGCTGACGCGCAGTGCCAAAGCTTTGCGCGGGCTGGAGTTGCCCGAACTGGCGGCACGGCTAGAACGGCTGCGGCAGATAGACGAGGCGTAACGATCTACAAGTCACCGAACACCTTGTCCATCCGTTCGCGGTCATGGTCAAGCAAATTGGCGTTGAACGTCTTGTGCAGGCCAGCCAGCACAGAAGCTTGTGGGGCGATCACATCCATTCCGCGATCATCGTAAGGGTGGGCCAGCAGACGCCGCGACACATCGGCAACGTAAAGACTGCACTGAAGTCGGGGGCGAATGCCTAACTCTGATGCCAAGACGCCCCACAGCAATAAGGGCAAGTCGTCCCGCTGAATCTCGAACAAGACAAAGACCCGGTTGAAGATGCCGCCTTCCTCGTCCGAATGCGGCAGGCAGACTTGCTGATGGTTGCCGGGGAGAAGGACTCCACAAGCCTTCAACGCACGCCTGAATCTGCGGCGCTCGCTTACTGTCGGCCCTGAATTTTCGCTGAAATACGACAGTGCAACGATCAGGCGCGGCGAAGTGCCGAAAGCCTGAGCCAGTATTGTTCGGGAGAGATCATAGGCCCGCGTGAACATCCTGATGTATGGGCCGCCCCGCGACAATTCAAAGCGGAGCGCATAAGGTTGCTTGTAAAACAAGCCGAAGGCCAAAGCTTCTGCTCCAAAGACATTTTGAATTTGCGTCCAATAGTCAGTGACTTCTTCTTTCACTTCTGCCGGAGTGTAGCCATTTGACAGGAGCAGAGTCAACAAATAACCAGAGATTCACATAGGACAGGCTGCACTCAAACCCCACCCCAAACGACATTCCCGCCCGCCGCCGCACTCTAGACTGCCCTTATTCATGACCATTCGCGTGCTGCCGCCCCATATTGCCCGCCTGATCGCTGCGGGAGAGGTGGTGTCGCGCCCGCTGGACGTGGTGCGCGAACTGATCGAGAATGCGCTGGACGCCGGAGCCAGCCGACTAGAAATCGAGATTGAGGGCGGCGGCTTGGGGCTGGTGCGGGTGCGCGACAACGGCGCGGGGATTGCCGCAGACGGCGCGGCACTGGCAGCGGTGCGGCACGCGACGAGCAAGCTGGAACCCGACGCAGACGCTGTAGAACGTGTGACGACTTTAGGCTTCCGGGGCGAAGCATTGTGGGCGGCGGCCCAAGCGGGCGAACTGCATCTGGTGTCGCGTCCGGCGGCGCAGGTGGGCGCGTCCGAGGTGCAGGCGCAGGGTGAGGACGTGACGGTGCGGCGAACCTCGGCCCCAGCAGGCACCACGGTCACGGTGCGCCGCCTGTTTGCCCGCCTGCCTGCTCGCCTGCGAACCCAAGCCCCCGCTGCCGCCGAAGCGCGGGAAATGACTGTGCTGGTGGGCCGCTACGTGCTGCATCATCCCGGCCTGCACTGGCGATTGACCGTAGACGAGGAAGCCCGCCTGACCCACGCGCCCAGCGATCACCGGGGCGCGGTAGCCAGCGTGTATGGCCCACTGAACGCCAACCGCGTGCTGAGGGTGCAGGCAGACGGCATTTGCGGCGTGATTTCCGGCCCCGAACTGACCCGCGCTCGCCGTGACCGAATGCATTTTTCGGTGAACGGGCGGCCTATCGTGGCCCCGCCAGAACTGGAAAAAGCCGTGCTGGAAGGCTACGCCGAGTTGCTGCCTGCGGGCGTGGCCCCCCTGACGGTGCTGGACATACAGGTAGCGCCCGAAGACCACAATCCCAACGTGCATCCGGCCAAACAGGTGGTGGCGTTGGCCGATCTGGCGGGGGTGGCGGCGCGGGTGCGGTCAGCCGTACAGACTGCGCTGGCAACGCATCCTTTGGCACAGGCCCGCCTTGCCCCGGCCCTGAGTTTACCCACGCCGCCGCACACGCCCCGCGAACGGGCCAACTTTCCGGCGTTGCGGTTGTCGGGGGTGTTTCAGGGCTTGTACCTGCTGGCCGAGGGCGAGGGCGATTTGTGGGTGATAGACGCCCACGCCGCCCACGAACGCGCCCTGTACGAACAATTTGCCCGCGAACTGGGAGCCGCGCCGCCGCTGGAATTGCCAGAGCCGGAGTTGCTGCACCTGACGCCCGAACAGATGGCCCGCCTAGCGGAACGCGGTGCGGAGTTGCGCGGTTGGGGCCTGACTATCGAAGACTTCGGCGCGGGATTGGCCCGCTTACGGACGCTGCCCGCCACCCTCGCCGCGCTGCCTGTGCCCCGGCTGCATCAGCAAATCATAGACAGTGCGCTGGGCGACCACCCTGACCCCCGGCGCGACGTGCTGGCGCGGCTGGCCTGTGCCCCGGCCCTGAAAGCCGGAATGCTGACCCTAGAGCGTGGCGAAGCGGTACTGGCCGCCTTGAACGCCTGCGAGCAACCGTGGAGTTGCCCGCACGGACGCCCGACGACGCTGCGCATGTCGGAGCGTGAATTGGCTCACGCCTTTGGACGGCGAGGCACGCGGGATGTGGCGCGGGGGCGGGACGAGGCGGAACGGGTGGGGCGCTAGGTCAGTGGGTGAGCGTAGGCAATCGTTGAATTTCCCCCGCTGCCAAACCCAAATAGTAGGGCACATACTGAGGCCGCCAATTCGGAACCGTACCCTGCCAGTCACGAAACTGGGCGTCGTACAGCACGGCTCGGTGCAGCAGGGCCAGCGGGATGCTTTGGGCCAGAAGTTCCGAGGCATCCGGACACCCTAAAGCGTGTAGATAGGCCTCACATAATCGGGATTCTAGGTCTGGATAAGCGATTCTGATAGGCAAGTTTGCCCGCGCTGGGTGCAGGGCAAAGGCCAGAAACCAGCCCGCATCCATAAACGGGTGGGCCGCACTTGCCGCCTCGCTCCAGTCGAACCAGAGGCTTGCGCCTGCGCTGGCTAAAGCATTGCGCGGGTGGGCATCGCCGTGTGCGGGCAAATTGGGGAGGCCGTGTGCCGCCAACGCCCCAAAGCTGGCGCGAATAGCGGGCCGCGCCGCTTGCAGGGTGGCGATTTTTTCAGGTTTCAACCCCCAAGCGGTCAGCGTAGGCGTGTCGGACAAGAAGGCGTCTACGCGCTGCGCCATGTCCAGCAAGGGAAAAGTGGGGCAGCCTAACGCCGCCAGAGCCGGGGCATCGGCGGTGGTGTGAAAGCGGGCCAATTGGTGCAGGGCTGCCATCCAAGCTTCTAGCTCTCCCACGCCGTCCAGCAGGATTCCACCGGAGCGCGTGACCAGCGTATTTGTTGCGGCATCGGCGTGCAGCACGGGCGGAAGCAGGGCTGGGTGCTGCTGCGCCAGATGAGCAGTAACAGCCACCTCACGCGGCTGGGCGCTGACTTTGAGAAACACGGAATCACTTGACGGAGCCGCCTCGACTACCGTCCCCAAATCGTTGCTGGACAGCAGCTTGAGCGGGCCAGCAACAGACAGGCCATGCTCGCTCAGCACGCCTTCCAGTCTGGCCTTCAGGGTAGAAAACCAGCCCGGACGCTGCCATTCCCGCGCACCGGGCAAGGGTGGCACAGCGGCCACTTCCCACGCCAATCCACTAGGAACAACGTCAGACAAAGCTTGCAAGCGGGCCGTACCCTCTAGGCCAAAGCTGAGGCCGCCGTCGTGCAGCAACCATGTTTCTAGGTTCCACTCGGCGCGGATCAGAGCGGGCAAATCGGCCTGCGCTCCAGCAGATAGCAACGGCCAAGCGCCCGCCTGCCGCAGCACCCGCACGCCGTCTGGGTGCCAGACGATCAGGGGCGTGGGGTTATTGGGCGAGCTTATTTCCGGGCCAGTTCTAGGCTGCCGCTGTTGAACTGCACCCGCTCATAGGTTTTGCTCCCGGCATTGCAGACGCTGTGATTGACGTAGCCTGTGGCCCCCGCCCCGCTATAGCGGCTACCCCGGATGAAGGTGGCTTCAATCACGTACCTGTTGGTAAATCCTCCCTCGCAGACGCTGCCGCTGCCCAATTCGGCGGTCATATCGGCGGTAACGGGGCTGGCGTTGTACACGCTGCGGGTGCCCACCACATTAAAGGTTTCTCCTGTATCACGGCTCTTGACCGTGCCCGTCACGCGCAGGTCTTTTTCTACGACAGTCACGTCCAGCAGGGCGCTTTTACCGTCGCTGCCCACGATCCGCCCCACGTAGTCGCCGCTGATGTCGATGTTGGCTTCGTTGGGAATGCTGCCGTAATTGCAGGAAGCGAGGGCCAGAGCGGGCAGCAACAGGGCGGGCAACAGACGGCGCGAAATAGGCATACGGTCATGCTAAACCATGTGGCCCCGGTGTGTTGCCGCATCTGTGCCGCATTCCCAGAGGCCGTATCCTAAGCGAATGTCTGACCCGCTTTCCCCTGCACCCACACGCCCCGTCGTGACCCGAATCGCGCCCAGCCCCACGGGTGACCCGCACGTGGGCACGGCTTATATCGGGCTGTTCAATTACACGTTGGCCCAGCAAGCAGGCGGGAAGTTCATTCTGCGAATAGAAGATACAGACCGCAACCGCCTCGTACCGGGCAGCGAAAAACGGATTTTTACCATGATGCAGTGGCTGGGCCTCACGCCCGATGAAAGCCCCTTGCAGGGCGGCCCCAACGGGCCTTACCGCCAATCCGAGCGGTTTGACCTCTACAGCGACTATGCGCGGCAACTCGTGGCGTCGGGCGCGGCCTACTACGCCTTCGAAACCTCGGAAGAATTGACGGCCCTCCGCGACGCAGCGCAAGCTGAAGGCCACATCATCGCCGTGCCCTCCCGCGAGCTTGACCCGCAAGAAGCGCAGCAGCGCCTAGACGCCGGAGCCGAGGCTGTGATCCGCCTGAAAGTGCCGCACGACGGCGAAACGGTGGTCAGCGACGTGCTCCGCAAGCCGATTGCCTTTCAGAACCGCGAAATTGACGACAAGGTGCTGCTGAAGGCCGACGGCTACCCGACCTATCACCTCGCCAACGTGGTGGATGACCGCCTGATGGGCGTGACCCATGTGGTGCGGGCCGAAGAATGGATCACGTCCACGCCCATTCACGTGCTGCTGTACCGCGCCTTCGGCTGGCCGGAACCCGTGTTCGCGCATATGCCGCTGCTGAGGAACGCCGACAAATCCAAGATCAGCAAGCGCAAAAATCCGACGAGCGTGGAGTGGTACCAACAGCAAGGCTACTTGCCGGGGGCCATGCTGAATTTCCTCGCCACGATGGGCTGGACGCACCCGGACGGCCTAGAAGTGTTCGATCTGGCCGAGTTTCAGCGCGTGTTCCGGCTGGAAGACGTGACGCTGGGCGGCCCGGTCTTTGATCTGGCGAAGCTGAACTGGCTGAATGGCAAATACCTGCGCGAAGTGCTGAGTGAGGACGAAGTGGCCCGCCGCCTCTACGCCTATCTGCAAGACCAGAAACACGAGTTGCCCCTCGACGATTACTTCCGCGCTGTGGTCACGATGCTGATTCCGCGCATGGAAGTCTTCTCTGAGTTTCTGGACAAGACCGGGTACTTCTGGACGGAAGACTATCCGGTCAACGAGAAGGCGCAGAAGGCCATAGACGACGCCCGCCCGCTGCTGCCCGAACTGGCCTCGCGCCTGAAGAACTTGCCTACCTTCGACGCCGCGAGCATCAAGGCCGCGTTCGGCACCTTTGCCGAAGAACAAGGCCTGAAATTGGGCAAAGTGATGCCGCCCGTGCGTGCAGCGGTGGCTGGAACGATGGAAAGCCCGGACTTGCTGTCGGTGCTGGAAACGCTGGGCCGGGAGCGCGTGGTGGCGCGAATAGAACGTGCGGCGCGGCCTGCATGAGCGTCACTACTGGCCCGAACACGTTGCATTCCCGTTCTGGAGGAGAAGTATGGTTGCCAATAGCAGTGGAGTGAGTTTGGAACGCCTCGCCGTGAAGGTGCTGCTGAAGCTTCAGGCCGAGCCGGGGCAATGGACAGCCCGCAGTTTGGCCCGCGAATTGGGCGAAACCGCCAACCGCGTGAACCGAATCGTGCTGGCGATAGAAGCCGAAAGGGGTGTGGAGCGGGACGGCAAATACGGGAATCTGCGGGTGCTGGGTGCTGGCGCGGTGCGGGCAGACGGCGCTAGGGAAGTCTAAGAGTCAAAGGGTCTGAGGGTCTAAGGTAAAGATCGGGCGGGGTGACGGGGGTCTGGGGCGCGTGTGGCAAAGCTTATGCACCAGCTCAAGCGCCTACTAGTGGACAGCCACAGGCATGTCTGTAGTTATTCTCACGCTGGGTAGTGCCGTCCGAGCTTCTCCCGCGCAGCTGGTGTTGAGAATTGCCAGTTCACGCGCACCGCCCGCGCATTGCGGTCGGTTTCCCAGGCATGTATCTCACGCTCGACGGCCTCTTTGCTGGCCAGACGTTGCCCAAGACACTGACGTTGCAGGGCCGACCATTCGAGTTCGGCCATGTTCAGCCAAGACGCATGTTTTGGCGTGTGTACCCACTCAAATCGACGAGTCAATTGCCGGGCTTCCTCTGCCGGAAGATGTTGATATAACGCCGCTGGGCTGTGTGTCGACAGCTGATCCAGGACGAGTGTGATCTTCTCTGCCTCGGGATAGTGTACCTCCAGGCTCTGGAGTTGCGCTGCGAACTCCGCATTTCCTCGTCGCTCGGTCACCGTGACCGTACGTTGACCCGTCAGGGGTTCGAAGGCCACGAAGAAATTCACCGTGCCGCACCGCTTGTATTCATGATCCACCCGTGCCGGGAATCCCGGCACGGGTGGCAATGGCTCACGGACATGATCAAGCAGCTGGTAGGATTTTTCATCGAAGCAGATGACCGGCCGCGAAGCGTCGTAGGGCTGAGCATACGTGTCCAGCACAGCTTCCATGCGCCAGACGAAGTCCGCGCCTACCTGAGCGACACACCAACTTTGAACTTGCCACGGTTTGAGCGCGTTTTTTTCAGTGTGCGCCGCACCGTCTCGTCACTAATACTGTCCACCACGCCTAAGGTCACCAGACGATCAGCCAAGAGCTGCATCGTCCACTTCTCCCGACCCTCAGGAGTCGAGCAGACTTCGGCAATCAGGATCGCCGTCTGCTGAGGATCCAGTTTCGGGGGCTGCTTAGGACGCTCTTTTTCGTACAGGGCAGCCTGCAGGCCGCCCTCAGCGTACTTCTTGCGAATGGATGCCACAGTCGCAGCATTGACGCCCTGACGCTGGGCCACCTCCTGATCGAGGAGCCCTTGCTCGCTCAGCAACAGCAGACGTGCGCGGGTCATGACCCGCGCACTGTGCACGCCTTTGCGCGTCATGTCCGTCAGCTGTTGCCGCTCATCGTCACTCAGCTTCACAACCCACTGCTTCTGTCGTCCCATTCCTGAGTCTAACCCATGTCATGCCTGTGGCTGTCCACTAGTCGCCCTTCTTAAACCCTTCGACCCTTGACCCTTAGACCAACGCCACCACCGCCCCCCTTCCCCCAGCTCGTCCTCTACAATGCAGCCAAACGCTCGTTAGGCAGACCGCTAGGAAGGCTACGACAGGGAGACATGATGGACGGGGAGACAATGGACACAGCACAGACGACAGACCGCCGGATTCGGGTTCTCATTGCCAAACCCGGCATGGACGGCCATGACCGGGGCGCGAAAGTGGTGGCGCGGGCGCTGCGGGACGCGGGCATGGAAGTGGTGTATACCGGGCTGCGCCAGACCGCCGAAATGATCGTGAACGCCGCCGTGCAGGAAGACGTGGACGCTATCGGCCTCAGTGTGTTGTCGGGCGCACACATGCACTATTTCCGCGAGGTCATGGCCCTGCTGCGCGAGAAGGACGCCACCGACATCATCGTGTTCGGGGGCGGCATCATTCCCGATCAGGATTTGCCCACGCTGAAGGAGTTGGGCGTAGGCCGCGTGTTCACGCCGGGAGCCAGCACCGAGGACGCCGCCACTTACCTGAAAACGGCGGTGGCCGAGCGTTGGCAAGCGCAGGGCGAAGCTTAGATGCTCCAGCTCAGGCCATGAGCGCCACCAGCGTCCACACCACCCGCGCCGATTATTTGCGTTTGGCCCCGCTGTACACGGCTCAGGCGCTCGCTACGGGCGCGACCACCGTCAGCACCGTCCTTGCCAGCCTCGTCATGAGCGGGCTGGGCAGCGAACATCTGGCGGGCCTGCCCAGCACCCTGATCAGTGCGGCGGCAGCGCTCTCGGCAGGCGCGTTCGGGGCGCTGATGCTGCGTTCTGGGCGTCGCCTCGGTCTGGGGCTGGCCTTTGCGCTGGGGGCAGCGGGCGCGGTGGTGGGTTTTGCGGGAGCGCGGGCGGGCGTCGTGCCACTGTTCCTGCTGGGCGCGGTCATGATGGGCGGGGCGCAAGGCGGCTACCAACAGGCCCGCTACGCCGCCGCCGAAAGCGTGCCCGAATCGCGGCGCGGCACGGCTCTGGGTGCCCTGATGCTGATGAGCGTGCTGGGTTCATTCCTGATGACGGGCGCGTCTGGGCTGGTGGAAGGCATCGGCGCAGGGCTGGGCGTGAGTGCCGAAGTGGGCGGCTGGCTGATGGGCGGCCTGCTGCTGGCCGGAGCCGCCGTGCTGATGGTGTTCTGGAAACCGCTGGTGGCTCCAGTGAGTTCTGTTGCGGCGGCTGCCGTGCGCCTGCCCCTCCGCGCCGCGATGTCTACGCCGGGCGTGCGTTCTACAGCGCTGGCCGTCGCCACAGCACAGGGCGTGATGGTCACCCTCATGAGCTTGACGCCGCTGCGGGCGCACCATGAGGGCATGGATCACACCGGAATCGCCGTGCTGATTTCGGGCCACATTCTGGGCATGTTCGGCTTCGGCTGGCTGACTGGGCCGCTCATCGACCGCTTTGGGCTGCGGCTGGGCTACATCGGCGGCTCGGTGCTGCTGGTGGCGGCGGCGCTCACGGCTCCTCTGGCGGGTTCGGCGTGGCTGGGGGCCAGCATGTTCCTGCTCGGCCTCGGCTGGAATCTGGCATTTGTCAGCGGCTCCAAAGCCCTGACCCGTTTTCCCGCCGTGCAGGGCGTCACCGATGGGCTGGGTTACGTCGCGGCGGGCACAGGAACGCTGCTGGGCGGCTTCGTCATTGCCCGTGCAGGTTTTCCGGCCCTTGCCTATGCCTGCGCGGTGCTGGCCCTCCTGCCGCTGGTGAGTGCGTGGCGGGTACGGCGGTAACAATGGACGAACAACCCAAGCAGCAGGGCCGCACTCCCCTAAAGGTTTGCGGCCCTGCTGTTGTTCCCACTTACTTCTTAGGCAAGCTCTTTTGGCGGAACGGGAGAGATTCGAACTCTCGAACAGGTTGCCCCGTTACACACTTTCCAGGCGTGCTCCTTCAACCACTCGGACACCGTTCCAGCGCACGCCAATCTAGCGGAGGCGCGGCCAAAAATCAAATGCAGCGTAAGGTGGCTGGCGGGGACAAACAGCTTAAGCGTGTGCTAGACGTGTTCGGGCGCTTTTTCGGTGGCGGTGGGGGTGACGGCCTGCGCGGGCTGAGGCACTGCGCTTTGGGGCGTAACTTCCTTCGCCATGACCACACCGGGCGTCACGGCAGAGGCAACGATGGTCTGCACAGGCGCGGGGGCCACCGATTGGGCAGGGTCACGCATACTGCCTTCAAACTCTTCTTTCAGGCCAGCGGTGCCTTTGCGGAATTCGCGGATGCCTGCGCCTAGGCTTTTGCCCAGTTCGGGCAGCTTGCGGGGGCCAAACACCAGCAGGGCGATCAGTAAAATAACGAGGATTTCTCCGGGGCCGATATTGGGCATACTAGGTACCTCCAAGGCGGGGATAAGGCGGGTAGACGGCGTCGCGCCCCTATCTTACGCCGCACCTCGCCCTCTTAAACGCGGCATGGGTGATAATTTGCCCGCCATTTCAGAGGTTAAGGGGGCAGTGTCAGAGAGATGTCTGAGTGGCAGAGTCCGGATACCTGTCCCGCCGCTCGCCAGCCCTTAGGCTAGAGGCATGGCCGACCCCAGCCTCAACGTCCTGACCGCTATGATTACGCCCGCTGTGCTGATCAGCGGCGCGGGAACCCTGCTGATGAGCACCAGCGCCCGCCTAGGCCGCAGCACTGACCGAGTGCGGGCGCTTACAGCCCGCTTCAAGTTTCTGGTGAGCGAGGAAGGGCAACGGGAGCCGCTGGCCCGCGACGAAAAACGCATGATCATCGAGCAATTGCCGCGCCTGACCCGCCGCACGCGCTATATCCAGCGGTCTATGCAGGCATTTTATCTGGCCGTCACGCTGCTCGTGTGTACCAGCATCCTCATCGGCGCAGGCAGCCTCGGCAAGTTCGACACTGGTCTGGTGCCCATCCTGCTCGCCATTTTGGGCGCAGGCGGGCTGGCCTACGGGGCGCTGCTGCTCAGCTATGAAGCCACTCTGAGTGCCATCACCACCCGGCAGGAAATGCGCTTTTTGGAGAAACTGGGGGCACATTACGCTGGGCTGTACGACGAGGCGGCAGAATTGAAGGCCGAGGGACGGGGGGCAGAAGTCGAAGGGTCGAGGGTCTAAGGGTCAAGGAGAAGATTAGAACGTTGGCTAGCGCTTTTTGCCCTCGCCCCCAGCCAGAGAATGAGCGCCAGCGATTGCCTGCGCCTTTCCTTAGACCCTTCGACCACCCCCCCCAGAACGCCCACCACTCAACATCCCCAAACCAAAAAAGCCCCCACCCGTCTCCGAGTGGGGGTCTTCTCTCCTAACCTAAATGTTGAGGCTTTAGCCGTTGAAGCTGATGGTCGGCGTGCTGGTGGGGCGAGTGTCGTCGTAACGCTGGGTTCCGGTGACGGCGTCGGGGCTGACGCTGCCTTCGCCGTATTTTTCCAGCGTGCGCTCGTCGGCCACCTGCATTTCGCGCACGGTACGGAGGCCCGTTCCGGCGGGAATCAGTTTGCCCAAGATCACGTTTTCCTTCAGGCCGATCAGTTCGTCGACCTGACCCTTCATGGAGGCTTCGGTGAGGACGTGGGTGGTGTGCTGGAAGCTGGCGGCGCTGAGCCACGACTTGGTGGTCAGGCTGCTCTTGGTGATGCCGAGCAGCACGGGCTTCCACGAGCTGGGGGTCTGGCCTTCGGTGAGGGCGTCGTTGGCCTGATCGACTTCCCAACGCTCCACAGTTTGGCCTTCGAGCAGTTCGGTAGAACCGCCGTCGATGACTTCGACCCAGCGCAGCATTTGCCGCACGATGATTTCGATGTGCTTGTCGTGCACCTTCACGCCCTGAGAGCGGTACACGCGCTGCACTTCTTCCACGAGGTAGTGCTGCGCCGCGCCGCTGTCTTTGTAGAGCAGCAAGTCGTGGGGGTTGACTGCGCCGCGAGTCATGGCCTGTCCGGCTTCCACGCGGTCGCCGTCCTTCACGATCAGGCGCAGAGTCTTGGGCACTTTGGTCGCGGTCTTGGCCGAGTACTGGTCGTCGTCGGCTTCGATCTTGATCATGTAGCGCTCTTCTTCTTCCTCGATCCGCACCAAGCCGTCACGGTCGGCCACAACCGCCTGCGTCTTGGGCTTGCGGGCCTCGAACAACTCAATCACGCGGGGCAGACCCATCGTGATGTCGCCGCCGCCTGCCACGCCGCCGGTGTGGAAGGTACGCATCGTCAGCTGGGTGCCGGGTTCGCCGATAGACTCTGCGGCCACCACGCCCACAGCTTCGCCCATGCTCACGGGCTTGGCCTGAGACAAATCGTAGCCGTAGCACTTCTGGCACACGCCAGCTTTCACGCGGCAGTTCAGAGGAGTACGGACATACACGCTTTCCAGAGCGCGGGCCTGCTTGGCGATCAGCTTCACGTCTTCGAGGTTCAGCATTTCGCCGGAAGGCACCACGCGGCCATCTTCGAGGGTCACATCGGCGGTCAGGGTGCGGCCATAGATGCTGGTTTCGATTTCGCTGGCCTTGCGCGAACGCCATTCGCCGGTGCGGTCATCGGTGGCCCCGAGGAAGATTTCGGTGTAATCCGTGCTTCCGCAGTCCACGTCACGTACCACGACTTCGTGGGCCACATCGACCAGTTTGCGGGTCAGGTAACCGGAATCGGCGGTACGCAGCGCGGTATCGGCCCCGCCCTTACGGGCACCGTGCGTGCTGATGAAGTACTCGGCCACCGTCAGACCCTCACGGAAGCTGGCCTTGATCGGCACTTCGATGGTGCTGCCGTCCGGGCGGGCCATCAAGCCGCGCATGCCTGCCAACTGACGAATCTGCTGGGGATTCCCACGCGCACCCGACTGGCTCATGATCCAGAGGGGATTGAAGGGGTAGTTCTGCGAGAAGTTTTCGAACACCGCGTTCTTCACTTCGTCGGTGGTGTCGTTCCAGAGCTGCACGACCTGCTTGTAGCGCTCCTCGTGGGTCATAAAGCCGAACTCGTAGTTCTGCTCGATTTCCTTGAGTTTCAGGTCGGCGGCGGCCAGCAGCGCGGGCTTGCTGGGCGGCAGCACGATGTCGTCGATGCCGATGGTGATGCCCGAAGTCGTGGACAGCTTGAAGCCGCTGTCTTTCAGACCGTCGAGCAGGCCCGCCGTCGCTTCGATGCCGAGGTGCTTGAAGCAGGCCATGACCATGTCTTTCAGGGCGTCTTTTTCGTAGGTGGTATCCAGATCCACCAGCGTATCGACGAGGCTGGCCTGATTGCCCAGAGCCTCCTGCACTATCCGGCGGAAGCTGACGCGGCCCGCGCTGGTTTCGTACATCTTGCCGTTCAGGCGAATCAGGACGTGATCCTGATTGTCGATGGTGCCGCGCTCGACGGCCATGATGGCTTCATCAGGGCTGGAGAACACGTAGCGCAGGCGTCCGGGGCTGGTTTCCTTGCCGCGCAGCATCACGGGGCTGTTCAGGCTCAGAATGCCGCTGTCGAAGGCCGCCAGCACGTCTTGCTCGCTGCCGTACTCGGTGCCCGCGCCGGGAATATCGCGGCGAAGCTGGGTCAGCGTGAAAATACCGAGGATGATGTCGCGGCTGGGCTTCACGTTCGGCTCGCCGTTGGCGGGCGAGAGCAGGTTGTGCGAGCTGAGCATCTGAATGCGGGCTTCGGCCTGCGCCTGTGCGCTCAGGGGGACGTGAATCGCCATCTGATCGCCGTCGAAATCGGCGTTGAAGGCTTCACAGACGAGCGGGTGCAGTTGGATGGACTGGCCTTCCACCAACACAGGCTCGAAGGCCTGAATGCCGAGGCGGTGAAGCGTCGGCGCACGGTTAAGCAGCACGACCTTATCTTCAATCACTTCTTCGAGGGCGTCCCACACGCTGTCGCGGGTGTCGCGGTAGCGCTCCAGCATCTTGCGGGCCTGCTTGATGTTGGTCACTTCGCCCTTCTCTTCCAGCACCTTAAACAAGAAGGGCTTGAAGAGTTCGAGGGCCATGCGCTTGGGCACACCGCACTGGTGCAGGCGGAGTTGCGGGCCGACCACGATGACCGAACGGCCCGAGTAGTCCACGCGCTTGCCCAAGAGGTTCTGACGGAAGCGTCCCTGCTTGCCGCCGAGCAGATCGGTCAGCGAGCGCAGGCTGCGGTCAGAGCCAGGGTTGGTCACGGGGCTGCCGCGCCGTCCGTTGTCGATCAGGGCGTCTACGGCTTCCTGAAGCATCCGCTTTTCGTTGCGGATGATCATGTCGGGTGCGCCCTGTCCGATCAGCTTCTTGAGGCGGTTGTTGCGGTTGATCAGGCGGCGGTAGAGGTCGTTCAGGTCGGACGTAGCAAAGCGTCCACCGTCGACTTGCACCATCGGGCGCAGGTCTGGCGGCATCACCGGAACCGTGTTCAGGATCATCCACGAGGGGTGGTTGCCGCTGCGCTTAAAGGCACGGGTGACTTCCAACCGTTTACGGGCCTTGGCACGCTTGTGACGGCTCGAATCCTTCATCATCTCGCCGAGTTCGGCTTCCAGAATGTCGAGGTCGAGTTCGTCCAGCAGTTCCTTCACGGCTTCCGCGCCCATCTTGGCTTCGAAATCGTAGGACTCGATCACGCGGACTTGCTTGCGAACGAGATCGATTTCGATGCGGCCCGAAATCTCGGAGCGCAGGTTGCCGCTGTCGGCCAGCTCGTCGCCGGGTTCCACGCGGTCACCGATGACCACCAGGGGTTCATCGTTGTAGGGGTAGACCTTGGCTTTGCTGACGATCACACTGGCGGGCGCGTGCAGGGTGATGACCCCGGCGGCCTCGGCTATGATCTCTTCTTCCTTGTCAATCGCGCCGACGACTTTCTGGCCCTTCTTGACTTCGCTGCCGTCGCCGACCAGCACGTGCATGGTGGGGTTGATCGGGTACTCGGCGCGGCGCATCCAGTGGGCCGTGACCGTCACGTCGCCCTTCTTCTTGGGGAAGGTGACGGCGCTCAGGCGGCTGTCGCGGCTGACGCGCAGGCGGCTTCCGGCGCTGGCATCGGCCAACGTGGCACCTGCTTCTACAATCTCACCCTGCGCGACCTGCACGTTCATGCCGTGAGGCAGGTACACACGGGCCAACACTTCGCCCAGCGGCGCGGCGGCCACTTCTTCTTCCTCGTCCTCACTGGGTTCGGGGGCGTCCACGCTGGCGCGGATGTCCACCATGACCGAATCTTCACCGAGGTCGTGCAGGAAGGCGGTGCCGTCTACAGGAGCCGTGATGGTGATGTCGGCTTCCAGTTCGGCCAGAATTTCTCCGGCGCGGAAGGCGTCTTGCTCTACCAACACGTCGGCGGGCAGGGGCAAGGAGGCTTCGACTTCTTCGCTGTACGCGATTTCGGCGCGGCGAGGGAAGCGGTACTGGGCGAGGCCGTCCATCTTGGCGACCACGTTGCCGCCTAGAATCTGTCCGCGCGTCACGTACTCGCCGTCACGGATGACGGCTTCTTGTCCGCCGGGAATGGCGTAGGTTTCCTGACGGCCAAAGCGCAGTTCGCGGTATTCGTCGTCGGTCAGCAGTTCGCCGCGCTTCAGGGGCCGCCCGTCTTTCTGGGCGTTCAGGGGCTGGGTCACGAGGAAAGAGCTGAAGTACAACACTTTCTCCAACTGTCCGGCGCTCAGGTCAAGCAGGGTGCCAATCTTGCTGGGCGTGTCCTTCACGTACCAGATGTGCGCGGCGGGTGTCGCCAGATCGATGTGGCCCATGCGGTAGCGGCGCACCTTGCTGGACGTCACTTCTACACCGCAACGCTCGCAGACTTTGCCTTCGTAACGCTGGCGCTTGTATTTCCCGCAGGCGCACTCGTAATCCTTGATCGGCCCAAAGATTCGCTCGTCGAACAGACCTTCGCGTTCGGGCTTGAGGGTGCGGTAGTTGATGGTTTCGGGCTTTTCGACTTCGCCAAAGCTCCATTCCCGAATCTTCGCGGGGCTGGCGATGGCAATGCGTACCTTGCTGAAATCTTTCAAAGCAGTAGCTCCTGTGGTGGGAGGCGTGGTGGTGTGGCTTGTTCGGCTGGGGCGCGGTCTGAGGGTCTGGTCTCTAAAGTGGTGGGGCGATAGGGATTGTGGGTGAACCCCCCCGTTGCTCCGCAACGCCCCCCCTTAAAGGGGGAGGACAAACCCGTTGTCGTTTTGCCGTTCTTAGACCCTCGATCCTTAGACGCTCTGTCCGCTCAGCGCTTGGGCATCATGCCTTCAAAGATGTCCACGTTCTTGTCGTAGGAGTCGAGCACTTCGACGTCCAGACCGAGCGAGTGGAGTTCTTTGACCAGCACTTTGAAGGATTCGGGAATGGTGCTGCCCGACACTTCTTCGCCCTTCACGATGCTCTGGTAGGCGGCGTCGCGTCCGTCGATGTCGTCGGACTTGATGGTCAGCATTTCCTGAAGGGTGTGCGCCGCGCCGTAAGCTTCCAGCGCCCACACTTCCATTTCCCCGAAGCGCTGTCCGCCGAACTGCGCCTTGCCGCCCAGTGGTTGCTGGGTAATCAGGCTGTAAGGGCCAGTGGAGCGGGCGTGCAACTTGTCTTCCACCATGTGGTACAGCTTCATCACGTACATGGTGCCGACCACGACCGGGCCGCTGATCGCTTCGCCGCTGCGTCCGTCATACAGCACGCTCTTGCCGGTGCGGGCCAGTTGCATCTGTGCGCCGTCGTAATCGCCGTTGGGCGAGTTGATGACGCCGGTTTTGCCCGCACGATCCAGCACTTTCTGCTCGCGGGAATCGAGTTCGAAGCCCTCATCCTTGCGAACCTGCAGGCGTTCGGCGGCGGCCACTTCCAGCATTTCCTTGATGGTCGCTTCGGTCACCGAGTCGAATACGGGCGTTTCGAACTTCTGGCCGGTCAGACGGGCCACTTCACCGAGGTGGGTTTCCAGAATCTGGCCGAGGTTCATGCGCGAGGGCACGCCCAGCGGGTTGAACACCAGATCGACGGGGGTGCCGTCTTCAAGGTAGGGCATGTCTTCGGGGGGCAGAATCTTGGAGACCACACCCTTGTTGCCGTGACGGTTGGCCACCTTGTCGCCCACCTGCAACTGACGTTTCTGGGCCACGTACACGCGCACCATCTCGCGCACGCCCGGCTTCAGGTCGACGCCTTCGTCGCCCCGGCGGAAGCGCACGGTCTTGACGACGATGCCGCCCTGACCGGACTGCACGCGCAACGAGGTGTCTTTCACTTCACGCGCTTTTTCACCGAAGATGGAGCGCAGGAGGCGTTCTTCGGGGGTAGGCTCGGATTCACCCTTGAAGGAGGTCTTGCCCACCAGAATGTCGCCGGGTTTGACTTCGGCACCCACGCGCACGATGCCGTCTTCGTCGAGGTCGCGCAGGGCAGCCTCAGACAATCCCGGAATGTCGCGGGTGATCTTCTCTGGCCCCAGCTTGGTATCGCGGGCTTCGATTTCGTCTTTCTCGATGTGAACCGAGGTGTAGAAATCCTTGCGAATGAGGCCCTCGTTGATGCAGATGGCGTCTTCGAAGTTGAAGCCGTCGAAGGGCATGATGGCGATGGTGATGTTCTGGCCCAGCGCGAGGCGGCCCAAATCGGAGGCGGGGCCGTCAGCGATGACCTGTCCGGCCTTCACTTCGTCGCCCGTGTCTACGATGGGGTGCTGATCGAGGTTGGTGCCTTGGTTGGAGCGGGTAAAGCGCACGAGTTCGAAGGTACGGACGTTGCCCTTGACCATTCCGGCTTCGGCAGAGTCCTCGCTGAGCGTGACCTGAATCACGCGGGCGTCCACGTAGCTCACGCGGCCCGTCACGTCGCTGACCACGCTGGTTCCGGAGTCGGTGACCACGCGGGTTTCCACGCCTGTGCCCACGGCGGGGCTGTCGGCACGCACCAGCGGCACGGCCTGAGACTGCATGTTCGATCCCATGAGGGCGCGGTTGGCGTCATCGTGCTCTAGGAACGGAATAAGCGAGGTGTTGATGGACACGATCTGCTTGGGCGAAACGTCCATGAAATCGACGTCTTCATGCTCGTAGTAGGTCGGGTCGCCTTTCTTACGCGCCAGCACACGCTCTTCTGCAAAGGTGCCGTCGGTATTCAGCGCGGTGTTGGCCTGCGCGATCACGTAGCGGTCTTCGATGTCGGCTGTCATGTAGATCACTTCGTCGCTGACGACGCCGTGATTCACCTTGCGGTAAGGAGCCTGAATAAAGCCGAGGCTGTTCACTTTGGCGTAGCTGGACAGCGAGGAGATCAGACCGATGTTCGCGCCTTCCGGCGTTTCGATGGGGCAGATGCGCCCGTAGTGCGTGCGGTGAACGTCGCGGACGTCGAAGCCTGCGCGTTCACGGGTCAACCCGCCTGGCCCCAGTGCGGAGATTCGGCGCTTGTGGCGCAAATCGGACAGCGGGTTGGTCTGATCCTTAAACTGGCTCAGCTGGCTGCGTCCAAAGAACTCGCGCATGGCGGCCACGATGGGACGGTTGTTGACCAGCTTGGTGGGAGTCGCGGCGTCGGGGTTGCCGAGCAGCATCCGCTCGCGCACACCACGCGCCATGCGGCCCATGCCCACGCGCAGTTGGTCGGCCAGCAGTTCGCCCACCGTCCGCACCCGGCGGTTGCCGAGGTGATCGATGTCGTCTTCGGCCACAGGCACTTCCAGCGCGCCTTCTTCGATCTTGACGGTCTCTAGGCCCTGCTGAAGCGCCAGCAGATAACGGATGGTGTCTACCAGCCCAGCGTCGCTGAACTTGCCGTCCACGAAGGTCAGCAAGGTGCGCTCGGGACGGTTGACGCCCAGCTTGGTGTTCATCTTGAAGCGGCCCGGCTCGCCCAAATCGTAGCGGCGGGGGTCGGCCAAGAGGCCGTAGAGGTACTGAATCGCCTTGTCGCGCTTCGGTGGATCGCCGGGACGCAGCACGGTAAACAGGCGCAGCATGGCCTCGTCGGCCCCCATGCCCGCGCTCTTGTCTTCGGGCAGTTCCAAGTTGGGGTCAAATTCGGTAAACAGCGCCTTCAGGCTGGCGTCGTCGTAGCCCAGCACCCGCAGCAGCATGGCAACGGGGAATTTGCGCTTGTTGACCTTCATTTCCAGCACGCCGCCGTTGGATTCGAGTTCGATCCAGGGGCCGCGCTTGGGCATCGGAATGATCGCGCCCGTGTACATCTTCTTGATGCCCTTGTAGGAGCTGGTGAAGTACACGCCGGGGCTGCGGTGAATCTGCGAAATGACCACGCGGTCTGCGCCGTTGATGACGAACGAGCCGTCGGCGGTCATCAGGGGCAGGTCGCCGAGGAAGACTTGGTCTTCTTTGATCAGGCCGCTGTCTTTGTGGATCAGTTGCAGCTTGGCGTACATCGGGGCCTGATAGGTCAAATCTTTTTCGCGGCACTCTTCGGGCGTGTAGGGCACGTCTCCGAGGCGGTATTCCAAGAAATCGAGAACGAGGCCCGTGCTGCGGCCTTTTTCGGTTTCGTCGATGGGGAACACTTCGCGGAACGCACTTTGCAGGCCCACGTTGTCGCGGGCGTCCGGTGCGCGGTCTGCTTGCAGGAACGCCTCAAAAGAGTTCCTCTGCACTTCGGTGAGATCAGGAAGCGGGATCACTTCGGTGATTTCACCAAAGCGTTCGATGCGGGGCTTCTTACCAATAAAACTCATGCACACCTCGCGGGGCACCCTGATGAACCTTTGCCGTGTTCCGGGGCAGAGAACAGCGCAAACGGGACAGCAACCCTCTGCTTAAACTCGCTGCGGTTGCGTCCCAAACGATCAAATGAGTTGTGAAGTCCAGCCGGTTGCTGCCGTGCTGATTGGCACATCACTCCCGTCCAACCCATCATGGTCGGCCACAGAAGAATATAGGCTATTCAAAAGCGGCTGTCAAGGGGAGGGGTTGGGAAGAAGCTGGTCTAAGGATCTAAGAACCGCTCTCGATTCTGCTCAGAGCTTCTGCCCCCTCCCACTTTCAGACCAGCCTCATTTCAAGACAAGTGACTCACCCACCTTCTGTACAGTGGGGGCATGAATGTCGGTTCCATCTTCAACCAAGCGCCGTGGCTGTTTACCCTGTTCTACGCGCTCAATATCCTGTTTCTGATCCATGCCATCGCCACCCGGCGCGGCGTGATCTGGATAGCCGTCTTGGGGTTCAGCCTGTTCGTCGGTGGATTTTTGGGGCCACTGATCTACTTTTTCTTGGAGTTTTTGCCGACGTTGCGTGGCAGTCGGCGGGCGGCTACCAACGTGCTGCAAAGCGGCCTAGAGGCCATCAAGCCGCTGGATACCCGCATTCGGGAGGCGCAGGAAGAACTTGCAGAAAGCGATACGCTGGCCCACCGCGCCGATTTGGCCGGGTTGCTGGCCCGTGCAGGCCGCAACGACGAAGCGCAGGCTACGCTCAATCCGCTGCTGGCGGGCATCTATGCCGATGATCCGGTGGTGCTGCTGACCAGCGCCGAATTGGATTTGGCACGCGGCAACCCCGCCGACGCCGAAGCCCGCCTGACCCGCGTAGACCTCCGAACCAGTGCCGCCACCCGCACGCGCACGCTGACGTTGCTGGCCCAAGCGCAGGAGAAACAAGGCAAAGTGGCCGAAGCCGATGCCACCTACCAACAGGCCATGACCGCCGCCACCACCGAGGAACCCCGCGCCCGCTACGCCGCTTTTTTGGTCACTCAAGGCCGCCGCGAGGAAGCCGCGCAAGTGCTGGAAGCCCTCGCCAAAACAGAACGCCGCGCCACCAATCTGTATAAGCGTCAGGAGCGCGAGTGGTTTGCCTTGGCTGCCGAGTTGCGGCGGAACTTGAAGTAGATTCTCGCTTCCCCAATAGCAAAATCCCCCGGCCTTTCAGCTGGGGGATCAACATTTAAAATGTCAGAGGGTGTTTGGGATTACCAGCGGTCGTCGCGGCGAGGACGATCGCTGAACGCAGGTGCGGGGGCAGCCTTCGTCACTACGATGTTCTTGGCCTGGGGGCCTTTGCCGCGCTGGCCCTCTTCGACTTCAAATTCCACTTCGTCGCCTTCGTTCAGCTTTTTAAAGCCGCTGCTCTGGATGGCGCTGAAGTGCGCGAACACGTCGGGGCTGCCGGGTGTTTCGATGAAGCCAAAGCCTTTCTCTGCGTTAAACCATTTCACTTTACCTGTAGCCATCTGATACTCTCCTTGCTGCTTCCAGCATTCTCAACCCAGCGGTGTCGGGCGTGCCAAGAGCTTTTCCTGACCTGCCGTCTCAAAAGACCCACCGGAGTAGAACCCGTGAAGAATAGTGTGCCTTCCGGTCACAAAAAGTAGCGTAGGCTACATTGATCAGCATCGCGCCGAAGGGCGTCAGAATTGGGCGGCACAGAGAAAAGTCATAGGGCAAAATAGGAACCCCCAACCACTTGGGCTGGGGGCTGCACTCCCGGTGATGCTCTTAAAACTGATACTGCTAGAGCTAGTTTAGAAGATTACTTGAGTTCGACGCGTGCGCCAGCTGCTTCGAGCTGGGCCTTGATCTTCTCAGCTTCTTCCTTGGGCAGGCCTTCCTTCAGTGCGCCGCCCTTCTCGCTCATGTCCTTCGCTTCCTTCAGGCCGAGGCCCGTGATGGCGCGGATTTCCTTAATGACGTTGATCTTGCTGGAACCGGCGTCGATTAGGATGACGTCGAATTCGGTCTTCTCTTCAACGACGGCGACGGGGCCAGTGGCGGGGCCAGAAGCCACAGCTGCGGTAACGCCCCAAGTTTCCTTCAGGCCGTCGATCAGGTCAGCGAGTTCCATGATGGTGAGGGTGCCCAGTTGGTCGATAAGTGCCTGTTTGTCGTATGCCATGATGTCTTCCTCCGAATATTGGTTTTGGTGGTGCTTGTTAAGCGGGTGCAGAAGCTGGGGTCAAGACGCGCCGGAGCGGTCTTAGACGCTGGCTTCGGGCGCGCTGTCGTCTGCTGGGGCGCTGGCTTCGGCAACAACTGCATCTGCACTGCTGTCCGCAGGAGCGCCCTCTTCGAGCTTGGCTTTGTAAGCTTCCAGAATTCCGACGAAGCTCGACAGGTGGCTGGACAGCACACCCACGAACTCGGACTGAAGGCTCTGCTTGCTGCCGAGGCTGGCAAGGCGCTCGATGACTTTCACATCGACGCGGTTGCCTTCCACGAGGCCGCCTTTCATGGCGGGAATGCCTTTGTCGTTGGCTTTGGCGGCGTCGCTGAGGGTCTTGGCGACGCCAGCGGGGTCTTCATGGGCCAGAACGAGGGCACTGGGGCCTTTCAGGGCGTCGGCAAAGTCACGGCCACCATCCTGAAGGGCGATGTTGATCAGGGTGTTCTTGGCAACGATGAGCTGCCCACCCTTTTCGCGGATGTCTTTACGCAGTTTGCTCAGTTGCCCTGCGGTCAGGCCTTGGTAATCGACGACGTAAAACGTGTCGACGCCCGAAAGGCTGCCCCGAAGGCTGCTGAGGTTCTGCTGGTTTTTTTCGTTCGCCACGCGGTGAACCTCCTTTGTGTCGAACAAGTCCGGGTGCGGTAACTGCGCCCTGACAACTCGGCGGGATGTTTAAACTTGGCAAGAGTCCCCGCTGTCACGGAAGCCGGTCTAACGGTGATGCTGTTAAAAGGTGCAGAAGCGCACCGGGGTGCTGAAGTCAGCGGGGGCAGAGGCCAGAGCCTAGACCCCCGAAAAAGTTACGCCGTGGTGAGCGACAGGGGAATGCTCGGCCCCATCGTGCTGGTCAGGAAGGCGCTCCGAACGAAGACGCCTTTCGCACTGCTGGGCTTGGCGGCTTCAACGGCCTGAATTAGGGCTGCATAGTTGGCCGTCAGGTTGGCCGGATCGAAGCTGGCCTTGCCGATAGGCGCGTGAACCACGCCCGTCTTGTCGTTGCGGAACTCGATGCGTCCGGCTTTCAGACCGCGCACCATGCCCGTGACGTCGGGGCCGACGGTGCCGCTCTTGGGGTTGGGCAAGAGGCCACGGGGCCCCAGCAACCGCGCGAGCTTCTGGCCGACTTGGGCCATCATGTCAGGCGTGGCAACAACGGAGTCGAACTCCATAAAGCCGCCCGCGATGCGCTCGATCAGGTCTTCGCTGCCGACGACATCTGCGCCAGCGGCTTCGGCCAACGCCACGTTTTCACCCTTGGTGATCACGGCCACGCGCACTGTGCGGCCCGTACCGTGAGGCAGGGCAACCGTTCCGCGCACGTTCTGATCGCTCTTGCGGGGATCAATGCCGAGGCGGAAGTGGATTTCCACGGTTTCGTCGAACTTCGCGGTGGCGATGTCCTTGACCAGTGCGGCAGCTTCGTCGATGGTGTACTGCTTGTTGCGGTCAACCTTTTCGGTCAACGCGCGGTACCGCTTACCGTGCTTAGGCATTCGGGGCCCCCTCGATGGTCACGCCCATAGAGCGTGCCGTGCCTGCCACGGTGTACGCGGCGGCCTCGATGCTGCCTGCGTTCAGGTCGGGCATCTTGGTTTTGGCGATTTCCAGCACCTGATCCCAGTTCAGTTTGCCGACTTTGGCTTTGTTGGGGGTCGGGCTGCCCTTGGAGAGCCCTGCGGCCTTGCGGATCAGGTAGCTCATGGGGGGGGTCTTGGTGATGAACGTGAAGGAGCGGTCTGCGTAGATCGTGATCTCGACGGGGATGATCGCGTCACCCTTGTCGGCGGTCATCGCATTGAACGCCTTCGTAAATTCCATGATGTTCGCGCCGTACTGACCGAGCGCGGGGCCGACGGGCGGGGCGGGTGTCGCCTTACCTGCCGGGAGTTGGAGTTTCACCATTCCGGTAATTTTCTTCATGTCTTGCCTCCTTAGCTCCCCCAGAACGCACCAACAGGTGGCGGTGGGGTGCTGACGCTAAGTTCTGCCTGCCCGGTTGAGGGCTTCACCCTTTAAGGATGAATTGGCAGCAACTTTTTGATTTTACCGCCTTTTGCCCCCGTTTGCCTAGTCCCTAGTGGGAAGACAACCGCGGGGCAACGGGGCCTTACTTACTGACCTGCGCGAAATCGAGTTCGACAGGCGTTTCGCGGCCAAAGATGCTGACGAGCACCTTGACCTTGGCCTGCGGAGCATTGACTTCACTGATGATGCCGCTGAAGTCGGCAAAAGGGCCGCCCGTGACCCGAACCATATCGCCGGGTTTGAGGCTGACCTTGATGCGCGGGGCTTCTTCGACGACGGGCTGAGCAGCCACGCCTACCGAGGCCAACAGGCGCTGAACCTCATCGTGGGACAGGGGCACGGGGCGCGTGGCGGTACCGACGAACCCGGTCACGCCGTTGGTGCCGCGCACCACTTCCCAAGACTCGCCCAGTTCGCCGGGTGCGTCATCGTCTTCTACATCCATCTGCACGAACACATAGCCCGGAAACAGCTTGCGCTTGACGGTTTCTTTCTTGCCGCCTTCGCGCAGTTCTACGGCTTCCTCACTGGGTTGCAACACCTGAAAAATCTTGGTGTAGTACATGCCCAGCTTTTTGGCCCGATCCATCAGCTGGTCTTGCACGCGGTCTTCCTGACCCACGTAGGTATGCACGGCGTACCATTCAATACTCATGTCAGCCGCCTTATGGGAGGAGCGCACGAACGGCAAAGCCGAACACGCGATCCATGAAAAACACGATCAGGGTGAGTGCCACGACGAAGATCAGCACGGCCTGCGTGCCTTCCAGCACTTGCTGGCGGGTGGGCCACGTCACGCGGGACAATTCCGCGCGGGCGTCCCGGAAGTACTGAATCAAGTTCATGCGTTCACCTGCGCCTAGAAGAAAGAAAGCCGACCCGGTGGAGCCGCCGAACCCAGATACGGGCAAGGCGGCCCCAGCAGATCAGACTTTCTTCTCCTTGAAGACGACGTGCTTTTTGGCAACGGGGTCGTACTTACGCAGTTCCAGTTTGGTCTGCGTGGTGCGGCGGTTCTTGGTGGTCGTGTAGTAAAAGCCTGTTCCAGCGGTGCTTTCCATCTTCACGATAATACGGGGGCCGTCTTTCGCCATGTTCAAACTCCTTTCGCGGGGGAGGGCGCATGCACCCTGGAACCCTGCTCCCAGCACTCCGCTGCTGCGGGAAAACCGTTGGGGCCGCCCCTTCCATTCTGGTCAGGTGTCCTCTGGTTATGCTGGTAAAGAACCCGCCTTCTGGCGGGCAACATTCCAAGTATAGAGATACAGGGGGCGGGTGTCTAGGGTTGGGTCACGTTTTTGCAGCCGAGTTTGCGTGTAAACCCCCCCGTTGCTGGCGCAACGTCCCCCCTTAGAGGTGGGGACAACTGCTTTTGCGCTCCCCTTGAGGGGGGCTGGCTGCGAAGCAGACTGGGGGGTTTACACGCGATTCCACTCTCCCTTAAACCCGCAGTGCCGCCCAAGCCGCCCCCACCGCTGCGCCGCGCTCCACCTTGACACCTAAGCTGGCAAAGCATTCTTCCATTATTCCGGCAATGCCCAGCGCGTCGTAGCGGTCTGCGTAGCCCATCGTGGACACCCGGAACACGGTGTCTTCGTGCGGAGCCTGACCGGGCAGAGCGCGTTGCCCCATTTCGGCCAAGCGGGCGGAGACTTGGCGGCCCGTGATTCCGGCGGGCGGGGTCAGAACAGCAACGGCGGGGCTGGTGCGGGCAGCCCAAGCAGGCGCACCCAGCGCGGTTCCGGCAGCGATCAGGGCGTCGGCTTGGCGGCGTTTTTCGGCCCACAGCACGTCCAATGGTACGCACAGCAAGCGCTCCAGCGACAGCGAAAGCGCATAAATAAGGTTGATGGCGGGCGTCTGGGGCGTGCTGCCCGCCTTTTGCCCGGTCAATTCGCGGTGCATATCGAGGTAAAACCCACGCGGCGTGTTCTTGATCAGGCGGGTCTGGACTTCAGGGGAAAACAGCACGAAGCCGAGGCCGGGGGGCGTGGCCGTTCCCTTCTGGCTGCCCGACACGATCACGTCTACGCCCCACGCTGCCGGGCGCAACTCGGCCACGCCGTAGCTGGTGATGCAGTCGGCGATGATGATCAGGTCAGGGTTCCCCGCGCGGGCCGCCTGCGAAATGGCCGCCAGATCGTGCAGCGCCCCGGTGCTGGTTTCGCTGTGGGTGATCAGCAGCGTGTGGGCATCTTTGGCGGCGTCGGCCACTTCCTCTGGATCGAGAACTTCGCCCCAAGGCTTTCCCACGATCTGCGCGTCGTACCCCAGCCGCCCAGCCATTTCGCCCCAGCGTTCGCTGAATTTTCCGGCCTGCGCGTTCACGACTTTGGCCCCTTCCGGCACCAGACTGACCAAAGCGCCCTCGAAGGCTCCGGTGCCGCTGCTGGTGGTGATCACGGCGTCGTAGGGATCGCCCAGCAGTTGGGTCAGCTTGGCGCGGGCTTCCATCAGTTTTTCGATGCCCGCCGCTGCCCGGTGGTGCATCTGGGGCTGGGCCAATTCCAGCAGCACGCGGGGGTCAACCTCGACTGGGCCGGGCGCGATCAGGCGTTCCCGGTTGAGGGGGATATAGGCGGGCAGGTCAGCCGTGGTCAAACCGGGGCGGGCAGCGGTATCGGTCATAGGTGCATGGTAACGGTGCGGCAGGCGCGGCGCGGTAGCCTGCTTTGCATGGGCGCAAAATCAGCGGCGGGCAGCACGGGCAGAATCGTGATCATCGGCGGCGTGGCGGCGGGCATGAGTGCAGCCAGCCGCGCCAAACGCTTCGATCCGGGAGCGGAAGTGGTGGTCTTCGAGCGCGGCGACTACATCAGCTACGGCGCGTGCGGCCTGCCGTATGTGATCGGCGGAGAAGTTGAGGACTTTGACGACTTGATCGCCCGGACGCCGGAACGGATGCGCGGCCAAGGCATCGGCATTCGCACCGGGCATGAAGTGACGGGCGTGGACGCGAAAGCTGGCACCGTGACCGTGCTAGACCGCGCCGCCGGACGCACCACCACGGAACCCTTTGACCGCCTCTTGATCGCCACCGGAGTCCGCGCCGTGCGCCCCGACTGGGCACACACCACGTTAAGCGGCGTGCATGTGCTGCGCGACATTCCAGACGGACAGGCGATAGAGGCCAGTTTGCAGGGAAAGGACGGCAAAGCGCCCAAACGCGCCTGCATCGTCGGCGGCGGCTATATCGGGCTGGAGATGGCCGAAGCCCTGCACGCACGCGGCCTGAATGTGGTGCTGCTGGAAAAGGGGCCGGAAGTGGCGGGGCGAATGCTGGATACCCAGTTGCAACGCCGCGTGCGGGCAGAGTTGGAAGCTAAGGGCGTGGATGTGCGCTGTGGGACGGCAGTGGAGGGCCTGACCGGAGAAGGACACGTGACGGGTGTGCAGACCTCGAAGGGATTGGTGCGGGCTGATCTGGTGATCGTGGCAGTCGGTGTGAAACCCAATACGGAACTGGTAAAAGCGGCGGGCGCACGACTCGGCAAAACCGGCGCGGTGGCGGTGAATATTCGGCAGGAAACCAGCGTTCCGGGCATCTACGCGGCGGGCGACAACTCCGAAAGCCTGCACCGGGTCACGCGGCGCAAGGTGCATATTCCGCTGGGCCTCACCGCCAACCGCATGGGCCGCGTGGCAGGCGTGAATATGGCAGGCGGAGACGCCACTTTTCCCGGCATCGTGGGCACGGCCATTTTCAAAGTCTTCGAGTTGGGCGCGGCCCGCACTGGCTTAACACAGGCCGAAGCCGATGCGCTGGGATTGAAGGCCGTGAGTGTAGATGTAGACAGCACCGACCACGCCGGGTATTACGGCGATTCGCGCCCGATTCATGTGCGCCTGACCGCCGAAGTGGGCAGTGGTCGACTGCTAGGCGTGCAACTGGTCAGCCCGCGCCACATCAGCGTGAAGCGGGTAGACGTGGTGGCCGCCCTGCTGCACCGCCGCAGCACCGTTCAGCATCTCTTTGATACCGACCTTGCCTACGCCCCGCCCTTTTCTGGTGTGTGGGACGTCTTGCTGGTGGCCGCCGACAAATTGAACCGCAAGATCAAAACGGCTTAGACTCAGCCCTCAACCCATAAGCACCCGCTCAAGAACACTGAACTTCACACCCAGCATTAACATTCCTGACATTTCGCGTTTAGAATTGGGTGCTTCAACTCCAACTCACTGCTGTTTCCTAAGGACGCTATGAAACGAACCCTGTTGACCCTCACCTTGCTGGCGGGCCTCGTGGCCTGCACGCCCGACCCTACACCCCTTCCCGAACCCACACCTACGCCGAGCGGCACCGCGCCCATCGTGGCCCTGACCATCAACGGCATCGGCACGCAACTTCTGGGCAGCAGCCTGAACGTGGTCAGCGGCAACTTGACCGCGCAGGACACGGCGAACCTGACTTTTACGCTGGACAGTGTTCACACGTTCACTGCCACCGTGAACGGGCAAGATACGCGCCACTTCCACGCGGCCTACCGGGTGGGCAACGTGGGCAGCACGCCGCTGGCCTTCGTGCCCGTGAGCCTGTCGGACGATGCCAAAGTGGACGGCATGGGCAGCCCCCTGACCGAAGGCAACACGCCCTACACGCTGATTCGGCTGTTTAACGGCACCTCTGCGCCTGCCTACGCCTCATCGCTGACGCTGGGCCAGCCCAAGACTTTTAATGCGGCCACAGGCTTGGTAGAAGACGTGACCACTCCCGGCGCGAGCCTATACAACGACGTTTCCCTGACCACCACAGGCGCGAAGAGTCCGGCGGGAACGGTGGCGGGCTACCCAGCGGGCAGCTTTGCCGCAGGCACCTACACCGGAAAAGCCTTCGTCACGCAGGGCACGGGCGCGACCCGGCCCCTGAATGTGGGCCTGACCCTCAACCGCACCGCCCACCCCGGCGCTGAACCCTTTTCCGTCACGCTGCTGCTGGCCGCCGTAGAAACGGCACCGAGCGCCGCCACCCCCCTGACCCTGCCCACACGGAGCGAACAATAATGTCCAGTCCTCTCTTCAGCAACCGCCTGATTCTTGCCGGACTGTTGGCCCTGACCGCCTGCGGCCAACCCAGCGTGCAAGCTCCCAACGCCAACCAACCCGGTGCCAATCAGACCGCCCGCACCGCACCCGCCAACCTCGGCACCTACGAACTGCGCGTGACGGACGCCACCTCTGCCACGCCCACCATCAGCGTGCAGGCCGTAAAGGGACTCACTCCGCAGGCCACCGCCGTCACCGATCTCCTGTACACGCCCCTGTCGGCGGGCACCCTGACCGATGAGGCCAACCGGGTGCGCTACCTGCGGGCTTCCTTCCGGGTGAAAAACACTGGAACCGCCACGCTGACGGCCCCCACCTTCGTGCCTGTAGACACGGCGGGCGGCGACGCCACCAATACGGCCACCGTCTCCTCTACCCCGTTTAAGGACGTGAAGCGGTTCGACGGCTCCCCCGTCCCCGACACCCGCGCCGCCGCCCTGAAACCCGACACGGGCCGCGAACTGACCTACGTGGGCGGCGTGCCCACCTTCGCGCCTGACCCCAAAGCGACGCCGCTGGTGACCGGGCTGAATACAGGGGACTTGGCCGTGACCCTGCCCGCTGGCCTGCAAGTGGCGGGCGTGGCGCATCAGGGCTGGCAGAGTCTGTCCACTCTCGCGCCCGGAGCCGAAACGGTGGTGACCTTTGCCACCCAAATTCCGATGGCCGCCACCGCCGCCGAAGACCCGTTTGCCTTCAGTCTCGTGTTCAGCGCCACCGACAACCCCGGCACCATTGCCCTCAACAACATCGGAGCCGTGCAGGGCAGCACCCCCAGCGGCAACGCCCCCAGCCCGCTGACCGGAGCCGTGACCGTAGAAGGCGTGGTGACCAGCAATCTGGTGGCCGGAACCTTGCGCGGCTTTTTTGTGCAGGAAGAAGGGATAGACGCCGACAACGACGCCCAGACCAGCGACGGCGTGTTCATCTTCTGCGGTTCTACGGGTGGCAATTGCCCCACCCTGACCACCGGAGACCGCGTGCGCGTGACCGGAAACGTGAGCGAATTCGTGACTGCCACGCAGATCAGCCCCGCCAGTGCGGCTGCCGTGACTGTGCTGGCGAATGGAACCGCCCTGCCCGCACCCCAGACCCTCACTCTGCCTCTCCCCTTCTCGGAGCGCGAACGCTTCGAGGGGATGCTGGTGACGGTCAGCGGCACCGTGACCAACAATTTCACGCTGGGACGTGGCGGCAGCTTCGATCTGGCCGACGAGCGCCTGTACACCTTCAGCCAGATCAACGCGCCCAGTGTGGCGGGACTGGCCGCATTCAATGCCAACCTGCCCAACCGCTTTATTCGGATCGACGACGGCACGCGGGCGCAGAACCCCAACCCGCTGATTTTCGGGCGCGGCAACCAACCCCTCAGCGCGGCCAACACCCTGCGCGGCGGCGATACGGCCACCGCCACAGGCGTGCTGAGCTACAGCAACGACGGCTGGACGGGCAGCGGCAGCATCGACACTTACCGCATTCACGCCACCGCCGCCAGCACCACCATTACCGCCACCAACCCGCGCCAGCCCGTGCCCGAAGCGGTGGGCGGCAGCCTGCGCGTGGGCAGCATGAACGTGCTGAACTACTTCACCACGCTGCTGACCACCAATACGGGCTGCACCCCCAACGGCACAGGCAGCACGGCACGCGGGGCCAACAACTGCGACGAGTTCCTGCGCCAGCGGGCCAAAACCGTAGATTCGATTCGCAAACTGAACGCCGATGTGCTGGGCATTCTGGAAATGCAGAACGACTACGCCAAGGGTGCCAACAGCAGCCTCGCCAATCTGGTGAATGCGCTGAACGACCCGGCCACGGGCGGCACGGCGGGCACTTACGCCTACATCAATTCGGCGGCCAACATCGGCACCGACGCGATTACGGTTGCCATGATCTACAAACCCGCCGCCGTAACCCCGGTGGGCAATCTGGCGATTCTGGACAGCACTTTCGACCCGGCCTATATCGACACCTGCAACCGCCCCACGCTGGCGCAGACCTTCCAGAGCAACGCGAACGGCGGGCGCTTTACCGCGGCGATGGCTCACCTGAAAAGTAAGGGCAGCCCCTGCGCGGGCGACACCGATCAGTTGGACGGTCAGGGGGCCAGCAACGCCACACGCCTTGCCGCCGCCGCCGTCATCACCAAATGGTTGGAAACCAACCCCACCGGTGTGGCCGACGCAGACCGCATCCTGTTGGGCGACTTGAACGCCTACCGGATGGAAGACCCGATCATGCGCCTGTTGCGTGGGGCCGACAATACGGCAGGCAACGCCGACGATCTGGTCAGCGTATTTGGCCCCGAAAGCTACTCGTACCAGTTCGACGGCACGTGGGGCAGCCTCGATCACGCCATCGTGAGCCAGAGCCTGAACGGGCAACTGACGGGCAAGACCAAGTGGCACATCAACGCCGACGAACCCGTGATTCTGGACTACAACACGGAATTCAAGGCTGCCGATCAGCAGGCATCCTTCTTCGCACCCGACGCCTTCCGCAGCAGCGACCATGACCCCGTGCTGGTGGGCCTGAACCTGACGGCAGACGCGCCCATCAGCACGCCGATTGCCAGCCTGACCCTGACCCCGGAAACGGGCAACGCCACCGTGACCGTGGGCGGAAGCGTGACCCAGAGCTTTACCGCCAGCAACGTGAACGCCAGCGGCCCCATCACCCTGACCGTGACGCCTAACAGCGGCGCACCCGCCATCGTGACCGTGCCCGCCACCGTCGCCAGCGGCGCAGCCTTCAACGCCACTGTTTCGGCCCCGGCTGGCACGGCCCCCGGCAGCTACCAGTACACCATCACCGCCCGCAACGGCGCACTCAGCGACAGCAGCACCCTGAACGTGACCGTGAACCCAGCAGCGGCAGTGGCAGGCGGCGCACTCGTGATTCGGCAGGTCTACGGCGCGGGCGGCAACGGCGGCGCAACCTTCCTCAGCGACTTCGTGGAGTTGTTCAACCGCAGCAAGCAGCCTGTGAGTACGGCAGGAATGAGCGTGCAGTACGCTTCGGCGGCAGGCACGTTCGCGGCGACGGCCACCGCTTCCATCGCCCTGCCCACCTTCAACGTGCAGCCCGGCCAATCCTTCCTGATCCGCATGTCGGACGGCACAGGCCCCGCGGCGGCCCTGCCCACGCCCGACGCCAACTTCACGGGTACGGGCATTCTGATGTCGGGCACCAACGGCAAAATCGCGCTGGTAGCCAACGCCGCAGCGATTACCGGACTGGCCGATCCCGACGTGCTGGACTTCGTGGGCTACGGCAGCGCCAACGCCTTTGAAGGCGCTGCTGCGGCTCCGGCTCTGAGCAACACCACTGCCGCCACCCGTGCCGGAAACGGCTGCACCGACGCCAATAACAACGCCAGCGATTTTACGGCGGCGGCCCCTACGCCCCGCAACAGCGCAAGTGCAGTGACTCCTTGCCCCTGAGCCTTAAACTCTAACCTCTGACCGCCGCTTCCCTGAATGGGTGCGGCGGTTTTGCTGTGCCTCCACCCGCCAAGTGCGCTAGCGTCTGCCCATGACCCAACCCGTGACCCTCATCACCGGTGCCACTGGCGGCATCGGCGCAGCGCTCGCCCGCGCTTTGGCTGGCGCACACGACCTGATTCTGGTGGGGCGTGACCCAGCCAAACTGGACACGTTGCAGGCAGAAGTGGGCGGCGAAACATTGACCCTTGATCTGACGCGGCCCGAAACGTTTGCGGGGGCTTTGGCTGGATTGGGCCGCGTGACTAACCTGATTCACAACGCCGGAATGGTGGAATTGGGCGCGGTGGCCGAGCAGAATTACGCGGTGTGGACGCACACCCTGACCGTGAACGTGGTGGCCCCCGCCGAACTGACCCGGCTGCTGCTGGCGCGTGTGCGGGCAGAGCGCGGCACGGTTCTGTTCGTGAACAGCGGCGCGGGACTGCGGGCGGGCGCAGAGTGGGCCAGTTACGCCGCCAGCAAGCACGCCCTGAAAGCCTTGGCCGACGCCCTGCGCGACGAGGAAGCGCCCCACGACGTGCGCGTCACCAGCCTCTATCCGGGCCGCACCGCCACCGAAATGCAGCGCAAGGTGCGCGGGCAGGAAGGCGCAACGTATGACCCTACCGCCTTCGTACAGGCCGAAACGGTGGCCGACGCTATCTGCTCTGTGCTGAACTTGCCGCGTGACGCCACCATCCCTGATCTCAGCATTCGTCCGGGGCCGCGTTGACTCCAGTACGCGCCGTTCTGTTCGATCTGGACGGCACCTTGCATGACCGAAACGCCACCGTGCAAAGCTGGCTGAGCGGGCATATGGAACGGTTTGGTCTGCCTGCTGGGTATGCAGAAAGGTTCACCGAGTTGGACGATTTTGGGTACAGAGCTAAGCGGGAAGTTTTCCCAGATTTGATCGGGGAATTTGGCTTACTGCACGACTCCGAGCAGTTATTCCAAGATTTTGCCACCCATTTCCTGACTGCTCCTGCCCTCATGCCATACGCGGTAAACGCACTGGACGAGTTGCGAGCGGCTGGAATCCGAATAGGCGTCGTCACCAACGGCTGGAAGGACGTACAGACCGCCTGTTTGGAAGGCTGCGGTCTCCGGCCCCTTGTCGATGATGTCGTGATCAGCAAGGAAGTGGGCCTGAGCAAACCTGACCCCCGCATCTACACGCTGGCGCTGGAACGGCTGGGCGTGTCGGCGGCGGAAACTTGGTTTGTAGGCGACTCGCCCAAAAATGACGTGTGGAGGCCACAGCAAGTGGGGATGCGAGCAGCCTTCCTGCCCACCGGACACGCGCTGAATGGGGAAACGCCGGATGCGGTGCTGCGCGATTTGCGGGACGTTCTAAGGCTAGAGGGGCTGCCTGTTCCGATATAGAAAACGGCCCAACTGCTGACAGGCAGAAGGGCCGCTGAATATCGGAATTTAGGCACACGCAACCGGAGCGCGAGAGGGCTTAGTTCAGGGCTGTCAGAACCGCCGCCAAGCCCATCAGCAGAGTGCCTACCGCTGCTATGATCGCAGCAACGTCACTCGGCTTGATTGGCTTGCGCGGGCGTTTTGGTGTAACCTTACGGTGTTGAGCCATAAGGAAATCACCTCCTTTTCTGAAGCGCCCGGATCGCAACTCCGGGCGCTTTCACGTCCGTGTTGTACCCGCTCTTGCCCCGGTTGTCATGCGCCGCGTCCCTTGCAGGACGCCGTGAGTGTACACGCTTTTGCTGAACAGGCGTTCCATTCCTCTGCCCGCCCACCCGCGCTAGCATGCCTGCCGAAATGTCTGCTTCTCTCCTGCCGCCCACCGACTTGCCCATTGCCGAAGTGATTCCGGCGGTGCGGGCGGCGCTGCACCATACGGCATTGGTGGTGGTGCAGGCTCCCCCCGGCGCGGGCAAAAGCACGGCGCTGCCGCTGGCTCTGCTTGATGAATCTTGGCTGGCAGGCCAAACCATCGTGATGCTTCAGCCCCGGCGGGTGGCGGCGCGGGCGGTAGCGTCCCGCATGGCCGAAACCTTGGGTGAGGAAGTAGGCCAGAGCGTGGGCTACCGCGTGCGCTTCGAGTCGCGGGTGTCGGCGGCCACCCGAATAGAGGTTGTGACTGAGGGCATTCTGACCCGCCGATTGCAGCGCGATCCTGAACTGGCGGGCGTGGGATTGGTCATTCTGGACGAATTCCACGAACGCAGCCTGAACGCTGATTTGGCGCTGGCCTTACTGCGGGAAGTGCAGGGCGCACTGCGCGACGACCTGCGCGTGCTGGTCATGAGTGCCACCCTGAATGCTGACCTGCCCTCACGCCTGAATGCCCCGCTGATCGAGAGCGCGGGGCGGGCCTACCCGGTGGAGGTGCGCTACCTGAGTGCCGACCCGGTGGGGCGGGTAGAAGACGCGGTGGCGCGGGCCGTGCGCTCGGCGCTGGAGGCCGACCCCGGCGACATTCTGGCCTTCTTGCCGGGCGTGCGCGAGATTCGGGGGGCGGCGGGGCAACTGGCCGATCTGGAAGCAGCGGGAACCGTAGTGTTGCCCCTCTACGGCGACCTACCTTTAACCGCGCAACGGCGGGCGCTCCTGCCTGATCCGAGTGGGCGGCGCAAAGTGGTTCTCGCCACGTCTATTGCCGAAACCAGCCTGACCATTGCGGGCGTGCGGGTGGTCATAGACGGTGGGCAGAGCCGCACCCAGCGCTTCGATCCGGCATCGGGGCTGTCGCGCATGGTCACGGGGCGGGTCACGCGGGACAGCGCCACGCAGCGTGCAGGACGGGCCGGACGCACCGCGCCGGGGGTGGCCTACCGCCTCTGGAGCGAGCGCACGCACGCCCTGTTGCCCGCCGCCAGCCTGCCCGAAGTGCTGGAAGCCGACCTCGCCCCGCTGACGCTGGAATTGGCGCAGTGGGGCACGCCCGACCCGGCCACCCTGCACTGGCTGGACGTGCCGCCCGCACCGCGTGTGGCCCTCGCCCGCACGCTGCTGCACGATCTGGACGCACTGGATGACGCCGGACGGGTGACGACAGCGGGAGCAAGATTGCTGGACTTCCCCACGCATCCCCGCTTGGCGCACCTGCTCAACGGGGCCGAAGATGGAGCATTGGCCGCCGACGTGGCCGCCCTACTGGAAGAACGCGACCCGTTGCCCCCCGGTTCTGGGGCCGATCTGACAGACCGGGTGGCGGCACTGCGGGCGTGGCGACGTAGCGAGCGCACCGCAGCCGACGTGGCCGTGCTGGAGCGGGTGGAACGCCTCTCTAAGCAGTGGCGCACGCTGCTGAAAGTGCGGCCTGATCTTACTCCCCCGGACGGCTACGACGTGGGCGCGTTGGTGGCACTGGCTTACCCGGAGCGGGCGGCACTGGCGCGGGAGGACGGACGCGGGCGGTTTTTGCTGGCAGGTGGACAGGGCGCGGCGCTGCCCGAAGGAGACCCGTTGGCCGGGGCTTCAGCGTTGGCAGTGGCGCATCTGGACGCCACACCCGGCGCAGCAGCCAAATACTCAGGCAGTGCGGAAGGCCGGATTTTTCTGGCGGCCCCATTAGGCCGCGCCGCACTAGAGGCCCGCGCCGAAGCCGCCGACGTGGTGCGTTGGGATTCCCGCACGGGCACGCTGCTGGCTGAGCGGCAACAGCGGGTAGGCGCGTTGGTGCTGAGTAGCCAACCCCTGCGTGAGTTGCCCACCGGGGCGCGGGTGGGCGCATTGGCCGGAGCCATCCGCACCGAGGGATTGCATCTGCTGAATTTCTCGCCAGAAGCCGCGCAACTTCGCGCCCGTGTGGAATCGGTACGGCACTGGCGGCCTGATGACGGTTGGCCCGATTTGTCTGATACGGCGCTGCTGGACACACTGGACACGTGGCTTGGGCCGCACCTCGGCAATGCCCGCAGCCGGGAAGATCTGGGACGCATTCACCTGCTGCCCTCCTTGCAAGCCCTCTTGCCTTGGCCGCTGCCCGCGCAACTGGACGAATTGGCCCCCACGCACCTGAGCGTGCCCACCGGGAGCCGCATCCGGCTGGACTACCGCCCCGGCGATGCGCCCATTTTGGCGGTGAAGTTGCAGGAATTGTTTGGGCTGGCCGAGACGCCCACCGTGAATGGGGGCCGGACGCCCGTGCTGCTGCATCTGCTGTCGCCCGCCGGACGGCCTGTGCAGGTCACGCAGGATTTGCGCTCGTTCTGGAATTCCAGCTATTTCGAGGTTCGCAAGGACTTACGGGGACGCTATCCCAAGCACCCTTGGCCCGACGATCCTTGGACACACGCGCCGATGAAAGGCACCAAAAAACGGGGCGTGTAGGTGCGGGTCTGGGCCTCCATTGCCGCCGCCCTCTACGGCCCAGTCGCGTGGCGGCGGGCGGCAGACTTGGCGGGCCGAATCGCGCCGCATCCCGTTGGCGGGCAGGTGCTCGATATGGGCGCGGGCTCCGGCCACACCGCCGCGCTGCTGAGGCTCTGGCACGGCTTTCAGGTCACGCTGCTGGATGTGCCGCCCCACCCCGGCGCATTCGGGCAACGCTGGATCGCCCAACCGATTGCCGCGCTGCTGGCGCAAAAGTACAGCCTGCCGCGCCACAGCTATGACGGCCACACCGTTCCTTTCCCCGATGACAGCTTCGACACCGTGCTGCTGGCCTTCGTGCTGCACCATTGCCCTGACCCGGAGCGGGTCTTGCGTGAAGCTGTACGCGTGTCACGGGGGCGCGTGCTGGTGTTAGAAGACACGGGCAGCCAGTCACATTGGGTCGACGCCCTGATGAATCTGGAATGGGGGCACCCGCAGCAGGAGCGCACGCGGGCGGAATGGCTGGCGCTGTTTGCCGAATGCGGCCTCAGCGTGCAGCACGAGGAGGGCTGGATTTCGCATTACGGCGTGCGGGTGGCGCATACGCTGTTTGTGCTGGAGAAGTTGGACAGCAAAATCCATTCCTTTGTTCCTCTCAAAAACTAGGCTTTGCCAATGCTTATGCTGTTGCAGTGATCCAAAATCCCTTTCAAAGTGCTGATGGAGCCAAACGGTACGCGGCTGGACGGCCTTACCTCCACCCGCTGTTTATGGAGCGGCTAACTCCTTGGCTGAGTGAAGAGGCACGGGGAAAAGGCGGAGTCGGAGCGGATATCGCCTGCGGCACGGGCTTATCCAGCGTGGCTTTGGCAGAGGTAGTGAATCAAGTCTGGGCCTTTGACCTGTCGTCATCCATGCTGGCCGAGGCCGCCGAGCATGCACGGATCAAGTATGCACAGGCTCCCGCCGAGGAATTGCCGCTCGACGCAAACAGCGTGGATGTCATCACAGTGGCGCAGGGCATCCACTGGTTTGACCGTCCCGCTTTCTTTGCAGAGGCCCGCCGTATCCTGAGACGCGGCGGCGTCCTGTGCGTGTACGACATGTTTTTTCTGGGACACTCGACAGGAGAACCGTTGTTCAATCTGTGGGTAAAACAGCACTACAACACCCGTTATCCTGCCCCGGCACGCTGGCCCTACACCTTGGATGAAGCGCAGGCCACAGCAGAGGGCTTCAGTTTTTGGGAAGAAGAGTTCAAACACGACTTGCCAATGAACCGCACCCAACTCGTGTCCTATCTCCTGACCCAGAGCAACACGATTGCTGCTAGCGACGAAGGCCGGGAAGCATCAGAACAGATTGCCGAGTGGCTTGACCGAGAGTTGCTCCGCTTCCTGCCAGACGAAAAAAATGGGTTCATCAGCTTTGGGGGAATCATCAGAGTGTTGAAGTACCAGAGCTAATAAAAAAACCCGCCCACCGAATACACGGCAAGCGGGGCTATTTTTCTTCCGACTGTTACAGCATCCGGGCAATCGCGCCGCCCAGCAGCATCAGACCCAGCACGGCCAGCATGACCAGTCCGGTCTGGCGGGGCGTGGGAGGCAGGTTCACGCGGCCTGTCCGGTGCCCTGACCGGGGTGAATGCTGCCCAGCGCGGCTTTCAGGTGCTTATACACTTCGCGCTGAAGGTCGAGGTCTTCGGGCAACTCGTAGCGCAGTTGCTCCATCGCCTGCACCAAGTGCGCTCCGCCGGGGCTGCGTTCGTGGTCAGGGCGTGCCCATTCGGGCAGTTCGGGCGGGGTCACGGGTTCGCGCCTCGCGTCGTTCCAGTCGGCCCAGACTTTGGGCAGGTCGTACAGGTAACGGCCAATGCCGAAGTGCACGGCGCAGCGCTTCAGGGCGTCGCTGCTGGCGGCCTTCAGCGTGCCGAGGTCGCCTTCCGGGGCCTCTCCGATGTCCTCACGAATGACGCCCAACACGGTCAGGCGGCCCTTCACGGTGGGGCGGGCGGCCCCGGCGATGACTTCGATTTCAAATGTCCACCCATCGGGGCAGATGGCGTCGAGGCGGTCTTGTACGGCGCGGGCGTCCACGTGGGCGAGCATCAGGGCGCGGGTGCGGTCTTTGGTAAAGGCCTGAGGTTTCCACGCCACCACATGAGCGGGAAACGGGGCTTGGAGTCGTTTCTGAACATCGCTCAGCTTCATACATTTAGTTTATAACAGAATGTGATTATGGTCAAGACATAACGCGGCGGCGTGACTTCCAATTCCACACATCCAGTCTTCACGTTCGGAAGGCTACCGAAACAGAAAGCAGGAGGCGGGATTCAGGCGCACCCACACGCCAAATCCCGCCTCCTGCTTTGCCGATGTACCCAACAGTTCTCTGTGCTTACTGAGCGGCAATTCCTGTTTGCTGGGCGATCCAGTTGATGTAGCCGTTGACGCGGGTATACACGCCGTAGCCTCGGCACTCGACTGGGCCGTAGCTGACCACGCCCAGTACGTACATTTTGCCGTTGTAGGGCGCGGCAAGGGGGCCGCCGCTGTCGCCGTTGCAGGAGTCGCGGCCCGCCGAGTATTTGCCGCAAATGGTGTTGCCAGGGCGCGTGCCGCAGTCGCTCCCTGTGGGCGTAATCGGAATAGTCACTTCACGGAGGGCGCGGGGGCTGGACGCGCCCGTTTCCGTCTTGCCCCACCCACTGACCGTGGCCGACTTGCCGTTCACGTCCAGCACACTCTCGGCGGCGTTGCCGGGCAAGGCGGCGGGCTGCACCGTGCTGCCCAACACGAAAGCGCTGCTGACCTTGATGAGCGCGATGTCGTAGGCGTCGCTGCTGGCGGAGCGTCCGGGATACAAGATGATGCGCGAAGCCGACTTGAGTTGCCCGCTGCTGGTGGTCAGGTCATTGATTCCGGCCCGCACCCGCATGCTGGCCGTCGATTGGCCCTCGACACAGTGAGCGGCGGTCAGCACCCAGTCTTTGCTGATGAGGACGCCCCCGCACCAGCCGCCCGCCAACGAACTGGAAGGCGTAACGCTGACCTGATAGGGCCGAGTGGACACGCTGGTGACCGTGCCATACACGATTTGGGGCTGAAGCCCTGAAAAGGCCAATTCGGTGCCCGTTACAGTTTGTGATTCGGCGGGCGCGTCTAGGGCCACGGCGGGAACCACGCTGGCCGTGTTGCAGGCCGTCAGAGCCAAGGAGCCGAGGGCGATGAGGGAAATCAGGCGGGGCAACGTGGGACGGATCATGGGTTCTCCTGATGCTTGGGGTGGCAGGGTTAAGGGGATGCTGGGCTGAGCAACACTCGCGCGGCTGCCCGGCCCATGCTTTTCGGTACGAACATGCACAGAGCTGCAAGTCGAACGGGCTGACTGTGCGCTTCTCTGTCAGCCCGCCTCAGCTTTACTTGGTTTCTACCAGCGTGTAATTGCCGCTGCCGCTGTAGGCGTACACTTCCCAGCGGTAGGTGCCGCTGCCCGCCGCGTAGCTGATGGCTTCGGTGCTGCTGCTGCCCTCGCTGCTGGCCACATCGGCCCACGCACTGCCGTTGTATTTTTGCAGGAACAGGTCGAAATCGGTGCCGCTGGCCGCGCTCAGGTTGCCCTTGAGGGTGCCGCCCGCGTAGCTGAAGCCGCCCGTGCCTGGTTTGTAGCTGCTGGTGCGGTTGCTGACGCTGCCTGTGTAGGTGGTGGTCGTGCCGGTGGGCGGAGGCGTGGTGCCGCCCGTTCCCGTAAACAGCAGGCGGTTGGGGCTGCCCGTGCCCGCACCCGTGACCTTGTTGGGGGTGCTGGCGCTGATCAGGCTAGACGTGATGGCGCTGCTGCTGCCACTGGGCGTGCCTTGCAGCAGCAGGGCTACCGCTCCAGCCACATGCGGGCTGGCCATGCTGGTGCCGCTGATGGTATTGGTGGCGGTGGTGCTGCCGATCCACGTGCTGGTGATGTCGCTGCCGGGCGCAAAAATATCGACGCAGGAGCCGAAGTTGCTGAAAGAACTGCGGGCGTCGGTGCGGGTGGTGGAACCTACCGTGATGGCGCTGGCGGCACGTGCAGGGCTGACGTTGCAGGCGTTCTGGTTCTCGTTTCCGGCGGCCACCACCATCACGAGGTTGCGCGAGGAAGCCGAGTTCACGGCGTCGTCTACGGCTTGGCTCGCGCCCCCGCCGAGGCTCATGTTGGCAACGGCTGGCCCGGTCTTGTTACTTACAGCCCAGTTGATGCCCGCGATGACGCCCGAATTGCTGCCGCTGCCAGCGCAGTCCAGCACTTTCACGGCCACGAGTTTCACGGCCTTAGCCACGCCCCAAGTTGCGCTGCCTACCGTTCCGGCCACGTGTGTGCCGTGTCCCTGACAATCCGAGTTGTTGCCGTCGCCGGTGGTATTGGTGCCCCACACTGCCCGCCCGCCAAAATTGGTATGCCCGATATTGATGCCCGTATCGATGATGTAGGCCGTGACGCCGCTGCCGGTGGGCGTGTAGCTGTAGCTGCCGTTCAGGGGCAGGTCACGCTGATCGATGCGGTCAAGGCCCCACGTCGCGCCCGTCTGGGTGGCGTTGGCCCGCATCACGCCGTCCTGCTCGATGTATTTCACGCGGGGATCAGCCCGCAACGTCTGGAGGTTCTGGGCGCTCAGCTTGCCCGCAAAGCCCTCGATGGCCTGCGTGTACACCTGCTGTACCGTCACGCCCTGCGGATCGAGTGACAAGGCACGAATCAGGCTTCCGGCATTCTGGGCGCTCAGGCCTTGGGCACTTAGGCCGCTGACGCTGCCCTCACTCATCACCACGATGTACTGGCCGGGAATGGCGTCTGGGTTGGCCGTGCCGAGCAGGGGCGCTTCGATACGGGCCGCACGGTCAGGGCCAGCGGCCTGCGCTGCATCAGGCGCGGCGAGTGCAGTTTCGGTGGGCTGGGAACCGCAGGAGGCGAGCAAAAGGGTGAGTGCCAAGGTACCAGCCGAAACAATAGGGGTCAGACGTGCCATCACAAAACCTCCAAAAGGTAGATGGAATGCGGGTGGAACCGTTGAATTATGCCGACGCGGGAGGTCTATCACGTTTAGAATTGGCCGACTGTTACAAACAGCTAGACAACTTAACAAACGTAACCTGTGACATTTCATATGAAGCGTTATGTCCAGAAAGAGGAGTCAAATATAAGGAAGTATCGGTTATAATTGGCGTAAGAAAATTAGTCGAGAGCAGAGTACGCAGGGTTGTGATGAAGCTGTGATGCATAAAATCCGATAAAGTAAGACAGAGGCTTGATGTTTTGTAATAGGAACAAATTCTTATACAGTTGGCGTAAGTGTGTGCTTTTACACTGGGCCAAGGCTTTTGAGAGCAGATAGGCAAATCGTTCCATTCATTGTAGCGGGCCGCACATTTTTGAATCGATATAGCTCGGCAATCGCAGTGGTTCTTCTGTCGAAGGTCGGCGCATTGCCCAGTTCAGTATAAATATCTATGTGGAATATTTCACTGGCATGGTTTCGTAAAGTTGTCAAGATGAGAGAGGCCAGTTACAACTGTTGTGCTGTAAAGAATGCTTCATGAACGGTCTACTAGTTGTTCGATGTAGGTCAGCTTCAGGCTTGTGACCCTGAAAAGTAAGGACGTACCAGTCAGTTTCAGTACCGAGCGTTCTAATAGGACGGCGCGGGGCTGTATCTGACGCGAAGTGCATTACAGTCACTAGATCGCTGAAAACTGACCATCCCGATCCTTGATTGTGTGAAATTTCCTACTGGCGATGAAGTTCTGATCTAAATTTGACTTCATCTACATGGTATAGCTATTTTCGATTTCAAGGCGCAGAATTGACCCATAGAACTAAGTCACCCATTGTTCAGCTGAAAAAATGAAATGCTGTTCAGCAGAAAGGCGGTCTAATATGAAAATATCCGATGTCATGACAGAAGAACGCTCCAAACGTACCCGCGCCCGTTCTCCACAGGCCAAAGCCGCCATGCGAACTCGCCTTCTCGACGCGACACTTGCCTCGCTGCATCACGCTGAGGGCTGGAGTGTCAACGCCGCCGCCCGTGAAGCAGGCCTGAGCAAAGGCACGGTGTACTTGTATTTCGACAACGCCGCCGCGCTGTATATTGCCCTGCTGAAAGAAGTGATCGAAAACCGAGACAATACTCAAGAAGCCGCGCTGGTGCTGCGTCATGCCCACGTGCTGGCCGATGCCAGTGAGGACGAGCGCCAAGAGGCGGCCCGCCTCGTGCAGATTCTGGAGTCGCGCCTGACTGGGCAGCCTGCCCCTGACGACGGCAACTGGCCCGCCTGCGCCGCGCTGATCGGCAGCACCATATTCAAAGAAAGCGGCCTGCGCGAACTGTCCTAAGTACCCTAGCGCCAGCATCAGCCAAATTGTCTTCGGGCAGTTTGGCTGATTCCATATCAGGCTCGCCGCAACACAGAGTATGTGTCATGCAAGAAATGTGGCCCCCTCGCTCTGCGAAGCCCTCGGCCACAAAGGGCGAGGGAAACACACCCCTTTCTTCTCTCCAATGCTCAGAGCTGTCCATGTTTCGGCCCGCACACGCTCCCCGTTCCGCCGTAGCATAGAGGTATGAGCCACCCGGCCACCCCCACTCCTTCCTCCAGCGCTTCTGGCCGCAGGGGCAGCATCAACCGCCGCACCAGCGAAACCGACATCACGGTCAACCTTGATCTGGACAGTGTTTCTTATCCGCCGCCCGCCACCGGGCACGGGTTTTTTGACCATATGCTGGACGCTCTGGCGCGGCATTCCCGCATCGGGCTGACTGTTCAGGCCACCGGAGACCTGCACATTGAGCCTCACCACCTGATCGAGGACACCGGGATTACCTTGGGGCAGGCGTTGGCGCAGGCCCTTGGAGACCGCAAAGGCATCGAGCGCTACGGCAGCGCCTTCGTGCCGATGGACGAAACACTGGCTCATGTGGTGCTGGACTTGTCGGGCCGCGCCCACCTCGCCTTCGAACCCGAAACGCTGGACGTGTGGGGCACGGCGGGCGGTATGAGCCACTACCATCTGCGGGAGTTTTTGCGGGGGTTTTGCAACCACGCCGGGGCCAACCTGCATGTGCGCGTGCTGGCAGGCCGTGAGGCGCACCACGTGATAGAGGCGATTATGAAAGCCTTTGCCCGTGCCTTGCGCGACGCTGTACAGGTCACGTCGGACGGAGTGGCGAGTACGAAAGGAAGCCTATGAGTGACCAACCAGAAGTTTTGCTCCTCGACTACGGCGCAGGTAACGTTCGCAGCGCTGCCAAAGCTCTGGCACGGGCTGGAATGCGCGTGCGGGTCAGCGCCGATCCCGCCGACGTGCCGGGAGCGCGGGCGGTGGTGGTGCCCGGACAAGGCCACTTCCGGCAAGTGATGGAGGCCTTCGAGAGCAGCGGATTCCACGCCCCCGTGATGGCCGCCGCGCACGCGGGCACACCCATTTTGGGCATCTGCGTGGGCATGCAAATGCTGCTCACTGATTCCGAGGAAGCGCCGGGCGTGGCGGGCCTGAACCTGATTCCCGGCACAGTTCGCAAATTTGAGGCCGTGCCCGAGCGCAAAGTGCCGCAGATGGGCTGGAACTCGATGCGGAGCGTGGGCGACAGCGCCCTGCTGCGCGGGTTACCTGCTCCGGCTCACGCCTACTTTGTGCATAGCTATTACGTGCCCGCCACCGTGCGGGTCGATCACGGCGCACTGACCGACTACGGCGTGCCGTTTTGGGCGGCGTTCAGCGTGGGCAATCTGCACGCCACGCAATTCCACCCCGAAAAAAGCGGGGCGGTAGGACTGGCGATTCTGGAACGCTTCCGGCGCAATGTGCTGGAAAACTGAACGGGGGGCACCTCCATAAAGTCTTCATAACTGCCGGACGTATGCACGCCGCATCTTCTGGAGAGGGGGCTTCCCGCTAAACTCCCTCTATGAGCCAAATCCTGCCCCTCGATCATGCCCATCTTCAAAAGCTGGTGACCTCCGATCTGGTGCGCCCCGATCAGATGTTGGGGGCACACCAAGTCACCGAAAACGGCGTGGCGGGCGTGCGCTTCGGCGTGTGGGCACCGAACGCCCAGCATGTGAGTGTGGTGGGCGATTTCAACGGCTGGAACGGCTTCGACAACGCCATGCAGCGCCTTGATTTCGGCTTCTGGAGCGCGTTCGTGCCCGCCGCCCTGCACGGCCAACGCTACAAGTACCGCGTGACCGGGGCCAGCGGCCTCACCGAAGACAAGATGGATCCTTACGGCACCTTTTTTGAAGTACGCCCCAGCACCAGCTCGATTGTTTGGGATCAGCCTTTCGACTGGACAGACGGCGCGTGGATGGAGAACCGCACCCAGAATTTTGACCGCCCGGTGAGTGTGTACGAGGTTCACGCGCCCTCGTGGGCCAAGCGCGACGACGGCTGGTTCCTGAATTACCGCGATTTTGCCCACCGCCTCGGTGAATACGCCAGCTATATGGGTTATACGCACGTGGAACTCTTGGGCGTCATGGAGCATCCGTTCGACGGCTCGTGGGGCTATCAGGTCACGGGGTATTACGCGCCCACCAGCCGCATGGGCAGCCCCGAAGACTTCAAATACCTCGTGGATCACCTGCACGGGCTGAATATCGGCGTGATTCTGGACTGGGTGCCAGGCCATTTTCCCACCGATGTGGCGGGCCTCGCCAATTTCGACGGCGGGCCATTGTTCGAGTACGCCGATCCGCGCAAGGGCTACCACAACGACTGGAACACCCTGATCTTCGATTATGGACGCAACGAAGTCGTGATGTTCCTGGTGGGCAGCGCCCTGAAATGGCTGCAAGACTTCCATGTGGACGGCCTGCGGGTAGACGCGGTGGCTTCTATGCTGTATCTGGACTTTTCGCGCACCGAATGGATTCCTAACATTCACGGAGGCCGCGAAAACCTAGAAGCGATTGCCTTCCTCAAGCGCTTGAACGAAGTGACGCACCACTTGGCCCCCGGTTGCATGATCATTGCCGAAGAAAGCACCAGCTTTCCGGGCGTCACCACGCCTTCTCCGCACGGATTGGGCTTCGATTACAAGTGGGCGATGGGCTGGATGAACGACACGCTGCGTTACTTTGAAGAAGACCCGTTGTGGCGCAAGTACCACCACCACGCCCTGACTTTCTTCAATGCTTACCGCACCAGTGAAAACTATGTGCTGGCCATCAGCCACGACGAAGTGGTGCATCTGAAGAAGTCGCTGGTGGCGAAAATGCCCGGCGACTGGTACATGCAGCGGGCCAATTACCGCGCCTTTTTGGCGATGATGTGGACGACTCCGGGCAAGAAACTGCTGTTTATGGGACAGGAATTTGCTCAGCCCACCGAATGGAACCATGATGCAGGCCTGCCCTGGTATCTGGCCGATGTACCCGATCACCGGGGCATCATGAATCTGGTGCGCCGCCTGAACGAACTGTACGTGGGCCGCACCGACTGGCACGCGGGCGATACGCTGGACGAAGGGTTGCAGTGGATCAGCGCCGATGACGTGGAAAACAGCGTATACGCCTATGTTCGCCGCGATCCGGGCAGCGGGGCGTGGTCTCTGGTGGTGGCGAACATGACGCCCGTGTACCGCGACCTGTACCCGGTGGGCGTGCCCGAAGCCGGGGAATACCGCGTGCTGCTGAGTACCGATGACGGCGAATACGGCGGCTTCGGCACGCAGCAACCCGACCTGAGCGCTAAAGCCGAAGCGTGGAACGGCCAGAGCCACCATCTGCGCCTGAGCCTGCCGCCTACGAGCGTGCTGGTGCTCGAACCCGTGGAAGCTGCCGCCGTGACGACCACTGCCCTGAAAAGCAGGGGCGCGGTGCAAAAAGCCGTAGATATCGAAGCCATGCTGCCCAAATCCTTGCAGGTCACCTCCATTGAACCCGTCTGAGCCACCGCCCACACCCTCACGCCCCGACGCCCTAACCGTCGCCAGTTTCGTGCTGCTGGGGCTGGTGGCTTTTGCGCTGCTGCTTCCGCTGCTGGGCGGCCCCACGCCCAGCCCTTATCTGGTCATCGTGCTTCTGATCGGACGCTTGGGCGTGCAGTTTCTCCGCTCGCGCCGTAACCCCGACCTGCGCCGTCCGGCCAGTTGGGCCTTCGACGTGATCCTGATTGGATTGCTGTTTTACGTGGCTTCTAATCAGCCGGGGGGATGAGCGTTTTGGGGATGGGCAACGTGCCCAAACACGCCTTCCCGCTCTGGCCCTCGCCGCGCTACTATGCACCCATGACCGTACTCGGTGCGTGGTGGTGGCCCAGCTCTGCTTGGGCTTAAGCCGCGCTGTCCTTTTTTGCCGACTGCAACGCGCCCAAGTGGAGATCAATCCACTGGGCGCGTTCTCTGTTGATCCTTTCCCCCATCCAAGGAGCCCTATGACTGCACCTTCCGTCCCTGCCCCACGCACCGCCCTGACTGTGGCCGTGCGCGAACTGAATGCCGATCTGGACACCCCCGTGACCGCCTACTTGAAGGTAGCGCAGGGCGAGCGCGTCAGCTTTTTGCTGGAGAGTGTGGAGGCGGGCGAGAAACTGGGCCGCTATTCATTTATTGGCGTGGGCGAAAGCGGGCGCTTTGAGTACCATGCCGGACAGGTGAAGAGTACGGGCGCATTTGGTGACTACGAGGGCGCGGAGGCTGATCCGCTGGCCCGCCTGTACCATTCGGTGACGCGACCCGTGACCATTCCCGCCGGACTCCCTGCCCTGATCGGCGGCGCGGTGGGCTATGCTTCTTACGACATCGTCCGGGCCTACGAACGCCTGCCCGACACCAACCCCGACGAATTGCAAGTGCCCGACGTCCTGTTTATAGCGCCGCGTGGCATGGTGATTTATGACCACTTGCGGCACCGTTTGTTGGCAGTGGCAACAGCTGAGGCGCAGGAAGAGGCCGAAGCGCAGGCCGACGCCCTCTCGGTGAAGCTGCGTGGGCCGCTGCCCGCCGAGATTCCCGGTACGGAAGCCACCCAAGCCCCCCAGTTTTCCAGCAACTTCACGCCGCAGGGGTACATGGACGCCGTAGAGCAGGCGTTGGAATACATCCGCGCCGGAGACATCTTTCAGGTGGTGCCCTCGCAACGGTTTAGCGCTGACCTGACCGTGCATCCCTTCGCACTGTACCGGGCGCTGCGCCGCGTGAATCCCAGCCCCTACTTAGGCTATTTGGCGCTTGGAGACGTGACCCTTGTGGCCAGCAGCCCCGAAAGCCTGCTCAGAAGCGACGGCCAAACCATCATCACGCGGCCCATCGCGGGTACGCGGGTACGCGGCCAAACCGACGAGCAGGACGCCGCCCTCGCCGCCGAGTTGCTGGCCGACGAAAAGGAACGCGCCGAACACCTGATGCTGGTGGACTTGGGCCGCAACGACATTGGCCGCGTCAGCACTTACGGCAGCGTGCGCGTGCAGAACGCCTTTTCTATCGAGAAGTACAGCCATGTGATGCACATCGTATCTACCGTAACGGGGCAGCTCCGCGAAGGCCAAACCCCGCTGAACGCGCTTGCCAGCGTGCTGCCGATGGGCACCGTGTCGGGCGCACCCAAAATCCGGGCCATGCAAATTATCGACGAACTCGAACCCACCCGGCGCGGGCCGTATGGCGGTTCTTTCGGCTACATCGCCTTCGACGGCAGTTTGGATATGGCCCTGACCCTCAGAACGATGGTCATTGCGGGCGGCAAAGTGCATATTCAGGCCGGAGCCGGAATCGTGGCCGACAGCGATCCCGCCAGCGAAGAGCAGGAAACGCGCAGCAAAGCGGCGGCACTGATGCGGGCGGTGGAAATGGCAGCAGGTGGGCTGTGAGTGGGTTGTCCCTGACTGCTTCTGATTGACCTCAGTGCCTCACGCGTCCCGCCCCTCAGAGGCTTAGACCGCTTCTGCCTCACGCTTCACTCCTCTAGCCTTCCCTCTCAGGAGACCCCACTGTGACTTCTTCTCTCCCTGCCATCCGTGTCTTGCTGATAGATAATTACGACTCTTTTACCTACAACCTCGTGCAGTATTTCGGCGAACTGGGCTGCCAACTGACCGTGTGGCGCAACGATGAATTTACGCTGGAGCAGGTGCGGGCGCTGAACCCGGATGCCATCGTGGTGTCGCCGGGGCCATGTACGCCGCTGGAAGCAGGCCTGAGCGTGAACGTGATCCGCGAACTGGGGCCAAGCGTGCCGATGTTGGGCGTGTGCCTCGGTCATCAAAGCATTGGCGAGGCATTTGGGGCGACGGTGGGGCGGGCCATCTTACCCGTGCACGGCAAAACCAGCCCCGTGCAGCACGACGGCTCCGGCCTGTTCGCGGGGCTGGAAAACGGCGTGACGGTGACCCGCTATCACTCGCTCGTGGTGCGCGACTTACCGCCCGAATTGGTGGCGACGGCGTGGACGCAAGACCCGCAGGAACAGATCGTGATGGCGCTGCGTCACCGGGACTTTCCTGTGTACGGCGTGCAATTTCACCCCGAAAGCATTGCTACGGAAGGCGGTATGGCGATGCTGGGCAACTTTTTGGACGTGGTGCGGGAACACCGAGCGGCTAAGGTGGGGGCATGATCTCGGACTGTGCAGGAGCTTGCGCCCCCACTCCATCGGAGTTGTTATGATTCATACCCGCTTGATGAACGGCGAGCAACTGACGCAGGAGGAAGCGGCGGGCTTTATGCGCGAGGTGATGGCGGGCGACGTGAGTGGCGTGCGGTTGGCGGCGGCGTTGGCGGCCTTGCGCGTGCGGGGCGAAACACCCGCCGAAATTGCCGGGTTTGCACAGGCCATGCGGGAAAGTGCCGTGCGCGTGAACGTGATCCCGCGTGAAGTCTTGCTGGATGTGGTGGGCACGGGCGGCGACGGGGCGCATACCTTCAATATCAGTACCACGACGGCTTTTGTGGTGGCGGGCGCGGGCGTACCCGTCGCTAAGCACGGCAACCGGGCCGCCAGCAGCCGCGCCGGAAGTGCCGATGTGCTGGAGTCGCTGGGCGTGAATCTGGATGCCGGGCCAGACGTGATTGCCGAGGCCGTGAATACGCTAGGCGTGGGCTTCATGTTCGCCCGTAACTATCACCCGGCCCTGAGACACGCCGCGCCCGTTCGCGCTGATCTGGCGGCCCGCACGGTGTTCAACATTTTGGGGCCGCTGTCTAATCCCGCTGGGGCCACCCATTTAGTCGTCGGGGTGTACAGCCCCACCCTCACCCGCCCGATGGCCGAAGTGTTGCGGCTCCTCGGAACAAAAGGCGCGATGATCGTGAACGGGAGCGGGCTGGATGAATTCACGGTCAGCGGCCCCAATACTCTGACCACGCTGCACGGCGGCGAACTGACCGATTCGGTGCTGCATCCCGAAGAGGTGGGCGTGAGCCTGCACCCCAAAGAGGCGATTGTAGGCGGCAATCCTGCCGATAATGCCGAGATTACCCGCGCCCTGCTGACGGGCGGCGGCACCCCGGCCCAGCGCGACATCGTGGCCCTGAATTCGGGGGCGGCCCTGTGCGTGGCCGGACAGGTCGGCAGCATCCGCGAAGGCGTAGCGCAGGCGCGGGCCGTGATGGCAGGCGGGCAAGCGTGGGACTTGTTGCAGCGGTACGCGGCGTTCACGCGGGGGGAAGCGCTGGCGTAGAGTTGTATCGCCTGACGCGGTATCAGGGTGCGGCTCGGCAGGCCCGGTCTACCCGCCCCAGCAACGTGGGGATGCGGTAAGGCCCGGCCATCTGCCGAACATGCTCCGCTGCGTCCAGCACGTCTATTCCGGCGGCGGTGACATAGAGTGGATTGCTGGCTGCCCCACGCTGCACCGCCTGTGCATGGGCCGATCCTCGGAAAGCCGTTTTAGCCACCCCGATGATCGGAATTGTCCCGCCCAACGCCTCAAACAGATACCAGCCCAGGCCGGGGCTTCCTTCCGTGTCCAGCGTCACGTAGCCGTCTATGACAATTGCGTTCAGTTGCGAGGCCAAAGGCTCCAGCACAGGCAACAGGCAGGGCAATTCACGCTTGTAAAACGCACCCGGTTCGTAGGGCGCGGCCAGTGGGACAGTATGCAGCCGGAGTTCTGTTTCTAGCTCATCACTCCAATGTTGGAACAGCAACGCGGCGGTGCGGGCGCTGCCATCTTCGCGGTAATCCACGTCTACGCAGGCCAGAACACTCATACGGATTCCGTCCGATTCCCGGCCACCCAGCACCACACCGGGTGTCCGTCCATCTTCCGGAATCCCTGTTCTTTCCCACTCGCTTTGCTCGAATTGAAGCCCAAGAAACGGGCTTCAATCGGAACTCCTCTCACTTCGGCGGCAGCATCAGCTTGCCTTCCAGCGGGGTACTCAGCACGATGCTGGTATCGCAGGTAAAGCCCATCTGAATCAATTCGCCCAGCATGGTTTCCAGTGCGCCCACATCGGGCACGGCCACTTTCAGAATGCAGGAATTATCGCCCGTGACCGAATGGCATTCCAGCACACTGTCACTGCGAGTGGCCCAGCGCACCAGCGTCGGATCGTTGCGCCCACTGTCCTGCACGCCAATAAAGGCGGTAATGGTGCGGCCCAGCGGTTTGGGAGCCACGCGGATGCCGTAGCCGAGGATGATTTCGGCGTCCTCTAGGCGGCGCACACGCTCGGTGACGGCTGGGGCACTGAGGCCCACGCGCCTGCCCAGTTCGCGCATAGACAGGCGGGAATCGGTTTGGAGTTCTCCCAAAATGCGGTGGTCAAGAGGATCGAGCGACCCGCCGGAATGCTTCATCCGTGCAGCCTAGCACCCTGTGTTGGCATATGAAAAGTCCAGCATGGCGTTTGAGAGTTTTCTGTGCGCCAGACCCACTGCTCTGCCCGGTGTGCGCTCCTTCCAAGTTGGGCGGCGAAAGGCAACAATAAAGGTCAATCAGATCACGTTTTCCTTCTCCCAGACACCCCGGAGGCGTCCATGCCCAGTGCCCACACCCTGCACCCCCAAGCCACCACCCGCTCCCAAATGATGCTGCCCCGCAACCACCGCGCTCCCAAATGGGCCGACGTGCCCGACGAGCAGTGGTACGACTGGAAATGGCAACTGAAGAACCGCATCAATACGGTAGCCGAACTGGAAGAAGTCATTCGTCTGACTGAATCCGAGCGCATCGGGGCCAGCGCGGAAGGCATTTTCCGGCTGGACATTACGCCGTATTTTGCCAGCCTGATGGACGCCGAAGACCCGACCTGCCCGGTACGGCGTCAGGTGATCCCGACCCACCACGAGTTGGAACCGTTCATGTCGATGATGGAAGACAGCCTCGCCGAAGACAAGCATTCGCCTGTTCCCGGCCTTGTTCACCGCTACCCAGACCGTGTGCTGATGCTGGTGACGACGCAGTGCGCCAGCTATTGCCGCTACTGCACCCGCAGCCGAATCGTGGGCGACCCCAGCGAAACCTTCAACCCTGCCGAGTACGAAGCGCAACTGAATTACCTCCGCAACACGCCTCAGGTGCGCGACGTGCTGCTGTCGGGTGGCGATCCGCTGACGCTTGCGCCCAAAGTGCTGGGCCGCTTGCTGGCCGAACTCCGCAAGATCGAACACATCGAAATCATCCGCATCGGCACCCGCGTGCCCGTGTTCATGCCCATGCGCGTAACGCAGGAACTCTGCGACGTGCTGAGTGAAAACCACCCCGTCTGGATGAACATTCATGTGAACCACCCCCGCGAAATTACGCCGGAAGTGGCCGACGCCTGTGACCGCCTGACGCGGGCGGGCGTGCCACTGGGCAACCAGAGCGTGCTGCTGCGCGGCGTGAACGACCACGCGGTGATCATGCAAAAGCTGCTGCGCGAACTGGTCAAAATCCGCGTGCGGCCCTACTACATCTACCAGTGCGACCTCGTTCACGGCGCGGGCCACCTGCGAACCACCGTCAGCAAGGGGCTGGAAATCATGGAAAGCCTGCGCGGGCATACCAGCGGTTACAGCATCCCAACCTACGTGGTAGACGCGCCCGGCGGCGGCGGCAAGATTCCGGTGGCCCCTAATTACGTCCTCTCACACAGCCCCGACAAGCTGATTCTCCGCAACTTTGAAGGCTACATTGCCGCCTACAGTGAGCCGAACGACTACACCGGGCCAGATATGGCCGTGCCCCCGGAATGGCAGCGCAAGGAACCCGGCCAGAGCGGAATCTACGGCCTGATGGAAGGCGAGCGGATTTCGATTGAACCCAAAGAATTTGCCGAAAGCCGCCACCGCCCCGGCTCCACGCAGCACCGCCTGAACAGCCGCGAAGACAAATGGGCCGCGCACGGGATCGGGGTAGAGGTGACAGATACAGCCCCGGATGGGATGGTTCAGGTGCCGGTGAGTGGGGACTGAGCCAGAATGGAACAATGAGCACATACAGCCGCTTGATGCTGGATTTTCTCCCTACTGCGTCCGATGCAGAGTGTATGGTTTTTGTGTGTACGTCAAACTTTGACGCCAATAAGGAAGTTTTGCAGTGGATGGTCAGCCAAGCGCAATGTCCCGGCTCAGTGGCGCTGGCTACTTACTGGTACATGGATCCGGATTTCTTTTCGTCATACACCGCCGATACCATTGATGAATGGGCCAGAGACGATTTCAATATGATGAGATTGATCGAGTCGAACAGCGAATCTGGATTCTATAAGTCGTCAAAAATCGGATTTGATCCGCGAGCCGACCCAATTGCCGATGAAGACTGGGTTGACGAGCATGCAGCCGAAGGCAACGACAATATCCCGGCGCATATGTTTCTGCCGATACCCGGCCAACTACTGACGAACGAAGATATCCCGGAAGGCTGGGATAACGGAATGCCCCCACATATCGTAGAAGCCGTCTGGAAAGAGCTAGACGAGGAGTAAATCAAATGACCACCATTCCCAAACCCCGCCAGCCCATCCTCAAAACCTCGCTCCCCGGCCCCAAGACCGCCGCCATCATGGAGCGCGACAGCAAGCATCTGTCTACGTCCTACATGCGCCCCTACCCCTTCGTGCCCGATCACGGCGAAGGCGTCTGGCTGACCGATGTGGACGGCAACACGATGCTGGATTTCTTCGCGGGAATAGCCGTAAGCACCACCGGACACGCCCACCCGCATGTGGTGAAGGCCGTGCAGGAGCAGATCACCAAGTTTGCCCATGTCTGCCTGACCGACTACCCGCAGGAAATTACGACCAGCTTGGCCGAACGCCTGATCGCACATGTGGAAAAGCCCGGCGAGAAATGGCGCGCCTTCTTCGGAAACAGCGGGGCGGAAGCGGTGGAGGCTGCCGTTAAGCTAGCCCGCAACCACACCGGGCGCACGCACATTATTTCTACGCTGGGCAGTTTTCACGGGCGCACTTACGGCGCAATTACGCTCACGGGCAGCAAAACCAAGTACAAGCGCGGTTTCGGGCCACTGCTGCCGGGCGTGTCGCATGTGCCGTACCCCAACCCCTTCCGCCCGCCGCTGGGCAGCGACGCCCAATTTTGCGGCGACGCCGTGCTGGATCACATCAAGCTGCTGTTTACCACCGTCATTCCCGCCGATGAAGTGGCCGCCATCATCATCGAGCCGATGCAGGGCGAAGGCGGCTACATCATTCCGCCGATGGGTTTCCTGAAAAAATTGCGTGGCCTGTGCGACCAGCACGGCATCCTGCTTATTTTTGATGAAGTGCAGTCGGGCATGGGGCGCACCGGGAAGATGTTCAGCTTCCAGCAATTTGAAGAGTACGGCGGCGTGCAGCCCGACATCATCACTATTGCCAAGGGGATCGCGTCGGGCATGCCCATCAGCGCCATGCTCGCCAAGGAAAGTGTGATGACGTGGCCGGTGGGATCGCACGGCAGCACCTTCGGCGGCAATCCGGTGGCTGCCGCCGCCGCGCACGCCACGCTAGACCTGCTGGAAGGCGTGGTCAAGCACCCCGGTTGCGGTTCCGACCTGATGACCAACGCCGCGCAAGTGGGCGACTACATTCTGAGCGAGCTTCGACAGATGCAGACCGAGTTCCCGTTTTTGGGCGACGTGCGCGGCAAGGGGTTGTTTATCGGCATGGAGTTTGTGAAACCCGATGGTTCCCCAGACGGCAAACTCCGTGACGCGGCCAGCATGGCGATGTTTGAACGCGGCCTGCTGAACTTGGACTGTGGTGAATCGGTGATCCGAATCAGCCCGCCGCTGACCCTGACGCGCGAGGAGGCACAGACCGGATTGGAAATTATGCGGGAGGCGCTGAGAGGGCTGGGAGAGTAGGGCTGAGTTTGAGGGTGACCCCCCCGTTGCTGGCGCCACGCCCCCCCCTTAAAGGGGAGGACTTTACAGCTGTTGCGCTCCCCTCTAAGGGGGGCTGGCTGCGAAGCAGACTGGGGGGTTTTGCGGGGCTGGGTTTCATCGGGGCTTGGTCTGAATCAGACCCGGCTCCCAAACCTTTTCGCCCTGCCCGTGTTACGCTGTGGTCAGAACGGCGCACGCCTTAGCCCCTTACTCATGCCCCCAGAAAGGAGGACTGCCATGACCGCCACCCAGACCGAAGCCCCCGCCGCGCCCGTGTACGGCGACCCGGCACGCACCGGGTACGCTGCCGAGGTGGTGGCGAATGCCTTTCTGGAATTGGCACGGGCAGAGGGCCGCACGCTGACGCAGATGCAGGTCAACAAACTGGTGTTCATCGCGCATGGGTGGGCCTTGGCACTCATGGGCCGCCCGCTGACTTACAACACCTTTCATGCGTGGCAGCGCGGCCCGGTGGCCCCAAGGTTATGGGAGCATTGGCGCACGCTGGGGCGGCAGCCCATTCGTGAAACGTTGCCCGTGTCGGCAACCGAACCCCGTCTGGAAGACGACGCAGACGCGCTGAACCTGATTCGGGGCATCTGGGCCACCTACGGGCAAAAGAGCGGCGAGGAACTGTCTAATCTGACGCACCTGCAAGGCAGCCCCTGGGCACGGACGTACGGCCTCTCCAACGACCTGATTCCCAACGAGATCACCCGTGAGTACTACGTGGATCTCCTGCGCGGCGCGTGACAAAAAATTGTGATGAGGCTAAGCCGAATCCGACCAACGGGAGCAGCAACCGTGACCGGAGTGCGGCGGTGGAAAGCCGTTCGGTGGTCTTCCCGAATGGCTTGTAACCAGAGAACTCCGGTATGACTTCGGAGCCGCCTAGCACGCAAGCGACAGGGACGCCTAGCCCAACCTCTCCCCCATCCACCCTCATGCAAACGCTGCAAGGTGGCCTGAACCGCGAGGAACAGCGCACCCAGCAGCAGCGGCAATTGGATTTGGCCCGCCGCACCGAGGAGTTCAACCAATTTCGCGCCCTGTATCGTTGGCGGCTGTGGATCGGCAGCGCCGTGTTTCTGATTGCGGGCACGTGGCTGGTGGCCGATGTGGTGCTGACGCTGGCGGTGGGCTGGGGCACCCTGAACGGCTCGCCCTTCCGGCTGGAGAGCAGCGTGGTCATCGCATTTTTGACGACCAGCACGGCAACGGTCATCGGTCTGTTTTTGGTCTTCCTGCGTTGGCTATACCCGCAAGGGCCAGAGCGGAGTAACGAGCGCCCAGAACCGAGAGACGAACCGAAGGGGACTGACCGGGCGGGCTGAAGCTAGAGCAGCCTCTGGCCCAACACTTCAGCCAATACCCGCCGCGCTTCCGCCGCCTTCACCCCGTCACTAACCCGGTATTCGGCCAGCGTAATGAGCGCCTTCCAGAGTGCCCAGCCTCGGCCCCGCGCCCAGGTGCCTGAGTCCAGTGGCAAGGCGGCGCGGAAGACTTGGCGGCTCTGGCCTTCAAACAGCGTCCAAGCGATGCTGAGGTCACAGGCGGGATCGCCCACACCTGCACAGCCGAAGTCGATGACGGCGCTCAGTCGGCCCCCTTGCACCAGCAGATTTCCGGCGGCCACATCGCCGTGAAACCAGACGGGCGGGCCGTGCCAAGTAGCAGACAGGGCCGTGTCCCAAACGTCTAGCGCGGCCTGTGCGTCTATCTCGCCGTCCAAATCGGAGATGGCCTGCCGGGTTCCGGTGTCCCAGATGGTCAGTGGCCCGCCGCGAAATTGGCTATGCACACCGGGCGGCGGGCCAGCAGAGGCGTCTATGCTTTGCAGGGCGGCCAGAAACTTAACTAGGGCCATTGCAAACGCGGTCAAATCGCTGGGAGGCCGTTGCAGCGCACTCTCCCCTTCCAGCCAACCATAGACCGACCAAGGCCAAGGGTAGCCATCAGCAGGCGCACCCAAGCCCAGCGGCGCGGGAATTGGCAGCGGCAAGTGCGGAGCCAATACAGGCAGCCAGCGGTGTTCCTTGGCGACTTGCGGCGCGTAGCCCTCGGCACTGGGCAAGCGCACCAGCAGCTCTGACCCTAAATGGAAGGTTCGGTTGTCCCAGCCGCCCCACTGCACGGGCGCTACGGGCAGGCTCGCCCACTGGGGAAATTGCCCCGCCACAAGTTGCCGAACCAACGAAACGGTGATGTCCAAGATGGGGCCAGTGTAGGGCCGGGAAGCCAAATCAGCTTCAGCCAGATGGCTTGCTGCCCCCCCTTTTGTAGACGCTCCTACACCCGCACGATATACGCCGAATCGATCACGTCCAGATCACGGATGGCCTGCAATTGCTCTTGGGTCAGGCCGTCATCGAGGGTCAGGGTAAACAGCGCCTCGCCGCCCTTCTGTGCGCGGCCCAGCGCCATGCCTGCAATGTTTACACCCCACGTCCCCAGCAGGTTGCTGAGTTTGGCGACGGCTCCGGGTTTGTCCTGATTGGAGGCGATCAGGATGAAACCTTGTGGCTCCAGTTCCACGCGGTAATCCCGCAGGCGCGTCAGGCGGGGGCTGCGGCCGAAGACCGTGCCGCCCACCGTGCGGGTGCGCTCTTTTTCTTCGCCGCCACCACTCAGAACCTTCACGATCACTTCGGTCTGGTAGTCGGGACTGTCGGCCACTTCGCGGATCGCCACGTTCAGGCCGCGTTCTTTGGCCAAGGCACGGGCATTGATCATGTTGGGCAGTTCGTCGGTGCTGCCGCTGAGGTAGCCCACCAATACTGCCGTGACTACCGGAGCCGGGTCTGCCGGGAATTCGCCCTGAAAAGTTACTTCTATGTCGTGTGCGCCGGGCAGCAGTTGCGCCAGAATGCGGCCCAATTTGCCGCCCAAATCCAGATGCCCGCCCAGCAATTCCAGCGTTTTGGCGTCCAGCGCGGGGGCGTTCACGGCTCCCTTGCTCACGTCGCCTTGCAGGGCGGCCAGCACACGGGCCACGATCTCCGCGCCCACCCGCTCCTGCGCTTCTCGGGTATTTGCGCCAAGGTGCGCGGTAATGCCCAAATTCGGGGCCGAGAGGAAAATATGATCGGCGGTGGGCGGCTCGTCTACGAACACATCCACGCCCGCGCCGAACAGGTGGCCGGAATGCAGCGCGTCCACAAGGGCCTGCTCCTCGATAATCCCGCCGCGTGCCGCGTTCACCACGATGGAATCGGGGCGCATGAGAGCCAGTTCGCGTGCGCCGATCATACCTGTGGTCTCGTCGGTCAGGGGGGTATGCACGGTCAGGAAGTCCACTTGGGGCAGCAGTTCATCCAGCGTGGCGGCCCGTTTTACGCCTAGGCGCTCAAATTTGCTGTCGGGCACGTAGGGATCGAAGGCCACCACATTCAGGCGCAGGCCCTGTGCGCGGTCTGCCACGATGGAGCCGATGCGCCCCAAACCCACGATGCCCAGCGTGCGGTCTTTGAGTTCCAGCCCCAGAAATTTGCGATCCCACACGCCCTGCCGGGTCTTGCTGTCGCTGCGGGTCAGGCCACGCGCGGCGGCCATCAGGTGCATAATCGCCAGTTCTGCGGCGCTCACGTTGTTGCTTTCAGGGGCATTCAGCACCAACAGCCCGCGCAGGCTGGCGTAGTCCAGATCAATGTTGTCTACGCCCACGCCGCCGCGTCCGATCACTTTCAGGCGCGGGCCAGCGGCGTCAATCAGTTCGCGGTCTACTTTGGTACGGCTGCGGGTAATCAGCGCGTCGTATTCGGGCAGACGGCGCAGGGTTTCCTCGCGGGGCATATTGCCCTCGTAATCAATCTCGAAGCCGTCATGCACGAGGTTTCCGGGGTTCATCTCGTCGCAGATCAGCACGCGCAGTGGTGTGACGGGCACGGCAGGAGCAGTGGGCAGGGGCGCAGTCATAGCGTCAGGGTAAGCGTCCGCGCGGCGGCGTGCCGGTAGATGGCTAGGGTATGCGTGGGTTTCTCTGCACTCGGCCCTCTCATGAAGCCTGCTTGCGGCTGCTGGAAGGTCTAAGGGTCAAGGGTCTAAGCGTCTAAGGAAGGACGGAAGCTCCGGCCAGAGCGCCTCTCCCACTCACCAATTACAGCCCCTCATCCTCCAGCACGGCCTGAACAGTCCCCCGCGCAATCTCGGCAAACGCGGGATTGGTCTGAATGTAATACGGCAGGGCGCTGAGGGCGATGACCAGCGCCAGCCCCCGCGCCCGCTGCCATGTGCCGTCATCTATGTTCAGGGCTTGCCGGAACACCTGCCGCGCTTCTGGCGGGAGAATGCTCCACGCCACGTTGAAATCGCTGGCCGGATCGCCTGTGCCCAAGGAACCCATGTCTATGACGGCACTCAAGCGCCCATTCTGAATAAGCAGGTTGCCGGGGAGCAGGTCGGCGTGAACCCACACGGCCTGCCCGTTCCACGCCGGAGCCAAGAGCGCCCGCTGCCATGCCTGCGCTGCGGCCTGCACATCTATCAGGCCATGCGATTGGGCCAAGGCTTCTTGGGCGGCAGTGTCCAAGTCGGCAAGACTTCGGCGGCCACGACTGGAGGGCGGTGCGCCGTGCGTGTCCAGCGATTGCAGCGCGGCAATGAAGGCAGCCAACTGGGCGGCAAAAGCGGGCGCGTCGGGCAACTGTCCCGGCACTGGGTTTTCTCCGTCCAGCCACGAATAAATAGACCACGAGCTGGGGTAGTCGGATGTGGGTTCGCCCCTTGTCAGTGGGGTGGGAATCGGCACGGGCAGCAGCGGGGCCAAGCGGGGCAGCCACTCGTGCTCTTTGTCTATTTCGGCGGTGTCCACGCCAATTCGGGGCAGACGCACCACCATGTCATTCCCTAGGCGGTAGAGGGCATGCACCGTGCCGGGCGACAACACGCGGCGCAGCGGCAGGCCCGCCCACTGCGGAAATTGCCCCGCCAGCAAGCGTTCCACCAGTGCCCCGCTGATGTCAAATTCATTGGCGTGCAGCTTGGGAACGCTCATCGGGGGCAGTGTAGCGCCTGCCCTACTTCAGCACGCCCAGCGCTTCTCCGGTCAGACTCACGTCCTGCGCCAAGGCCACAACCAACTTGCTCCGGTACGCTTTGGCACCGATTTCGTGTACGCCCAAGCGGGCCAGATGCGGATTCTGAATCTGGGCATCGAACAGAGAAAAACCCTGCCCATGCAGATGCGCCGCCAACTGCACCAGCGCGACTTTGCTGGCATTGGTGACGCGGTGAAATTTGCTTTCGGCAATAAACGCGCCGCCGAGGGCCAAGCCCAAGATGCCGCCTGCCAGTTCGCTGCCCTGCCAGACCTCGAAAGAATGGGCCAGCCCTGTAGCGTGCAAGTGGCTGTACAGGTCGGCCAATTCCTCGCTGATCCACTCGCCGTCGCGGGGAGGCGCACCGGGCAGCAGGCCCCGGCAGCCCTGCACCACGTCGTCGAAGGCCGTATCTATGCGGACTTCAAAGCGCCCCAATTCACGCCTCAGCCGCCGCGCGATGTGCAGGCCTTCTTCTTCGGTCAGCGGTACCAATGCCCGCGTAGACACCGTGTACCACTGCAAGCCGTCGCCGTTGTCCATTAGAAATGCGCCGCCCGCATACTCCCGCGCCACCTCGCGGGTGAGGGGATCGGGGTGGCGCAGGAAGGGATCAGCGGTGGGCATGGGTGAGGGAGGGCAGGCAGGAGAAGGGAATCAAGTTGCCCTGAATCTACCTGATGTTCCCGCTCCATACACCCCACTGATACGGACTTCGATTGAATCCTGCACTTCTTTTAGGATTCAATCCGAGCGGAGCGAGTAGGAAAAACTACGGGCTACGCGATATGGAGCCGTATCCGGTGCGGTTCCGGATACGGCGGAATGGAGCGGAGTCCGTATGACCACTTACGCCTTGTACAACACCGCCTGCGTACACCGGAACAGCGCCATCACTTTGCCGTTCGGTGAGCGCACTTCGGCGTCCCAGACTTGTGTGGTGCGCCCGGCATGGACGCTGCGGGCCTCACAGGTCAGCGTGCCTTCGCGGGCCGTGCCGAGGTGGTTGCTTTTCAGCTCGATGGTGGTAAAGCCAGTCGCCGTTTCGGGCAGCAGCAGGCGTGTGCCGTAGCCGCACGTGGTATCGGCCAGCGCAATCACGGTCGCGGCGTGAAGAAACCCGTTGGGGGCCAACAGTTCGCGGCGCAGGGTGAGTTCGGAACGCATCAGGCCCGCCTCTGCGTGCGTAAAGCGGATGCCGATGAGTCCGGGCAGCATGCCTTCACCTTGCGCGTTCAGTTCATCGAGGGTAGGCAGCGGGCGGGTGGGGGGAATAGACATGGGGCCAAGGTTAGCGTGACTGGGCGGGGCAGGGGGCTGAGTTTGCTGGGCCTAGGTCTGAGGGAGGGCAATCGCTGGCGCTCACTCACCCCCTCCCAACCTCCCCCCTCAAGGGTGGGGAGCTAAAACCACGACACCGCCACTCCATAACGTCCCCGCCCAAGTGCGTGTGAGGCCGTCGTCCACGCAGTGGGCGGGCCAATTCCAGTGTTGAGACGACTGGCAATTCCGCTTCAAATGGACGGACTAGGCGAGTTTGGAAGCGACAAGATCAATCCTCCCGAGCGGAGCGACAAACTCCCCTGCTCCCTTTGGGGGCGGGGGCTGGGGGGTGGGGGAGTCCAACGTGGGACAAGCCCAAAAATCCCCAATTAAACCAACCTAATGCCTAGGCCCAGCCGACTCCTCCCCCGCCCACATCCCCTGCCGCTTCAGGGCCGCTCGCAACCCCGGTTCGCGCCCCTCCATGCCGCCACCCGCACCAAAGTACGAACGCAGCAGCCGCAGCCAATCGCCGGGTTTACCCTCACGTGCGGCAATCGGATTCATGATTTCTATGCCTGCCAAGAGTTCTTCGGGAGCGGCGGGGCGGTAAGCGTCGGTATGAATGACCAGTTCGCGGGGCAGGCGTGGGCGGTGCGGGGCTTCCTCGGCGGGCGTGCCGATGGTCAGGGCGGCAAAGGGCAACACTCCGGCAGGCAGCGCCAGCACGTCTATCAGGCCGTCCAGCCCATTCATGACGCCGCCGATCCAGCAGCCCTGATAGCCCAAGAGTTCGGCGGCCAGCAGCAAGTTTTGGCCCGCCAGTACAGAATCTCCAATGCCAAAATGCACGGCGATAGCGGGAAAGTCTCCCCCGGCATGCCCGCCCACTTCCAAGAGCCGCGAGACCCGGTGAACGTCGGCGCAGACCACGAACGCCTCGGAAGCGGTGGCGATGTGCGCGTTGGTGGTCAGGGCGGCTACTGCCTGCCGCGCCGCTGGGCTGCTGAGCCGAATCAGTGAATACAGTTGCGCGGTGGCGTCGGTGGGCGCACGCTGCGCGGCGTGCAGGATGACCTCTAGGTGTTCGGGCGGCAGGGGCAGCGGCGAGCCGTCTTCCTGCGTGCGGTACTGCCGAACGGTGCGGTGGGCATCAAAAAAGGCGCGGACTTCTTCGGGAGTGCGGGGAAGCATGGGGGGAGTGTAGAGAATTGGGGTGTGGGACGCGGGTTATCGGCAGTAGGAACAGCAGACGCAAACAGCATCTGTTGCCCTTTCCACAACCCACGTCCCACACCCTTACTTCAGATTGGCAATCGCAAACCCCGCCGCCGCCTGATCGCACCAGATGACGACGCTGGTGTATTTGGCGAGATCTTTGCTGGCAATCTTGTAGGTAAAGTTGCCGCTGAATTTCTTCAGCTCACCCACTTGCAAGTACTTGCCCGCGACTTTGGGATTGGCACCTGCGCTGGTCAGGTTGCCCGCGAATAGAAGGATCTTCAGGTCTGGGCCGGGTTCGGTTTTCAGGCCCGTCAGGGTCAGCGTGTATCCGGTGGCGGTTTTGGTCAGGGCGGCCTTGCCCTGCGTGGGAGCTTCCAGGGCGCGGAAATTGCCCTGCCGGACGGCCTTCATGCTGCCCGACATGCTGCTTGTCATGGGCGCGGTGTCCTTCATGGGCGTGTCGGTCATGGTCTGGGCAACGGCGGCGGTGAGGGTCAGGGCAAGGGCGGCGGTCACGGTGCGGAAAAAGTGAATCTGGGTCATGGTGGTTCTCCTGTGTAATAAGCGCGCGGGAATGAGAGGGCGGGGAAAAGTGGGCTTGGATTACTTGGCGGCCACGGCGAACATCAGCCGGACGTCGGTGTTTTTATCGGCCCCGCGAATCTGAACGCCGTACTCCCCCAGCGGAATGTCGAACTGGGTGGCAACGGTGATGCGGCCCGATGCTTCTCGCCGCAGCGTGACAGGCGCGGAAAGTGGACGCGTGACCCCGGCCAGCGTGAACTCTCCGTTGACCCGCCCGCTGACCTCTTGCCCCACCGGAAGCGCGGTAATGCCGCTGAGCTTGCCCACCCGGAAGGTGGCGAGGGGGAATTGCCCCGCCTTGAGGTAATTGCGGGCGTGTTCGTCGCGCAACTTGATGCCCGTCATCAGCGTTTTCAGGGGGACTCGCACGGTTCCGGTCACGTCCTGGGGCCGCAGTGGGTCAAGCTTTAGGGTGGCGGTGACTTGCTGCACCCGCCCCGGCACCGGAATCAGCGTGACCCGGAAATTGAACTGGGCCTGAGGTGTGCCAGCAGCGGTCACGGCGGCGTAGGAAGTGGCCGTTTGTGCTGCGGCCAGGCCGCCAAAAGCAAGGGTCAGGGTCAGCACAGCGCCGAAGGCTGCGCCCATTGGGGGCTTCATAACTGTTCTCCTTTGGAGCGGATCTACTCTTGAAAGCTTGTACGCCGGGGGTGGGGCAAAAGGTTCAAAGCCTGTGTTTCAAAGCCTGGGCTGCGCCCCACCGGGCCTGTCCTGCTGATGACCTGTACGCGGGGGCGGGGGCAAAGGTTCAATTCCGGCGCGGCGGCCTTCGCCCTGAACTTTTCCGGCGCGGCGGGCGTATAGGTTTGTATGAGGACGGGGCGTGGGCGGCAATGTTGAGCGTGTATGGCGGGGGCAGGCATCCGGCAGCGGCCAGTTCGGTTAGTGTGTCCGTGATGCGCCCCAGCGAGCAGGTGCCTAGCCTTCAGACCCTGCCAGACGAACCCGACGCGGCGCTGCTGGCCCGCTTTACTCGGCGCGACGAGGCAGCATTGGCAACGCTGTATGACCGCCACAGCCGCGCCGCCTATGGCGTTGCGTTGTACATCCTCAAAGACGCGGCTCAGGCGCAGGACATCGTGCACGACGCCTTTCTGAAGGTTTGGGAGAAACCGGGCTTGTTCGATCCGGCGCGGGCTTCGTTTCCCACCTTCTTTCTGACGGTGGTGCGCCATGCGGCCATTTCCAAGCTGCGTGGCGGGCGCGTTCACCTGCCGCTGGACGACGCCGAGGGGCTGCCCCTTCCCTTCCCCGATGAGCGCGTGAACTTGCAGGCCACCGCCGAGGAACGCGCCCGCGCCGAACAGATTCAGGCCGCGCTGCACACTCTGAAACCTGTACAGCGCGAAACGGTGGAGCGGGCCTTTTTTCGGGGCGAAACACGTGAAGACATCGCGGCGGCCATGTCGGTTCCGGTGGGCACGGTCAAAAGCCGCTTGAAGTACGCGCTAGACCGTCTGCGCGGGGTGCTGGGCCAGGAGGGAGAGAGCTTATGAACGGGCAGGAATGGAGCGGACAGGGCATCAACAATTCAGACTGTGAAGCTTGCCGCGAAGACCTGAGCGCCGTGCTGCTGGGCATCGCCTCTGAAGCGGAAACGGAGCGCGTGCGGGCACACCTGCAAACCTGCGCCGACTGCCAGCGTGAGGCCGCCGAACTGCGGCAAGTGCTGGGCGGCGTGCTGCAAGCTGCCCCCGAAGTCGCGCCACCTGCCGAACTGCGTGCGCGTGTGCTGAACAGCGCCCGCAACAGTATTCAGAGCATTAACCCCGCCCCACGAAAGCGCCCGAACCTTGCCCTCTGGCTGCCCACTAGCCTTGGCCTGGCTGCCGCCGTCGCCGCCTTTGTGCTGTGGCCCCAGCCTGCGCTATTGCGGGCCGATGTGGTGGTCAGCGCCGGAGACAGCGTGGTGTTTGCCTCCAGCAAAAGCTCCGGCGCTCCGCTGGTCATTCGCGCTCCGGACGGCAAACTGCGCCGCGTGAGCCTAGAGACCGCTCAGCCCGCGTGGTTTACCGAAGCCGTATACGCGGGGGGCCGCGCTTACCTGCTGGACGCCGCCAACAGCCAATTGATCGTGCTGAACGTGGCGCAGGGCCAGGTAGAACGCCGATTCGCCACACCGGGCGGCGCAGCGGGACTTTCGGTAGACGCTGGACGAATCTTCGTGAAAACAGCGGCCAGCGGGGAACTGTTGGTGTTTGGCGGCCCGAATGATGCAGATACCACTCGGCGCGCTTTGGCCCAAGCCGCCCCCATGCCCGAAGCCGAATACATGGACGCCGTGCTGCACGTCGGGAACCGCCTGCTGGCCACTAGCCACAGCACCGGGGAACTCTTTGTGCTGTCGGGCGACGGGGGGCAACTGCTGGACACCTACGCGGTGGGCGGCGCACCTGTAGGTCTAGAGCAGTGGGCAGGCGGCGTGCTGGTGCTGGACGTACAGGGCCGCCTGCTGGAACTGGCCGACGATGGACAGGTGAGGCGCACGCTGAAACTGAAGGGCAATCCAGACAAATTCAGCGTGATGGACGGCAAAGCCTACCTGACAGACCGGGGCGGCACGGTGAGCGTAGTCGATCTGCAAAGCTTCCGCGTGACCCGCCAGCGCACCTTCGGCACCCCGATGGACATTGCCGCCCTGCCAGATGGACACTTGGCCTTAGCCGACGCCACGCGCGGCCTACTGATGCTGATGCCCGATCTGAGCGACGTGTAAGCGGGCGGGATCGTAAACCTGTGGATCGTGGAGTGAATAATTCGGACTGATAGGCGGTGGCAAGAGCTTGGTTTCCCTTGTGGCACACCAAAAACACCGCCGCTGATTCCATGTGAGGCCGTCGTGCGTGCAACGCGCGGGCCAATTCCAGTGTCAAGACGACTGGCAATTCCGCTTCAAATGAACGATTTAGCCGAGTCTGGATGCGACAAGATCAATCCTCCTCAGCGGAGCGACAAACTCCCCTGCACCCTTTGGGGGCGGGGGCTGGGGGGTGGGGGAATCCAACGTGGGACAAGACCAACAACCCCCAATCCCACCCGCCTTTCCCCCGCAGACGCCCCTGCCCTAATCCTCTTCCCCATCCTCCAACGGAGCAAACAGACCGTCTAAGTCATGCGTCGTCAACTGCGTGGCGTCACTCAGACCGCCATCCAGAATCCCGCGTGCCAGCGCTGCCTTCCGCGCCTGCAAATCCAGAATCTTTTCCTCCACACTGCCCGCCGCGATCAGCTTGTACACGAACACAGGCTTGTCCTGCCCGATGCGGTAGGCCCGGTCGGTGGCCTGATCCTCGGCGGCGGGATTCCACCACGGATCGTAGTGGATGACCGTATCGGCGGCAGTCAGGTTTAGGCCCACGCCGCCCGCCTTGAGCGTAATCAGGAACACGTGCGTCTCTCCCGACTGGAAGGCGTCGATCTGCTCCTGACGCTTCTGCGTCTGCCCCGTGATTTTGGAATAAGGAATGTTGCGGGCCTTGAGGGTGTCTTCCAAGTGGCCCAACAAGGTGGCGAATCCGCTGAAAATCAGGACGCGGCGGCCTTCCTCGATCATCTGGGGCAGGTTGGATTCCAGCCAGTCCAGCTTGGCATTGCCCTTGACCTTGCGGGCGGCGTCCAACTTCACGAGGCGCGGATCGGTGACGGCCTGCCGGAGTTTGAGGAGGGCGTCCAGAATGGCAATCGTAGACCGCGCCAGCCCACGCGCCTGCAATTCTTCCCGCACCCGGCTTTCCATCGTCACGCGCACGGTTTCGTAGAGGTCGCGCTGATCGCCGTCCAGTGTCACACGCACCGGAATCTCGGTTTTGGGTGGCAACTCGCGGGCCACATCGCGCTTCTCGCGGCGCAGGATAAACGGGCGCACGCGGGCAGCAAGGGCGGCGCGGCGGTGCGGGTCGCCCTTCTTCTCTATGGGCGTGCGGTACAGCTCGCGGAAGGTGCGCTCATCGTGCAGCAGCCCCGGCGCGAGGAAATTGAACTGTGACCACAACTCGCCCAGATGGTTTTCCAGCGGCGTTCCGGTCAGGCACAGGCGGTGGCGGGCGTCCAGACTTCCGGCGGCTTTGGCGGCTGCCGTCTTGCTGTTTTTAATGTTCTGGGCCTCATCCAGAATCAGCATGTGGAAGGCGTGCCCGCTGAGGAGTTCCACGTCGCGGGGCAGCAGCGGGTAAGTGGTCAGGATCAGGTCGGCGTCGGGAATGCGGCCAAATTCGCCCCGGCGATCCTTGCCGTGCAGGGTCAGCACGCGCAGGCTGGGGGCAAAGCGGGCGGCCTCGGCCTGCCAGTTGCCGATCACGCTGGTGGGGGCCACCACCATGCTGGGGCGGTCTGCACGGCCCGCCGCCTTCTCGGTCAGCAGGTGGGCGAGGGTCATGACCGTTTTGCCCAGCCCCATGTCGTCGGCCAAAATGCCGCCCAGTTCGTACTCGCGCAGGAATTGCAGCCACGCCAAGCCCTGCAACTGGTACGGGCGCAACTCGGCATTCAGGGTCACGGGCGGCTGGACGGGCTGAATGCCGCCAAAGTCGCGCAGCTTGCGCCCCAGCTCCAGCAGGCGTTCCGCGCCCACCCAGCGGGCCTGCACCGCGCCTTCCAGTTGGGCCAATCGGGCGGCGTCCAGCAGGGGCAGGCGCAGGGGGCCATCGGGAATGTCGCGCAGGTTCAGTTCCACCAACACGCTCAGGATGGCCCGCACCCGTCCGGCAGGCAGCGCCACGCGGCGGCCATCGCCCAGCGCGGCGTAAATGCTTTCGTCGTCCTTCAGGTCGTTCAGGGCTTCTACCGTAAACAGGTCGGGCTGGCGGGCGATCAGGTCGGCCAGCACGGGAATCAGGCTCACGCGCTCGCCGTCTACGACGATGCCCAAATCCAGCGTAAACCAGCCGTTGCCGCCGCCTTCCTCGGTTTCGCCGTACCAGTCGCTGATTTCGGCCACCGCCAGAGGGAAGTCGGGGTGAATATGAATGGTAAAGCCCCGCGCTTCCAGATCGGATCGGCCCTCCCGCATAAATTCCAACCAGGATTCATCGTCGCCCAACGTCAGGTGATCGCGGAGTTCTCTGGGCACGGCATAGTCTTCGCCGTACACGTCCTGCATGGTGGCAAAGCCTGCGCGGGACAGGGCGCGGGTGGCCTGTTTCTCGGCAGCGGGGTCGCGGGGCACACGGGTCAGGATGCCGTCGCGGTACACGGTGGGTACGGGCAGGGTGGACACGTCGCGCCCCGCATCGCGGCCCCGGTTGGCCGCCGACACCACCGGCTCCTGCGGGATAGGCAAACCCCCGTAGGCAGGGCGCAACTCGGCTAGAGGGAAGGTTTCGGTTTTCATCACCATCGTCCAGCGTTCGTAGGTGGGAATGGTCACGGTGCGGCCCATCAGGTGCAGTTGAGGGGTGAAGGGCAGGCGTTCCTCGCGCACCTGCACGGTTTGAGGCACGGGCAGGGGCGCACCCGCCGCCGTAATCGCATGGGCCAACGCCGCAGCCTGCGCGGGCGATACGGTGGGGCCAGCCAGAAAACGGGCCACCTGTTCGGGCGCGGTGTGGGTGGTGACGCGCACCAGCTGGGACTCGGTGGGGCGCACCAGCCAAGGCCGGGGCAAGGGTAAAACCACGCCGCCCTGTATTCCCTCTCCCGCACCCTCAACCGTCAGGGTCGGAAACTGCATGCCGCGTTCGTCGGTGGCCCATCCCGGCATCCCCTCCACCGATTCGCCCCGGTGCAGCACGGCGTCGGCGGTTTCCCAGCACAGGCGGCCCGAATCCAGCATCAGCTCTATCAGCAGGTCGGTGGCCGGGTGGTCGCCCAGCGCGTGCAGGGTTTCGTCCCAGCGGCCCGGCAGGTGTGCGGCGGTGGCAGCCACTTCCAGCAGGCGCAGTAAATCGGCGTCGCGGCGGGCAAAGGCCGGAGCCGCCGACAGGTTGCGCGGCAGGCTGTAATGCTCGGCAGAACGCACCTCGGCCACGTCGCCGCGCACCGGCACGCGCATCACGCCCACCGCCACGCGCCGGATGCTGCCGGGGCCACCCTGAGAAGTCACGGGCATGATCCGCAGTACGTAACGCAACTCGTATTGCCGCCCGCGTCCGCCGGATTTTTTGTCGTCAAAGCTGGCGAGCCACTGCTGGGCGCGGGCATCCAGCGGTTCTACGGCGGGGGCGCGGGCTGGCCCCCCCTCGCCTGCCGCAGCCGCAGAACCCGCTCCCACACCAGATTTCATGACCGGGCGCGGTGCATCGGGCGGATCGGCAGACAGCACCAGCGCCGCCACATGACGGCAGCGGTAGCGCCCGCAGGTGCAGGACGTAGAGCGCAGCACCGGATCGGGCGGCGGCGTCAGTTCGGCCATCGCGTGAAAGTCGGTGCCGCCGTCGCGCACGGTGGCGGTGGCCTTCCAGCCCGCGTCTGTCCACTCGCGCTCCACGTCCGACACGGCTTCTTGGCGCAGCGCCAATGCCTGCGCCGCCGTATCCAGCCCAAATCCGGGCGGCAAACGACTGAGTTTCACCGCAACACCCTGACCAGCAGGAGTCGCTCTAGACGGCAGGCAGCAAGAACAAACACATCCTGAAGTCTAGCGCACACCGGGCTAGAAACTGCTTGACTTGATTCCTTTTGGGGGAGTTGGGCTGGATGGCGTGTAACCCCCCCCTTTTGCTTCGCAACGCCCCCCTTATAGGGGAGGACAACAGCTCTTGCGCTCCCCTTGTCTGGTACAGCCCGAAGGGAGGGGGCTGGCTGCACAGCAGACTGGGGAGTTCACACGCCAACATCAACTCCCACCCCCTGTCCAGGATCAGACGTGAGGCAAAGCTCAAGGCCCAAGCTCCGGCCCGATTCGTAACCCAAGCGGCAACTTTTCACACCTGAGGCGCGTACTTTAGGGAATATGCCGGACATCAACGCTGCTACCATCGTCACTGTTGCCCGCACCGGCTCCCGTGTGGTGCGGTATCTGATTCGTCCTGCACAGCGTTTGCCCAATAGCTCAGTCGTCCTGATGACGGGCGGGCGCGATCCTTGGCTGCCCGCGCCCACCGGGTCTGCCGCTGAGACCATGAGCCGTGCCCGCCGAGCCGGAAGCCGGGTGCGGCGCATGCTGGGGCTGGTCGCTCTGCTGATTCTGGGCGTGCTGGGGGCGTTATTGGTGGGGCCACTGCTGCTGCTGCTGGGCATCGGTACGGCTTCGGGCAGCGACGTGGCCGGAATCCTGCTGGCGCTCACGTTGGTAGCGGCGGCGTTCGGCGCGTACTGGACGGCTCGCCGTGCCCGCGCCATTTTGCATGCGCCGGAAGACACGGTGCCGCCCACAACGCTTGATCTGGCCGGAGCCGCCGCCCACGACGAGGCCGCGCTGCTGGCCACCCTGCGCCTGCACGAGCGCACGCTGCCTACTCCGGCCCGCGCCGCGCTGCATGCCACCGCCATCGCCACCCGCGACGCCCTGCGCGTCACCGCCCACGATCAGGCCTTGGGCCGCGACACCTACGACGCCCAGCAGGCCGCCCGCCGCGATCTGCCCGACCTCCTGAGCGCCTACCGCGCCGCCCCGCCCACCTCTGCCGCCGATGTGGAACTGTTGATGCAACTGGGCCACATCGAGCGCCGGATGCGGAGCGTGAGCAGTGACCGCGCCGGGCAGGGACAGCGCAAACTGGAAGCCCACGGACGCTACCTGAAGGACAAATACAGACTCAGCGAGGGCACCGACGACCAGAACGCCAAACGGTGAACGCTCTGGCGTGAGGGCCAGCTTCAGGCTTGATCTAGACGGGATGTTGATGAGGGTACGGTCTGCCGGGCCGCGCGGCCTCATCCTGAAGTGTGATGTTTTTCTCGCTGCGTGTCTCTTCTTCCCTCACCGCCTGCTTGCTGTTGGGCGCATTCACTTTGGCCCAAACTGGTCTGGCACAGGCCCAGGCTCCCGCCGCACCCACCGAAGCTGCGCTGGACGCTGTGCCCGCCGTGCGCGTGGTGCGCCCCGGTGAAGCTGTACCCGGCACACCCGCCGACCTGAACGCCAGCATCACGGTGCGCTACGGGCCAGCCAAGCCGAACGCCGTGCTGCTGCTGATGCCGGGATTCTTGGGCGGTGCGGGCAGTTTTGATCGATTGGCACGGCAAATCGTGGCGCTTGATGGAGGTGTGGCAGTGTGGGCCGTAGACCGCCGGTCTAATCTTCTGGAATCGGGCGCGGCCATTGCTGATGCTGACCCCGCCGGACTTGTCCGCATCGTGCAGCAGGGCATTCCGGCTCGGCCCACCTCCGATCTGACTTTTATGAAGAACTGGGGGCTGGATACCACCCTGCGCGATTGGCGCGAAGCCGTACGCGAGGCCCGCGCCCTGACGCCGAATGTCTTCATCGGCGGGCATTCGCTGGGCGGCACCCTGACCAGCCTGTATGCCGGGTACGACTTCGGGAATGCCCCGTTTGGCGCGGCTCCTACCCCCGACGACCAGATCGGATTTAAAGGCGTGCGCGGCCTCCTGATGCTGGACGGCGCACCGGGCAACACCACTTCTGACCCGATCAGTTGGGATCAGTACCAGAACGGCAGCGTGGGGCGGCTGGGCTACGTGCCGGGCGTCAACAAACTGGGTGAAATGCCCTATGTCAACAGCCTGATCTTCAATCCGACGTTTGCCAGCCGTGCTGCGGCTCAGGCCCGACTGGCGGCCACTGCGCCCGATGCGCTGGCTCCGGCAGGCGGCCTCGTTTCGTATGCCGCCACCAACCTCGCGGCGGGCCTGTCGCAACTGGAGCAGCAATATTCGCTGCTGCCGTTCCTGACGCTCAGAACCGGGCAGGCCACCAACGCCGCCGCCATTCCCAACCCGCTGCCGCGCCTGCTGGGGGCCACAGAAAACAGCCAGTTCGTGCTTGGGTCAGCCGACCCCAGCCGCCCGGTGGGTTGGAAGGCCGACGCCGACGCTGCCACCGATCCGCACGATTTCGTGGGCCGATTCTGGAATCCGGTCAGCGACTATGCCGAGTGGTACTTTCCCATGCGCCTGAGCGTGGATGTGGGCGCGGCGCAACTGGACACGGTGGGCACGCCGTTTGCGACGACTTTACGTGTGTGGCACACCCGTGCCGTGTCTACTCCGATTCTGGGCATCGCCGCCGAACACGGGATTACCACCGAAAATGACTACCGCCGATTCGCCGCCTTTACCCGCGCCACCGTGACTACGCGCACGCTGCCGGGGGCCAGCCATCTGGATATCACGGTCGCCAAGAGCGATCAGGTGGCCCGCTGGACGCTGAATTGGATGCGCGGGATTACCGGGCCAGCGGCAGTGCAGGTGGCGCAGACTCCAAGCCCCTGATACGCAACTCTCCATTTGACTTGGCTTGGCAACAGGTCGCAATGTCAAGCTGGAAGGTGAACCCCCCGTTGCTGGTGCAACGCCCCCCTTAGAGGTGGGACAAAAGCTTTTTCGCTCCCCTCTGAGTGGGCTGGCTGCGAAGCAGACTGGGGGGTTCGCCCGCAATCGTTAACTCTCCACGCTTTCCGAACCTAGCAAGTCTTGGATATTGATCTAAGCCGAGAGTTCCGGCAACCCCTTCGCCGCTTCCATCAACACCGCTGCGCTGCGTTCCAGTGCGGCCTTTTCTCCTTCCGACAAATCGGGCGTGAGCGTGGCCCCGATGCCGCCCGCACCCACCACACGCGGCAGGCTCAGGCAGGGGCCATACGGCGACGGCCCGCTGACGGTGAGGACGGCGCGGCGGTCTCTCAGCACGGCTTCGGCAATCAGAGCCAACGCCGCGCCTACGCCGTAGTTGGTGGCGTGCTTCCCGGCAATAATTTGGGCCGCCGCGCCGCGTGTGCCGTCTTCTATCTCCTGTTTTATAGCGTCGGTGAGGTCAATCACCTGCGCTAGTGGCACGCCGCCCACGCTGGCGCTGCTCCAGCCCAACACCTCGGAGTCGCCGTGTTCGCCCAGCACCGAGGCGTAAACATGTTGCGGCGCAACGCCCACTTTGGCGGCGATCAGGGCACGGAAGCGGGCGCTGTCCAGCACCGTGCCTGACCCGATGACAGGCTGATTCGGGGCAAGTTTGGCGGTCAGGGCCGTCATCAGGTCAACTGGGTTGGTGGCGACCAGCAACACCGCGTCCGGCGCGGCCTGTGCAATCTGCGGCACCATGTCGCGGAAAATATCGGCGTTGCGCTTCAGCAAACTCAGGCGGTTTTCGCCGGGTTTCTGGTTCGCGCCCGCCGTCAGGATGACCACGCTGGCCCCAGCCAATGCCTCAAATCCCCCGCTGCTGACTCGCACCGGATGAGACACCGGCGTGGCGTGCGAGATGTCCTGCGCTTCGGCCTGCGCCCGCGCCGCGTCTTTGTCGACCAGCACCAATTCGGTGCAACTGCCCCGCAGCACCAGCGCAAAGCCCGCCGCACTGCCCACCATGCCCGCCCCAACCATGCCCACTTTCGTCATGCCGCTAGCGTAGGGGAACGAGTGGGGGCGGAATGTCAGGATGAAGGAACGGGTGGGAGTGGGAAGAAGAAGCCCCCGCGCTAGGCAGGGGCAACATTTTTGATTCAGGGAAACATCTACTTCAAATGCGCTGCAATCCAACCCGACAATTCACTGATCTTGATTCTTTCCTGCGCCAACGTGTCGCGGTCACGGATCGTCACAGTGTCTTTCAAACTTTGGTCTGCACCTTCCGCACTCTGGCCGATGGTGTCAAAGTCTACGGTCACGCAATACGGCGTGCCGATTTCATCATGACGGCGGTAAGCCTTGCCGATGTTGCCGCTGTCTTCCAACAAAATGCGCCCCAGCCCCAGCTTTTGCAGATCCGATTTAATAGAACGGGCCAGCTCCACCAGTTCGGATTTGTTGCGGGCCAACGGAATCACGGCCACTTTAATAGGCGCAAGGTGCGGCTTCAGCTTCAGCACGATGCGTTCATTGCCGTTTTCGAGTGTTTCTTTGGTAAATGCTTCGCTCAGAACGGCCAACAGTGCCCGGTCTACACCCGCAGACGGCTCGATCACAAACGGCACGACGGGCTTATTGGTTTCCGGATGCGGAATGGTCAATTTGGCAATGCTGTCATTGTTCTCTTCCACGCGGGCGGTCAGGTTCAGCTCATTCTGCGCCTTGGTGTGGCTGCCCAAATCGTAGTCACCCCGGTTGGCAATGCCCTCAATTTCCTCGTAACCCAGCGTAGGGTAGTCGTACATCAGGTCGTAGGTGCGCTTGGAGTAGTGGGCCAAATCCTCTTTGGGCACGTCCAGAATGTCGATCTTGCTGCGCGGGATGCCCTGCGCTTCCCACCAACTCAGGCGTTGTTCCAGCCAGTGCTGATGCCACGTTTCGTCGGTGCCGGGGGTACAGAAGAACTCGATTTCCATCTGCTCCAGTTCGCGCACCCGGAAAATAAAGTTGCGGGGCGTGATCTCGTTGCGAAAGGCCTTGCCGATTTGGGCGATGCCGAACGGCAAGCGGCGAGAAGTGCTGTCCACGACGTTCTTAAAGTTGACGAAGATGCCCTGCGCGGTCTCGGGGCGCAGGTAGCCGTAGCTTTCCTCATCGGCCACCGGGCCAATCGTGGTCTTGAACATCATGTTGAAGGGCTTGGGTTCCGTCCAGTCGCCCACTTCGCCGGAAAAGGGATCGCGCACGCCAGCGGTTTTTAGGGCAGCGCTGGCTTCGGCGGGCTTTTTGTTCAGCGCCGCCACCACTGCCGGAAAGTTTGCCACGTCTTCACCGATCAGTTCCGCGACTTTGGCGATCACATCGGCTTTCTGATCCTTCACCAGATGATCGAGGCGGTAGCGCTTGTTGTTCTTCTTGTTATCGATCATGGGGTCAGAGAACGTGGCTTCGTGCCCGCTGTGACGTAGGACTTGGCGGTGCATGATGATGCTGGCGTCTAGGCCTTCCATATCATCGCGCTCGTAGACGTTGGCCCGCCACCACGCGGCTTTAATGTTGTTCTTCAGCTCTACACCCAGCGGGCCGTAATCGTAGAAGCCTTGCAGGCCGCCGTAAATCTCGGAGCCTTGAAAAATAAAGCCCCGGCGTTTGCACAAACTGACCAGTTCTTCCATAGACGTTGCGGGCATGGTTGCTCCTTTTGGCCGCCCGCCGGGGCAAAACGAAAAGAACACGCCCCGGCGATTGGCTCGCCTGGGGGCGCAGTGTGGGCCTATGCAGCCCTGCGCGGTTCCACCCCAGTTCCCCGAAACGCTGCCGGGGCACTCTGAAATATTGTCGGGCCAAGTTCTCGCCCGCGCTCCCCGTTGCCCTTCACGGCCCGACTTCCCGCCTGACTCTCACCGCCACAGGCTCGCTCTTGGGGTCGTGTGCCGCTACTTCTGCGGATCGACGCTGCCGCCAGTGTGCCGCACCGCCCGCTCCCCGGTCAAGCGGTAGCCAAGTAACAGCCAAGTAACAGGCAAGTGGCAGGGGGGAACGAAAGGTGTCAGATTCCCCCTTGTGCAGCTCATCGTTGGAGGGTACGGTATAGGAAGGTCTTTCAATGTAGAGGAGTTCTCACCGTACAGCCCTGCCTCCGGGTGTTTCAGTTGGCCTCGCCTACGGTGCCGCACCTGTTTTGCCTGTCCTCTGCCGATTCCTGCTTTGTGCCGCGCCCGATTGCCCCACCAACTTGCCCCGGAGGAACCGCCATGACCCAGCACACCCAGCCCGAAGACCAGACCGCCGCCGCTGCCACCGACACCAAGACCAACAGCACCCAGCCCGATCTGAACCGCCGCACCGCCGTCAAATTGGTGGGCGGAGCCGTTCTGCTGACCGGGTGCGCCCCGATGATGCAGCCCATGATGAGTACCGCCGCGCCCGCTGCAGCCCCCGCCACACCTGCTCCAGCGGCAGCGACTCCAGCAGCGGCCCCGGCTGCCACGCCTGCTGCCGCTGCTCCGGCGGCCACCTCCACCTTAGGCGCGTTTCCGGCAGTGGGCAGCACGCAACTCGTGCAGGTGGGCGGCAAAGGCGTGCTGCTGGCCCGTATTCCTGCGGCTCAGGCGGGCGCGGCCAGCAGCGGCGACGTGCATCTGCTGGCGCTCAGTGACCGCTGCACCCATAACGGCTGCGGCGTACAGGCAGCGGGTACAGGCGCGGCCACCGCCTTCAATTGCCCCTGTCACGGCTCGGTGTTTACCCTCACCGGAGACGTGGTCAAAGGCCCCGCCGTGCGCCCGCTAGACCGCGTTGCCGTGCGAATTGACGGCCAGAATGTGTTTGTCGGCTAGAGAGTAAAACTCAGTGCTTGACCGGGGTGAGATGCGGCTTCATCTCCCCGGCTTCATCCACCAGCATCAGCGCCAGCTTTTGCCGTGCTGGGGCCAAATCCAACTGATACGCCGGGTTGTCTTCGCTGTCCAGCAGCGTCCAGACTTCCGGCGTTTCCATGTGTCCGTGCAAACTGGCAATGAATCCGGGCAGCAGCAGGGGCAGGGAGCGCAGGCGTGCGCCGTTGTCACTCTCCAATCCCAGTGGAAACCACACCACGTCGTCGTCCCCGTCGCTGGGCAGCAGGTCGGTGGCCCGATTCAGGCCGCTGGCATACCGCTGGAGCGTGGGCCGCGTGGCGTGTGCGAGCAGGAGTGTCGCGCCCGGCGGCCCGATGTTGAGCCACAACCGGGCATGCTCGCGCAACCAGCGCAGATCAGCCATCAGCGCTGGCGGGTCGCCCCGGCCATCCCAGCCATACGACGCGGCGGCTTCCCGACCTCCCACCTTCCACCACAAATTCATCAGCGGGCGGTGATCGTCCAGCACACTCGCGGCGGCCATCACCTCATGGTTGCCCAGCACCACTTCAGCGCGGCCCGATTCCACCAACCCGCGCACGGTTTCTAGCACCAGACGCGAATCGTCGGCAGTGCCGGGGCTGGGCGGCGCACGGCGGGCCAGTCGGCGACGCGGGGAATCATCGATCAGGTCGCCCAGAAAGACCAATTTGGACGCCCGGAAGTGTTGCGCCGATTTCAGGGCCGCATCTAAGCGGGCCGCGTGGCCGTGTAGGTCGGGAATGACCAGCCAAGAGCCGTCCCAGTCGGTTTCGTTCCAGAGTTTGGGCATGGGGGATTATGGGCTGTTGCGGTGGAAGGTGAACCCCCCCCGCTTAGAGGTGGGGACGAAAGCTGTCGTACTCCCCTCTAAGGGCGGCTGGCTGCAACACAGACTGGGGGGGGTCTGGCCCTCAGTTCATGCTGCTGGGGCCGTTGCCTTTGCTTTTTTCTTCGGCACGGCGGCGCAGCTCGGAAGCCAGATCGGTGAAATCTTGTGCGCTGGGCAGGGCGCGGCGGGTTTGCTGCTTGGCTTCTTGCACCACCTTCACCTGATCGGGCCGGGCAAAGGGGAGGCCCTGACGCTTGCGCTCGAAGTAATTCTGAGCTACGCGCCCCAACGCAAACGTCCAGCCGTACACGGCAGGGGCGGTAATGATACCGCCGATGACGGGCAAGGCCAGTTTTGCCAGTCCCCGCATGACCTGACGGGCCGCCATGCCGTAAGCCAGCGTGACACCGAGTTCCTGCGCGATTTCGCGGGCGCGTTCGGCGGTAATGTCGAAGCCGTAGATTTTACCGATGTGCAGTACCATTTTGGCTTGCAAGGGCGTAATGAGGAGCATGTCGGCAAAGGGAATCGGCTCTACGGCAATCGCGCCAGCCAACAAGGAAGCACTCTTGATCACTTCGTCGGTGTTTTCTTCCGGGGTGCGCTCGGAATCCACGTCGAAGTTGAAGTTATCGAGTACCTGCCTGACGAGCGGAGGAAGCATAGAGAAAGTGTACGCCCACTGACCAGCCGTGCGGTGAAGTGAAAGATGATACTTGGTTCACATAGTCGGGGGTCGGCCCGCTTCTTCCCCACCACAAGCCAAAAAGCGGGCACGCCTAAAGGGGGGGTGGCGTGCCCACGGGGGGAAGAACGAATGACGCTGCGTCACCGCTCGGCCCTTAGCTTAGCGGGCCAAGTTGACAAGGTTCTGACAAAGAGGTGAGGAAGTCTCATGGGCGGCTTTACCCGGACTCTCATTCACGCTGCTCTGCGGTACAAGTCGCTCCTTGACACGGGGCTATTTGCGCCAGCGGGGGCCGTCTTTGGTGTCCTCTACGGTTACGCCTACGCGGGTCAGCGTTTGGCGAAGTTCGTCGGCCTGCGCGTATTGCTTGTTCAGCCGGTAGTTCTGGCGGGCCTGCAACACCAGTTCCATCAGGGCGTCTACGACTGGGGCTTCATCGGCCTGCGCGGCTTGCCCAGTGGATGACCCAGAGAACAGCCCCAGCACGCCGCCGCCCAACGTGCGGTATACCTCGCGGGCGGCGTCCAGCGTGGCCGCGCCCACCGGGCCAGCGTTGATGGCGGCGTTCATGTCGGTGGTCAGACCAAACAGCGCGGCAATAGCTTTGGGCGTATTGAAATCGTCGCGTAGGGCATCCTCGAATGCCTTGCGATGGGCGGCAATCTTGGCGTCCAGAGCAGCGTCGGTTCCTGAGGGAGCGGTAGGCAAGTGGCGCTCTATCTCGTGCAGGGCCTCACTCAGTCGGCGGTACCCACTGCGGGCGCTCTCGAAGGCCCCGTCGCTGAATTCGGTGATGGAGCGGTAGTGGCTGGACACCAACAGGTAACGAATAACCATCGGGTCGTGCTGCATCAGCAAGTCTTTGAGGGTCGTAAAGTTGCCCTTGCTTTTGCTCATTTTTTCGCCGTTGATGGTCAGCATGTTGTTGTGCATCCAGTAGCGGGCGAAGGCGTGCCCCGCCGCTTCCGACTGCGCGATTTCGGCCTCGTGGTGCGGGAATTGCAGGTCAAGGCCGCCGCCGTGAATATCAAAACCCTCGCCCAAGTACTTCAGGCTCATGGCGCTGCATTCGATGTGCCAGCCGGGAAATCCTACGCCCCACGGCGAATCCCAGCGCATGATGTGGCCCGCCTCGGCCTTCTTCCAGAGCGCGAAATCACGCGGGTCACGCTTCTCACCGCGCACCTCTTCCCGCGTTCCCTCGGCCTGATCGTCCAGCTTGCGGCCCGACAATTTGCCGTAGTCGGGCCAACTCCGCACATCGAAATACACACTGCCGTTGGAGGCGTAGGCATGACCGCGTGAGATCAGTTCCTCAATCAGCGCAATCTGCTCGGTAATGTGCCCGGTGGCGCGGGGATTGATGCTGGGTTTCAGGATATTCAGGGCGTCCATATCGCTGACAAACGACCAGAAATACTTGTCGGCCACTTCCATCGGCTCCAACTGCTCTAGGCGGGCGCGGGCCAGCAATTTGTCCTCGCCGTCGTCGGAATCGTTTTGCAGGTGGCCCACATCGGTGATGTTGGTCACGTAGCGCACGCTGTACCCAAAGTGCATCAGGGCGCGGCGAATCACGTCAAAGGCGACTTCTTTTTTGGCATGGCCCAAATGCGCGTCGCTGTACACCGTCGGCCCGCAGAGGTACATGCCCACGCGGCCCGGTGTGGTGGGCACGAACCGCACTTTCTGGCGCTGCATGGTGTCGTACAGGAAAATATCGGGGTCAGGTCGTGTCTGGGTCATGGGCGCTCCGGGGTGGCAATTCAAATGAGAAGATAGAAAAACGCCGCGCCAGACAACTTGGCGCGGCGACAGGCAAGCGTGCCCTGCTTTACCGCAAGGGCAGACAACACAGGGAGAGGGAGGGCACGCGCTTCATGGGGGGAGTGTAGCAAACTGGCGAGTTGAGATTGCGGGTGAACCCCCCCGTTGCTGACGCAACGCTCCCCCTTAGACTTGAAAAGCTCCGCAGGAGAGGTGGGGACAACAGCTTTTATCCCTCCCCTTGAGGGGAGGTGGCCCGAAGGGACGGAGGGGTTTGCACGCAACTTTAACCCAAAGTGGAAGGTGAACCCCCCCGTTGCTCCGCAACGCCCCCCCTTAGACTTGAAAAGCTCCGCAGGAGAGGGGAGGACAAAAGCTGTTGCGCTCCCCTTTAAGGGGGCTGGCTGCGAAGCAGACTGGGGGGTTCACCTTCCAACGCTGAATGCAAACCCCCCGCCCTCAGTGCCGCACCCGCCCACTCCCCTTCCCCTCCCCTACCACCACTTCCGGCACACTCGGAGTCAGGGCGGCCTGCGCCTGCACGCTGTCGAGCAGCACCCGCGTGAAGGCCCGCACCAACGGCAAACCCGCACGCTGAGGCAACACCGCGAGTGATAACGGACGCGCCAACGGTTCGGGCAGCGGAAGCGCGATCAATCCGGGCGGCAGTGGCGATAGCGCCAGCCGGGGCATCACGGTAATGCCGAGGCCGTAGCGCACCATACTCAGGGTCACGCTGTCCTGCTCGACTTCCATCAGGTCGGTGAGGGGAATGGCGTGGGCCTCCAGATAACCGCGCACCCGCTCGAAACAGGGGTCTCGGTGGGGCGGCAAAATCATGGGTGCGGCGGCAAGGTCGGCCCACGAGACCGGGTGCAGGCCGCGCGATTCTGGGGCCACGTACAGGTATTCATCTTCGGCCAAGGGGGTCAGCAGCAGCCCCGGCACTTGCCGCCCCACCACCACCGACAGATCGACTCGGCCCGCTCGCACCGCCGATTCACTGCCGCCGTGCGCTTCGCTATCGAGCAGCATGACCGTGACGCCGGGATAAAGAGAGCGGAAAGCCGACAGCGCGGGCGGCAGCAGATGCGTGGCTGTAGACCGGAACGACGACAACCGCAGGCGGCCCGACAATGCGCCCTCATCCTGCGCGGCCAACAGCACATCGGCGGCGGCCTGTACGGCAGCGCGGGCATGCACCAGCACCCGCAGGCCCGCCGCAGTGGGCACGGTTCCGCCCTGTGTGCGGCGCAGCAGTGGCCTCCCCACCGCCGTCTCCAGCTTACTCACCGCTTCACTCAGGCTGGACTGAGACACGCCCGCTTCGGCTGCCGCCTCGCCAAAGCCGCCCGCCTCTGAGACCAACAACAACGCCCGCAATTGGGCCAGTGTGGGTTGGGCTTGCTGCGGCTGGATCTGTTGAGTATGTGCAGGAACCAGATCGACAGGCGGCGATTGCTGACGGCGTTGGCTCATTCCTTATTCTAGGCCTATTTGTCCCGCCTCTATCGGTAAACCCGATGCCCGAATCAGTACGTCCTGCACGCTACCGATGTCCTGTAACGCCGCAAAAGCGCAAGCTATGGGCAGGAGGTTTCACCCATGACTTACCACGTTCCCCGCCCCGCCACTGCCCCCATGCCCGTCTTCAACCGCGCCCCTGTGGCTCCCCGTGTGGCCCGGCCCGACTCGGCCCTGTTCGGCGCATTCGTGCTGGAAATCACCACGCCCGACAGCACCCTGACCGTTCCCGCCCTCGCTGGCTGGCAACTGCGCGTGTGGCCTGTGGCCCGCCTCGGAGACGCCACGCTGGAAGCCCGTCCGGTAGACGCCCACCAGAACGCCGCCGACTTGGTTCAAGCTCTGCACGCGCACGGCTACGGCACGCTCGGCCCGGTTCGGACTCGCAAAGCATGCTGATAACCCGTCACTTCACCCTTCACCCCCGCCGGAGAGACTCCACGCGGGGGCTTTTTTTGGCTCTGGATTGAGGTCAATCGGCCCGCTCAGTGCAGCGGTGCGCCACTGGGAAAAGTCACGACTTCGGCAATGCCCGTGCCGTCCAGCCGCGCTATAAATCCGGCGTCGTCTCGGTAGGCCATGCCGCTGTCCATCGCCACGCACAGCCGCCCCGCGTAGGGAATCGGTGCGCCGGGGCCGAGGGTGGGGCCGTGCATGTTTTCATCGAGCAGGATGTACACCGGCGTATGCCCATGCACCAGCCGGTCTCCGCCGAGGGTTCGCAGGAGTTGCCACGCGGATTTTTCTCCGCCATTCAAAGAAAAGGCGAAGCGGTCAGCGAAAGCATTGGCAAAACTGCCCCACGCTTCGGGTTCGTTGGTTTGAAGCAGGGCGCTGATGGCCGCGTTGATCTCCTCGATTGTGCCGCCGAAGCGGGTGTACATGCGCGTGTCGGCGTGCATGAGAAGCCAGTTCCCTGCGCGGGCCAAGGCGGGGCGCTCGCTGAGCCACGCATGGTCGCCCGCTTCCATCCGGGCGGCGTCGCGCATCTGCCCGCCGTTGCTGATCCAGTAGTCGTTGAAGCCGTATTGGTCGTCCGGGTCGGTGCGCCGGAACCGCTGGGCCGCCAAGAACATCACTTCATGGTTGCCGAGGAGTGCCGTGACCTGCCCGCCCGCCAACCGCGCCTGAATCTCCAGATTCCGAATAAAGCGCACCACGCCGAGGCCGTCTGGCCCCCGATCCATGTAGTCGCCCAAAAACACCAGATGGGTGTCTCCTGCTGTCCACGCGCCGTCGAAATCGATCAGGCCAGCCCTTAGCAAAATGGCCCGCACTTTGTCGTAAGCACCGTGAATATCGCCCACCACCCAGAGGTCAGGCATGCGCGGCCCCGGTTTGGGTTTGCCCAGTTTGCGTCTGAATCAGGGCCAGATACCGCCCAGCAGCGGGGGAAAGACCGGCGGGCAAGGCGTCCAGCGGATACCACGCCACCTGTGCGGCGTCATCGTCTGCACGCGGGGACTGACCGTTCCACTGGGCAGAAAACAAGACTGTGACCCATTCCACGACGTTGCCATCGGGATAGGTATGCTGGAAGGTTGGCCCACTGAACACGCCCCGCAGTGTAAGGGTTGCAGCCTCCACACCCGTTTCTTCGCGCAGTTCGCGTCGAGCGGCGTCCTCCACCACTTCGCCCGACTCTACTGCCCCGCCCGGAATGTCCCACAGGCCGTTGTCGGCGCGGCGAATCAGCAGGATGTTGTGGTGGTCTAGGACAGCCACGCCCGCGCCGACACGCTGTTTTGGGACACGGCCTGAATCGGCGCGGGCAAGAGGCAAGGCCCGGCGAATCCACGCGCTGATCGCCGCGAACTTGAAGAGCCGAAAGCCGGAACTTGGCGTGCGGGCCGCGCCGTCCACCACTCCCGCCATCAATCGCCGCCTTTGAGTGCTGGAGCGGGTCTCTGCTCGTCGGCTGGCTCATGCGCCTCTGCTTCCGGCGCAGGCAACTCGCGCCACAAGGTCATGCGTTCGGTGATGTCGTTTTGCAGCTTTTGCACGTTGCCCTCTAGGTGCGTGCGTGCGCCGTCCAGCGCGTGCCGGAGCCGCATAATTTCTTCTACACCCGCCAGATTTACGCCGAGTTCCTGCGTCAGACGGCGGATTTCGCGCAGATGGTCTATATCGCGCTCGCTGTACAGCCGGGTTTTGCCGCTGCTGCGTCCGGGCCGGATCAGTTGCTTGCGCTCGTACAGGCGCAGCGTTTGCGGGTGCATGTCCACCAGTTCGGCGGCAATAGAAATCACATACACCGGACGGTCACGCGGATCTAGTTTTTCGCCGGGGGCAGGCAAGGCTTTTTGCTGCACCTGCTCGCGCAACTCGCCCTCAATTCGCTCGATCTCGGCCTCGAACTCGCCCTGCATATCGTCAAGTTCGTGTTGCAGGCGCATGACTTCTTCCACACCCGCCAAATTCACACCAAGCTCCTGTGTCAGGCGGCGAATTTCGCGCAGATGCTCGATGTCGCGTTCGCTGTACAGGCGCGTTTTACCGGTGCTGCGGCCCGGACGAATCAGCCCTTTGCGCTCGTACAGCCGCAGCGTCTGCGGATGCATATCCACCAGCTCTGCCGCGACAGAAATCACGTAGACCGGACGATGCTTAGACTGATTTGCCATACCTTCCCTGAGTATACCGGAAGCAAGATTGCTGACCGTGATGAGCAGCAGAAAACCCAATGAAGGGTAGTGGGGCGGCGCACTGTTCGGCCAGTCCAGACGCCCCATACGGACTTGCTCTGATTCCCGAACATCCGCAAAGGCACCGGATGTTCGTCCATCGCCGCCAGCCCGTACTTTTTGCCACTCGCTTCGCTCGGATGATTTTCGCAAATCATCGCAATTTGGTATCAGCCGCGTGGCAGCGGCCTATGGCCTCTCTCCCAGCCACCGTTGCCGCTATGATTCCGAGCATGACCACCTCTGAGCATCTGCCGGGTTCTTCCGATCTGTCGGCCCACCTTGACCGCGCCGGGGCCGAAGCCGAATTGTTTGAGCTGCTGCGGATTCCCAGCGTCAGCGCCGATCCCAGCCACGTGCCCGATATGGCCCGCGCCGCCGACTTTTTGCGGGCCAAGCTGGAAACGTTGGGCTTTACGGTGCGCGTGGACGCTACGTCCCACACGGGTAAGGGCGGGCAAACAGTGGCTGGACATCCGGTGGTGTTTGCCGAGAAGCAGGTGGATGCCAGCAAACCCACCGTGATGATCTACGGCCATTACGACGTACAGCCCGAAGCGCCGCTGGAAGAATGGGTCTCGCCGCCCTTCGAACCCACCGTGCGGAATGGCCGGGTTTATGCACGCGGCAGCACCGACGACAAGGGGCAGGCCTACGCCCATGTGCGCGGCGTGGAACTGCTGCTGTCTCAGGGCGCGTTGCCCGTGAACGTCAAGTTTTTGCTGGAAGGTGAGGAAGAAGTGGGTAGCCCCAGCCTCGCGGCATACCTGCGGGCCAACGTGGAGGCGCTGAAGGCCGATGTGATCGTGATTTCGGACGGCAGCCGCTTTGCCCCCGACGTGCCCACCGTGACCTACGGCCTGCGCGGCCTGAGCTACGTGGAAATTCATGTACAGGGCGCAAACCGTGACCTGCACAGCGGCAGCTACGGCGGGGCCGCCCCCAACCCCATCAATGCGCTGGCCGAGATCATTGCCAAACTGAAGGATGACCAAGGCCGCGTGACCATCCCCGGTTTTTATGACGGTGTAGAAGAAATCACGCCCGCCGAGCGCGAAATGTGGGCCAAACTGCCGCAGGACGACGCCGCGTTTGCCGCGTCCATAGATGTGCCTGCCTTGCCCGGAGAGGCCGGATACAGCGTGCTGGAACGCCTCTGGGCGCGGCCCACGCTGGACGTGAACGGCATCTGGGGCGGTTATCAGGGCGAGGGCAGCAAAACCGTGATTGCCGCCAAAGCCGGAGCCAAAGTGAGCATGCGCCTCGTGCCGGGGCAAGACCCGGAGCGGATTACGCAGCTCATCACCGATTACGTGCCCACCATCGCCCCCGCAGGCGTGAAGGTAGAAGTGAAGTCGCTGCACGGCGGCCAGCCGATTAAAGTGGACGCCGATTCCCCGTTCGTGCAGGCGGCGGGCCGCGCCCTGAAGCGGGTCTACAACCGCGACGCCGCCTTTGCCCGTACCGGGGGCAGCATTCCCATCGTGGCCGACTTCCGCTCTATTCTGGGTGCGCCCGTACTGCTCGTCGACTTCGGCCTGAACGAAGACGCGCCCCACTCGCCCAACGAAAGCTTCGCGCTGGAGGATTACCACAACGGGATTCTGACGGGGGCTTATCTGCTTCAGGAGTTGGGGCAGGTGGGCGAGTCGGAGCAGTGAACTTGAGAGCAGTGAGACTGACCGAACGTGGAACGTGGATCGTGGAAGCAGCCCAAACCACGATCTACGATCTACACTCCACTGACGGCGTGCAGCACCTATGAAGTTGGCTTTCCTCGCTTCGCACGGAGGAAGCGCCGCCCGCCACATCGCTTCGGCTTGCGCTTCCGGTGCGCTGAACGGCGTTCCGGTGGCGCTGGCCTCCAACAACAGCCGTTCTCCGGCGCTGCTGTGGGCGCAAGAATCGGGCCTGAAGTGGGCGCATCTCAGCTCGGCCCGCACGCCCGACGCCGACGCGCTGGACGCCGCCATTCTGGACTTTTTGCTGGAATCGGGGGCCGATACGCTGGTGCTGAGCGGCTATATGCGCGAGTTGGGGCCGCGTGTGCTGGGGCAGTTTGCGGGGCGCGTGGTCAACGTGCATCCCAGCCTCTTGCCCCGGCACGGTGGGCGCGGCATGTACGGAGACCGGGTGCATGAGGCGGTTCTGGCGGCGGGCGACACGGAAAGCGGCGCGACGGTGCATCTGGTCACGCAGGGCATAGACGAGGGGCCGATTCTGGCCCAGTCGCGGGTGCCCGTGCTGCCCGGAGACACGCTGGAGAGCCTGAAAGCCCGCGTGCAGGCCACCGAAGGCGACTTGATGTTGGAGGCGCTCAGGACATTGCAGGAGTAGGCCACCCCACAGGCGGCTCAGCTCTTGGGCGTGTGGGCTAACGGGTTCAGCTTATCTGCTGGGCCTCTGCGCGACATGCCTTAGGCTGTGGAGAATGACCCCCGCTCCAACGGATCGCGCGGCCCTGTGGCCTGCACTTCCCGCCCTCCCCCTGACTTGGGAGGCGCTGCCCCAAAACGGTGTCACGCTGCCTGACGGCACCCACCTCCGGCCCAGCGACGCGCCCGACGGCACGCTCTATCTGGCCGTGACGCTTCACGAGTCCGAAGACTTTCAGGAGTTACTTGATGGACGCGGCGACTACACCGAAGAGGAGCTGGAAGACCCTGACGCGGTGATTGACCAACGCTGGCAGGAGGCGAGCGCGGTGATGCAGACCCTGCTGGCCGAGGCGGTGCAAGTCCTCGGCGCACCCGATCAGGCCGGGGCAGACTCCACGGGGCAAGTGCACTGGTTGCGGGCTGACCGGACGATCTCGTTGGGGTTGTTTCAGGCTGACAAGGACTGCCCGATTGAGGTTCGCTTGTGGCTGCTGCCCGCTGGCCTGACCCCCCGCAGCTTGGAGCTGTGAGGGCACGCAGGAGAGGAATGGTCTAAGCTTCACCGACCAGTACCAGACTTCGCGTCATCCAAAGGGGACTTCATCTCCGCCTAAATGCGCTCGCAAGGCCGGTGAGGCCGGGGCCGGGAGTATCGCCCTCGTCTTGGCCCAGAATATCAGCGGCGCTGCCCACTTGCCGCACATATTTCTAAATCTGCACCGAGTTTCTGAAACTGCACCGGGGCCGACTGCTGTCAACGTTCGGCATCACCCTGACGCGGCGTTTCTCCACTCTGCTGAATTTGCTGCTGTGCTGCACGCGATTGCTGCACGCTGCCCCAGACACTCAAGCCGCCCAGCAAGGCCAGCATGCCCAGCAAACTCAGCCACAGGCGCAGGCTCCGGGTTCGTCCATTCACACCTGCATGGTAAGGGAATAGGCTCAGCGGCATGAAACGCAAGATTTTTGACCTCCGCCCTTGGGCACGGGTGACCGCCCACACGCAGACCCAGACCGTCATTCCGGGGTACGTGATTCTGGACTTCACGGCCCACACGGTCATCAGGCCGCTGGATGTGCCGCGCCCCGCCGGGGAGGGCATCGTGCGTGTCCTCGATAACGGCTTTCGTTGGGTGCGTGCCCACCCCACCGGAACGGGAGAAGGCGTGATGGGCAGCGCCCTGACGGTGCAACTGGACGAAACAGGGCGGCCCGTGCAGTTTTACGCCGACATCCACACGGGCGAGGGCGTGGGCGAAGACGGCCTGCCTTGGCACGACGACCTGTATCTGGACGTGATCGCGGAACCCCAAGGGGGCGGCTGGGGTGTAGCCCACACGAACATCATCGATGCCGAGGACTTGGAGGAAGCGGTAGCGGCGGGGCTGGTGACACCCGAACTAGCAGAAGTGACGTGGGCACAGGCGCGGGCCGTAGAAGCCGAACTACACGCCGGAACGTATGCGCCACTGGCGGTGCTGCAGCGGTATTTGGAAGACCCGTATACCTGAGAGGGAGTGTGGATCGTGGTTTGGGCTGTTCCCACGATCTACCGTTATACTCAGTTCAAAATTGTCAGCTTGTCCCCACTTCTCCCCCGGAGGTTCCCCCATGACCCAGCCTGACCTTGCTCCTGACCCTGCCGCCACCCGTCCTGCCCTGCCCGGTTTTGCCGTGAAGGCCGTAAAAGCTGCACTGCACGCCATTCCTATGAATGCGACGGTGGGCGTGCAGATCACCGATGCGGGTGTGGGCTGGGCCGAGGGGGCGTGCGCCGATACCGCGCCGTTTCGCAACCACTTGGGCACCATTCATGCTGGGGCGCAATTTTTGCTGGCCGAAGCCGTGAGCGGGGCCGCCTTTGCCGGAGCCTTCGCCGCGCAACTCGCTCAGGCGGTGCCCCTGATAGAAAAGCTGGAAACGCATTACGTAGCCCGCGCTCGGGGCGACATTACGGCGCAGGGCCAAATTGATCCGGCCACCTTACCCGCCGCCTACGCCGAGTTCGCCGAACACGGGAAGGCCCGATTAACCGTCAATGTGACCGTGAAGGACGCTGAAGATAAAGCGGTGATGCGGGCGGTGGCCCACTGGTACATCCGCGCGTCGGGCCAGAAGCAAGGCAGCTAGAACTTACTCAAGCTCAGGACACCCCCAAACGGCCCCATATACAGCGTGTAATCTTTTTCTCATTTCGACTCTAAACTGACGGGTGTGACATTCCTGCACCGTGTTCTGCTTGCCGCCCCCCTCTCTAGGCGCGGCTGATGCTGGCGCGGGCGCGGAGTGTGGCCCTGATCGGTGTGGACGCGGTGCCAGTCGAAGTGGAAGTGGATGTCAGCCCCGGCCTGCCCGCCTTCAATGTGGTGGGCCTGCCCGATCAATCGGTGAGCGAGGCACGGGAACGGGTGCGGGCGGCGATTCGGAATGCGGGGCTGCCCTTTCCAGCGGCGCGAATTACGGTCAATCTGGCCCCTGCCGATCTGCGAAAAGAAGGCCCGCTGTACGACTTGCCCATCGCTTTGGGGCTGTTGGCGGCGCAGGAACTCTTGCCCGCGTCGGCGCTGGAAGGCACGCTGGTAGCGGGCGAACTAGCACTGGACGGCACCTTGCGGCCTATCGCGGGGGCGGTGAATCTAGCCTTGTTGGCCTCTAGCCTCGGCCTACCTGCCCTGCTGCCCGCTGGAAACGCCCGCGAAGCCGCCCTGATCGACGGCGTGACCGTGTTCGGGGCCGCCAATTTACTGGAAGCCGTGCGCCACCTGAGCGGGCAAGCCCTGCTGAGCGCCACCGACCCGCCCCTGCCCGACGCTCCCAGCGACCTGCACCCCGATCTGGCCGACCTGAAGGGCCAAAGCTCGGCCCGCCGCGCCCTGGAAATCGCACTGGCAGGCGGCCACAACCTCCTGATGATCGGCTCTCCGGGCAGCGGCAAAACCATGCTGGCCCGCCGCGCTCCGGGCTTGCTGCCACCGCTCACACGGGCCGAGGCGCTGGAAGTCACGCGCATCCATTCGGCGGCGGGCCTGCTGACGGCGCGGGGCACACTCACTTTGGCGGCTCCGTACCGCACGCCGCACCACACCGTGTCCGACGCCGGATTGATCGGCGGGGGCAGCGTGCCGCGTCCGGGGGAAGTGTCGCTGGCCCATCGGGGCGTTTTATTTTTAGACGAATTTCCTGAATTTAGCCGTAAGGCACTGGAAACGTTGCGGCAACCGCTGGAAGACGGCACCGTCACCATCAGCCGGGCGCGGGCCAGCGTGGAATATCCAGCCCGGTTTCAGTTGCTGGCCGCCATGAATCCGTGCCCCTGCGGGCATTTTGGCGACCTCGAAAAAACCTGCACCTGCACCCCCCTTCAGCGCACCCGCTACGCCGCACGCCTCAGCGGGCCTTTGCTAGACCGAATTGACCTTGTGGTCAGGGTTCCCCGCTTGACTCTGGATGAGCTGACGCGTGCGCCGGAGCCGGAAGGCAGCGCCCCGGTTCGCGCCCGAATTACTGCCGCCCGCGACCTGATGCTGGAGCGGCAGGGCGGGCGAAATACCGACCTTGCGGGCCAACACCTTCGCAAGCACGCGCCGTTGAATGCTGGCCCAGACGCCTTTCTGCGGGCAGCGGCGCGGCAACTGGGCCTGACCGGGCGCGGCTTTGACCGAATCTTGCGGGTAGCCCGCACGGTGGCCGACTTGGCGGGCGGCGGCGACATCCGCGAATCGCACTTGGCCGAAGCCGTGACCTACCGTCCGCGTGACTTGACCTAGAGGATTTGTCCGAATTACAGCGTCAGAAAAAAGACTCCTGACGCTTCCATTCTGCCAAACCCTCACTGAAATTCACTCACTTCGTTCGGGCAACATAAACAACTCTTTTGACAAATGCTCTAAGCCCTCCCCTCCGTCAATCCCCGTTTACCTCTCCCCCGCTCCTTTCTCACCCGGCTTTGCTCTACTGCCCCTATATGCTTCGCCCCCTCCTGCTTTCCGGCGCACTCGCGCTGTCAGCTTCTGCCTGTGCCCAAACCCCTTCCCCATCGCCGTTTACTGTGCCGGACGGTTTCCGCGTCAACCTCTTTGCCGAAGGGTTCAAACAGCCCCGGTTTATGGCCGTCGCGCCGGGCGGAGACGTGTTCGTCTCGGATCAGGGGGCGGGCACCGTGACCGTGCTGGCCGATGCCAACCGTGACGGCAAGGCGGACGGCAAAACCGTGTTCGCATCGGGCCTGAACCGCCCGCACGGATTGGCCTTTCACGGCGGGTTTTTGTACGTCGCCAACACCGACGGCGTGGTGCGCTTCAAGTACATGCCGGGCGACGTGAAGGCCAGCGGCGCGGCGCAAAAAGTGGTGGATTTGCCGGGCGGCGGCGGCCATTCCACCCGCACCGTAGAATTTGGGCCAGACGGCAAAATGTACGTGTCGGTGGGCAGCACCTGCAATGTCTGCGAGGAAAATGACCCCCGCCGCGCCGCCATCTGGGTCTACGACGCCGAGGGCAAAAACGGCAAACTCTTCGCGTCGGGCCTCCGAAACGCGGTGGGCTTGGAGTGGAACGGCGGCACGTTGTACGCCACCAACAACGGGCGTGACCAACTGGGCGACGATATTCCGCCTGAGGGGTTTTACCGCGTGCAGGCGGGCGGATTTTACGGCTGGCCGTACTGCTTCACCACGCAAGCAGGCAAAGCCCAAGTCTGGGACAGGGATTTTGGCCGCAAAAATGCCAGTACTTGTGCCAACGCCACGCCCGCCTTTGCCCTGACCACCGCGCATTCAGCCCCGCTGGGACTGGCTTTTTACACCGGAAACACCTTTCCCACCGCCTACCGGGGCATGATGTTTTCTGCCCTGCACGGCAGTTGGAACCGCTCGCAAAAAAGCGGCTACAAAGTAATTATGATTGACCCCAAAACGGGCAAAACCACGGATTTCCTGACCGGATTCCTGTCGGGTCAGAGAGTGCTGGGGCGGCCTGTAGACCTCGTGGTGGCCGCCGACGGAGCCATGCTGCTGACCGACGACGGCGCGGGTAAGGTGTGGCGCATTCAGTACACCGGGAATTGAGCCTCTAGCAATTGGTACACACCGCCTGACACAGGCTTAAACTTGGGGCATGACCACCCTCCATCCCGCTGCCGCGCCCGCCGCTGCCACAGACCGGGCTACCTCTACCCAAAACTTGGTCACGGTAGGCCTCGGCTGGTGGCTGATGGTAGGTATTTTTGTAGACGGGTGGGCGCACAACAACTTGGGCGAGAGCCTAGAAACCTTCTTTACGCCTTGGCACGCGCTGTTTTATAGCGGCTTTGCGGCGGTGGCAGGCTGGACGCTGTGGCTGACTTGGCAGGGCCTGAAGGCTGGGCGGCGCGGCGTGGCGGCCTTTCCCGACGGCTACTGGCCCGCCGCGTTGGGCGTACCCGTCTTCGCACTGGGCGGTCTGGGCGATTTGCTCTGGCACACCGTTTTTGGCATAGAGGTAGGCATAGAAGCCCTGCTGTCGCCCACGCACCTCCTGCTGTTCGCGGGTTCGGTGCTGATCCTAAGTGCCCCGCTGAACGCCTCGTGGCGGATGCCGACGCCGCGCCGCGCACCCGCCGGAGTCGTGTGGCCCGCGTTGATGGCAGCCACCGCCATTCTCTGTTTCACGTCGTTTATGCAGATGTACTTGTGGGGATTGTTGCGTGCGCCGCAGGGCATCGGCTACGTGCAACTGCGGGCCGAGTTGGGCGGCACCTTGCTGACCGCGCTGATTCTGGCGGCCCCCGTGCTGCTGCTCCTGCGGCGTTTTCGGTTACCATTCGGGGCCATCACCGTCATGTACGGCCTGAATACCCTGCTGATGACGCTGATGTTGGTGCCGGGAACGTGGCGCGAGCCGCTGCTGATGCTGGCGTGCGGATTGGTCTTGGATACGCTGCTGCTGTGGCTCGATCCCTCGCCGCGCCGTCCTGCTGCTTTCCGCGTGTTCGCCTTCCTGCTGCCGCTGCTGGTCTGGGCACCGTATCTGGCCCTGAATGTCTGGCTGGGCCTCAGCAACCTGAGTCTGGAACTCTGGCTGGGCGTGGCCGTCATGGCCGGATTGGGCGGGCTGGCGCTGAGCGTGCTGGTGCTGCCGCCCGCATTGCCTTCAGAAGCCGAGCACTAATAACCAACTAGGGCGGGACAACTAAAACCGAACCAATTAGCCGGAGCTTCTGAGCGCCCCTACCCGTTCTCCCAGCGCTTGCCAAGGCTCCAGCACAAAATGGGTGTGTCCCAGTGGACTCGTAGACGGCAGCACCCACACTTCCGCCCCTTCCAGCAAGTCGGGCTGCACGCCGTAAGGCAAGCGCCCGGTGGCTTTGCCCAGCACCTCGGACGCGCCGCGTTTGCTGGTGAAGGCGACCAGTTGCGGCGCGTGGGTGCGTATTTTCAGGCGCAGTTCTTCGGGTGCCCACGCTTCGGCGGGCAGGGCGGCGTCTACGCCTGAATGCCGTTTGGCCACATCGGTGAGGCCGATTCCCCAACTGGGCAACAACGCGTACTCGTGGGGCGACAATTGCCGGGGCGTGAGGCCCACGCTGTGCAGCACGCTCCAGAACTTGTTTTGAGGGTTGGCGTAGTAGGCCCGCGCCCGCGCACTGATCTTGCTGGGGGCCGTGCCGATCAGCACCAGCGTCAGCCCCGGCTGCAACACATCAGGGACGAGGTAGGGGGCGCGGTCTAGCCCGCTCATACGGACTCCCCTTCATTACCGCACGTCCAGCACCCCACTGGCCGCGCGTCCATTCCACGTAGCCCGTATTTGTTCCTACTCTGCGCTGCAGCTCTACGAGTCCTTCCAGTCGGATTGAAAGCCAAAATGCACGGCTTCCAATCGGAATTCTTAGTCGCTGTACCGCTCATCTTTAAACGGATCGCCGCGCATGTGATACCCGTTGCGCTCCCAGAATCCGGGCTCATCGGCGGCCATAAACTCTAGGCCCGTCAGCCACTTGGCACTCTTCCAAAAGTACAGGTGCGGCACGACCATTCGCAGCGGCCCACCGTGTTCGGCTTCCAACGGTTCGCCGTCAAATTCGTAGGCCAGCAGGTTTTCGGGGCGGGTAAAATCTTCGAGGCTGAGGTTGGTGGTGTACCCGCCGACGCTGTGCTGCATGACGTGGGTGGCCCCCGGCTTCAGCTTCAGGTGTTCCATCAGGTCGACGACCCGCACGCCCGTCCACGTGGTATCGAGTTTGCTCCAGTGAGTTACGCAATGAATATCGTAGGTCAGGGTGGTTTGCGGCAGCGCCATCAGCTCGGCCCACGTCAGCGTTTGTTCCTCGGCCAGCCCGGTAATACGGATCACCACATCCTGCGCGGCGTAGCGCTGGGCCGGGCCATAGGTCAGCACCGGAAAGCGCGTGGTGAGGGTCTGACCGGGCGGCACGCGGCCTCCCATATCGTTCTCCGGCTTCTTAAAAAATCTGCCTAACATGGGGGGTATTCAACGCCGCCCACACGCTCTCAGCTAGAGGCGAACCCTCAATTCTGGGTGGGCGGGGTCAGTGTTAAGGCTTCCGATAGATCAGGACTGGGGCGCAGGAGCGGCTGGGCGCGGCAGCAGACCGGCACCTGACCAGACTTGTCAGGATGGGGTAAGGGCAGGGCACGTATACTGGTCTCAAGTCCGGGGCCGATTTCTTGTTCCCCGGAGAAGCGTTGCCCTTGGTCTTAGCAGTTCCGCCCACTCAGGTAAGAGCTGCGAGGAGTACACCACCATGCACGCCAACAATCAGGCCAGACATGAAGTCGAACGTGCCCGCTTACTCGCCGATGTGCGCGACCTGCTGGGCATCTTGCGCCGTGAACCCAATGAACTCTTGCCCTTCGACTGGATGAAACATCTCGGCCCTCAAGGTGAGCACCAGTTGGGCTTGCAAGCTATTCCCGTCGATCAGATCACCGGTTCTGTTGACCGGTACCGCGAATTTGACCGTCACTATTTGCCCAAAGAAAAACACCTCGACGAACGCTGGATCGGCGTCCGGAGTGCCCAACTGGAAGGCAAGGAATTGCCACCCATACAGGTCTACAAAGTGGGCGACCTCTACTTTGTCAAAGACGGCAACCACCGCGTCAGCGTGGCGCGTCGGCAGGGTCAGAAATACATAGACGCCAACGTGATCGAATTGAACGTGACCGTGCCGCCCGAAGAGCACGACACCCTCAAGGATTTGATCATCAAGGGCGAATACGCGCACTTTTTGCGTGAAACCAACCTTGACCGGCTCGTGCCCAACCACAGCGGAATTCTCTTTACCACGCCGGGTCGCTACGACCGCCTGCTGGAGCACATCCGCACCCGGCAGTATTTCCTAGACCGCAAGCCCGGACGCGAAGGCCTGCCGCCCGTGACTTGGGAAGAGGCCGTGGAAAGCTGGTACAAGCGCCTGTATTGCCGAATCCTAGAGAACATCGACAAGCACGACGTGATGAAGCGCTTTCCGGGCCGCACCGAAGCCGATCTGTACCTGTGGATCATGGATCACCGTTACTTTCTGACCACCCAAGAAGGCCACGACATCGGCAGCGAGGAAGCCACCAAGGATTTCCGCGCCCACTACGCGCCGCCGCTGTACAAACGCTTGGGCCAACGCGTGCAACTGCTGCTGAAAGGCGAACTTGATCCAGTGACGTAAGGCGGTGACAAGGAACGTGGACTGTAGGCGAAAGCGGCTTGCAGTCCACGGTTTTTGGTGGCTGCACTTGCTGTTTCTAGCCCCTTAGACCCTCGACCCTTAGACGGCGCACCCTAGTACCCCCATTAAACCGCCCCCCCGCCCCAATCTGCCCGGCCTGTATACTGCCGGGTACTGTGACTGGCTCCATCCATATTACCGAGGCGGCCCTCGCCTCGCTTATCGGCCTGACGGCCCACGAAATTCCGGGCGTGGTGGGCATGGCCCCTGCGAATCTCAAAGAAGGGCTGTCCCGTGTGCTGGGCCGCGCCAACGTCAGCGACGGCGTGGTGATCTCCAAAGACGCGCAGGGTGGCCTCACCGCCGACCTGTATATCGTGGCGGCCTACGGCGTCAGCATTCCCACCGTGGCCCGCAATATCGTTGACCGCGTGGTACACACTGTGCGCGGGCAAGCAGGCATAGAACTGAAAGCCACCCGCGTTCATGCCGTGGGGGTTCAACGTGCATAAGCCTATGAATAAAGAGATGTTGACGCTTTCTCCGGCAGATTTGGCGCACATGCTGAGAACCGCCACCGACTGGCTGGGCGTGTACCGCGAACAGGTGAACGCCCTGAACGTGTACCCCGTGCCCGACGGCGACACCGGCACCAACATGCACCTGACCATGCAATCGGTGCGCCGCGAACTCGATACCTGCGACGAAAACTTGATGCCCAGTGTGGCCCGCGCCATCAGCTACGGCGCACTCTTGGGCGCTCGCGGCAACAGCGGCGTGATCCTGTCTCAGCTTCTGAAAGGCTTTGCCGAAACGCTGAAAGACCAGAAAACGGTGGACGCGACCACGCTGATCGCCGCCTTCGCCGCTGCCCAAAAAGCCGGATACGGGGCCGTGATGAAGCCCGTGGAAGGCACGATTTTGACGGTGGCGCGGGGTGTGGCCGATGGAGCCGCCACCGTGAAGGATAAGGCCGCCACCATCGACAAGGTGCTGGAAGAATCGCTGTTCGGCGGCCAGAAGCTGCTGGATCAGACCCCCGAAATGTTGCCCGCGCTGAAGCAGGCAGGCGTCATCGATTCGGGCGGTCAGGGCTACTTGTATTTGGTGCAGGGCATGTTGGCGGCCCTACGCGGCGAGGCCCTCCCCGAAGCCCCCGACGTGACCAGCTACGCCCAGCAGCAGTTCGACAACGAGGAGTTCGGCTACTGCACCGAGTTTCTGATGAGTGAGGCCACCAAGCCCATTGAAGAAATCCGAGAACTGGTGACGCCGTTTGGCGACAGCCTGCTGGTGGTGGGCGCGGAAGGCTACGTGAAGGGCCACATTCATACCAACGAACCTGACGCGCTGCTGGCGATGGTGGGCCGCTACGGGCGCATGCTGAAAACCAAAGTGGAAGACATGTCCGAGCAGCACACCGAAATCTTGGGCATGGCCGGAGCCGCCGCCCGCGCCGAAGAAGAAGTGCCGGAGTCGGGCCTCGTGGCGGTGGCCAGTGGCTACGGTTTGGTCAAACTGTTCCGCAGCCTCGGCGCACGCATCGTGTCGGGCGGGCAGACGGCCAACCCCAGCGTGCAAGACATCGTGGACGCGGTTCGCAGCGTGAGCGCCAAGAAAGTGCTGATTTTGCCCAACAACAAAAACGTGCTGATGGCCGCCGAAAAAGCGATGGAACTGATGGAAGGCCGCGCCGTGGTGGTGCCGACGCGCACGCTGGGGCAGGGCGTGGGCGCAGCACTGGCGTTTAACGCCGACGCCGACGCCGAAAGCCTGAAAGCTGAGATGACCGAAAGCGCCGCGAAAGTCACGACGTTTGAAGTCACGCGGGCCAGCCGAACCACCAACATCACCACCAAAGATGGCCGCACATTGGCGATTGCCGAGGGCGACATTATTGGGCTGCAAGACGACGAATTGGTGCAGGCAGGCGGCAGCCCCGAAGACAGCGTGCTGGAAATGCTGAACCGGGGCTACAGCGGCCAAGAAGTGATCACGGTGTTTGGCGGCCCCCAAAAAACCTTGGAAGATTTGGAAGCTTTATCGGGCCGCATAGAAAAAGAATTCCCGATGGCCGAACTGGAAGCCCACGCGGGCGGGCCGGATTTGTATGACTACTTGGTGACCATCGAATGAGCGGGGCTAGCGGGGCAGGGCTGATCTGACGGAATTGATGCGGAGACTGCGGGGCTGGAGTGTCATACGAGCTTAAAATGAGTCGAAGACGAATTTCCAGCGAAGCGAGTAGAAGAAACGACGGGATGGCGGCGATGGACGACCCTATCGGTGCTTTTGCGGATGTTCGGGAATCAAAGCCATCCCGTATCACAACTCTGGCCCCGCACTTTTCTCGGCAACTCCTGACCGAAAGCAGGCTGAAGCAGTCGCGCTTGCCGGATGGTTTTCCGCAGGTTTGGCCGCCCTCCCCGCTCTACGCCCTTTCGGCTCGCCTCCCTTTTCCCTCTGCTACCTTCTCCCTATGCTCGATCCGCACGCTGCCCTCCCCTTTGCCGCCGCCGTTCATTCGCTGGCGCGGCCCGCCCTGCGCCTGACTTGGGATTCCCGCCAAGCCTCGCCGGAGGTGGCGTTCGTGGCGTTACCCGGCGAAAAAATGCACGGCAACCGCTTTGTAGAGGCGGCGCTGGCGGCGGGCGCACCCTTCGTGCTGACCGATTTGGACGTGGAGCGGGCCGTGCGCGTGCCCGACGCACAGGAGGCGCTGTTTGCGTGGGCGCGGCACGAGCGGGCCAAAAATGCGTTGGTGGTGGGCATCACGGGCAGCGCGGGCAAAACCACCGCCAAAAGTTACGTGGCCGCCGCGCTGGACGCCCAGTTTATGCCCGTGTTCAATACGCCGCCCGCCATCGCCTGTTTTCTGATCGAGTGTGGGGCCAGCTTTAGGCCGCTGGTGGTGGAAATGGGCATAGACCGCGTGGGCGAAATGGCCGAACTCGTCGACCTCGTGCGGCCCGATGTGGGCGTGATTACCACCATCGGGGCCACACATCTGGAGGCGCTGGGAACGGTAGACAACGTGGCGTTCGAGAAAGGGCACATTTTGCGCGATGTGGCAGGCCAGCCGATTCGCTCTTTCGTGGGCGCACAGGCCGCCGCCTACTTTCCGGGTGTAGATACTTACGGATTCGGGGGCGCGACTCTGGCTGGACAAGAGTTAGAGGTGACTGCGGAAGGTGCGAGCTTCACCTATGCGGGCCAAGCCGTGAGCCTGCCGCACGCCGCCACCGTGCAGGCCGAAGCCGCCGTGCTGGGGCTAGCGCTGGCGCAGGGGGCAGGCATTGCGCTGAATGAGGCCGCTGGGCGCATGGCCGCCGTGCAGGTTCCGGGCGGGCGCTACCGGGTGCATCCGGGCCGCTACACGGTCATAGACGACGCCTACAACGCCTCCCCCATTGCCGTAACCGCCGCGCTGGACGCCCTCAGCGGCTTTCCGGGCCGCCGCGTGAGTGTGTTGGGGCGAATGCTGGAACTGGGCGACACTGAACGCGCCCTGCACGCCGAAGTCGGGGAGCATGCGCGGGCCAAAGCCGACGTGACCTACGGCGTGGGCGCATTCGCCACCGAACTGGGCGAGCGGGCCTACCGCACGGTGCCCGAACTCTTGGCCGCGCTGACCGCCGATACCAAAGACGGCGACGTAATTTTGGTGAAGGCCAGCCGGGGCATCAGCTGGACGCTGGAGCGGCGGGCAGCGGAAGGGGTGGGGCTGGATACGGTGGTGGGGGCGCTGCTGGCGGGGCGCTGAGGAGAGGGGCTGAGGATCTAAGTCAAGGGTAATCGCTGGCGCTCACTCACCCCCTCTGCTAGCGCAGCTCTGCGAGTCCCAACCTCCCCCCTCAAGGGTGAGGAGGCTAACCAGACTCCAGCCCTTGAAGTTTGCCCTCATCCCAGCCCCTTTACACCTGCCCTCTCACCTCCCCATCCCCTAATCCTCACCCACCCCACCTCCCCATAGGCTGAAATACACCATGCCCCGCCTCTTGCCCATCCTTGCCCTGCTGCTCTCGGCCTGCGCTCCGGCCTACTCTCCCCCTACTGGAGACGCGGCGTTCCGGGCGGCGTTCAGTGCCGACGGCGTAACTTGGGTGGCAGGTGGGCGGGCGTGTGTGGCACGTGCGCCGGGGTTCCGGGTGGTGTGCCCCAGCCTACCCACCGCTGTAGATGTGGCGTGGAACAAGGGCGAAGCGTGGGCTGCCGTACCGGGTGCGGGCGTGGTGGTCACGCTAGACCGGGCCGCCCGCAGCGTGGCGGTGGGCCGGGTGGTGGCCCTCAGCAGCACGCGGGCCTACCGGGAAGACGGCAGCGCCGTGACCTATGAGGGTGCGGTGGCGGCGGGCGTGGTGGGCGCACCCTTGGCAGCCATCACCGGGGGCGACGGCGCAGATTATGTGCTGCTGGCCGGAAACCTGCGGCGCGTGACCGACGACGTGGTGACCGAAGTCAACGCCGCGCCGTTTCTGGTGGCGCTGCCTACAGGCGCACGCAGCGCCGCTGTGCCCACGAGCGTGACCCCCACCGGAACCTACCGCCTTGCCAACGGACGCTTGGAGCGCGGCGATGGCACAGGCCGGATTCTGAACAGTGTGGGGCACGGGGCAGGCCGGGTGGGACAAGTGGGGAGCACTACCGTGACCGTTTCGGCAGAGGGGAGCATCAAAGTGTTCACCGAGAATCTTAATCTTCTGAATGAGGGTCGGTAAGTTTGAGATTGACCACTCTTCATGAGGAGATGATTACATCAGACCCCTAAGCCCATGTCAGAAACGCGGATCATTATGAAGGCAAACGGTTGAGCTTCCAGTACCGCTGAATATTAAGATCAGAATGCCATTTTGTTCACAAAAACGTTGCTGATTTGACAGCAATGGGGGGCCACTCAAGCCAACGGGCCGATTTCTTCATGGCTGCAACGCCCGCGTCCCTTCACAGTTTGGGGGTGAAGCACCGCGTACAGCAGCGACTGGAAACGTACTGGACTGCCTGCATATCTGGGGTATGGTATGCGTGCTAGACGGCTGTGGAATAGCTCTCACCTGTCAGAGTTAAGTAAGTCGGCGAGTGATTGCATGAACTGTTCATGTCGCTCCCAGACCTCGGCCCGCACCCTCACCTCTCATCTTCCTCTGGTCGCAGACCGTGCCAGATGAGTGAATGCTAAAATCTGTCTGACTCTGGAGGGAGAATGTCGAGCTTCTTGAACCGCCTACTTAATCCGCGCCCATCTGCAATCGGTGTGGAAATTGGCACGAGCGCCATCAAGGTTGTCGCGCTGCGTCCCGGCTCTCCCCCTTCCCTGCTGCATGCCGTCATGGTGCCTACGCCCATCGGCAGCATGCGCGACGGGATGGTGGTCGAGCCTCAGGCCGTGGCCACCGAACTCAAGAACCTGCTGGCCCAACACCGGATTACCACCAAATACGCCGTGACCGCCGTGCCCAACCAGTCGGCGGTCACGCGCAACATCATGGTGCCGCGCATGGAACGCAAAGACCTTCAGGAGGCCATCAAGTGGGAGGCGGAACGCTACATTCCGTACCCCATCGACGAGGTCAGCCTTGATTTCGACGTTCTGGACGACATCAGCACCATTCCGCCCGACGGACAGATGGAGGTCGTGATTGCCGCCGCGCCCACCGAAGCCATTGCGCGGCAGGTGGAAGTGTTGCGGCTGGCCGGGCTAGAACCCACCGTGATTGACCTGAAGAGTTTTGCCACCCTGCGTGCCCTGCGCGGCAACCTGCTGGGCGAACACCTGACCAAAAGCACCCTGACCGGCACCAACTACACGGAAGCCGGAGAGGTGGCCTTGGTCATGGAAATCGGCGCGAGCAGCAGCGTGATCAATCTGGTGCGCGGTGACCGCGTGCTGATGGCCCGCAACATCAACGTGTCTGCCGACGACTTTACGACGGCCCTGCAAAAAGCCTTCGATCTGGACTTTACCGCCGCCGAAGACGTGAAGCTGGGCTACGCCACCGCCACCACGCCCACCGAGGACGAGGAAGACCTGCTGAACTTCGATATGGCCCGCGAACAGTACAGCCCCGCCCGCGTGTTCGAGGTGGTGCGCCCCGTGCTGGGCGACCTGATCACCGAGATTCGCCGTTCGCTGGAGTTTTACCGGGTACAAAGCGGCGACGTGGTCATTGACCGCACGTTCCTTGCAGGCGGCGGGGCCAAATTGCGCGGACTGGCCGCCGCCATCAGCGACGCACTGGGCTTCCGGGTAGAAGTGGCGAGTCCGTGGCTGACGGTGCAGACCGATCAGGCCAACGTGGATACCGGCTACCTGCAAACCAACGCACCCGAATTCACGGTGCCGCTGGGCCTCGCGCTGCGGGGGGTGATGAACCGTGGTTGAGATCAACCTGCTGCCTCAGCAGTACCGCAAAAACAACGAACCGAACGGGTGGCGGCTGGCGACGTATGCCCTGATTCCCGTCACCATCGCCGCTATCCTGATTCCCGAAGTGGTGACCGCGACCCGCGTGGGCGACCTGCAAAAGCAGTTGGGCGCTTTGCAAGGAGAAGTGGTGGCCCTCACGCAGGCCAAGCAGGAGTTTGACGCCCTGACTGCCACCGAAACCCAACTGAAGCAGGTGACCGATATTGCCACCCAACTGCGTGACCGCAAAACGTACTGGTCAAACGATCTGGCGACCTTCACGGCGCAGCTTCCGGCGGGCGGTAACGTGGCCCTGACCAGCATGAACGTGCGCCCCGTGGAGGCCACCGCCCTGACCGGACTGCAACAGACCGGCGTGTACATCGGCAAAAACGTGCAGCGTGAAATAGAACTCTCCGGCACGGCCCGCAGCCAGCAAGCGGTGGTGAACTTCCTGAACGCCTTCGAGACCAATCCTAAATTCGGCGTCAATTTCCGCAGCTTGCAAAACGACCAGGCCACCGGAACCTACACCTTTGCCGCCACAGTGGGCTTAGTGGGCGCAGAACCTGTTGCCGCCGCGCCCACAGACGCCGCAGGCGCAGCCGGGACACCTGCCGCCGCTCCTGTGGCACCGGCTCCGGGGGCCACCCAATGACCGCCAGCAAACTCGATGCCCGCTCTATTTTCCTCATCGCGCTCGTGGGGTGCATGGCCGTGATCGCCGGGTGGTATTACCTGCGTTTTCAGCCCCGGCAGGCCCAGATCGCGCAGCTTCAGACCGAGGTCGAAACCACCCAGACGCAGGCCGACCTGTACCGCAGCGCCTCCCAGCGGTTGCCCGATCTGCGTACCCGTGTGGCCGCGCTGGAAGTCGAGCAGAGCCAGTTCTTGCGGGCACTTCCCGACGCCGCGCAGTTCGGCACCGTCCTCGATGAAGTCCGGCGCAACGTGACCGCTGCCGGAGCGCAACTGAGTTCGTTCAATGTCCAGACGGGCGCGGGCACCGACTTGCCCAGCGGCGTGCGGCCTATTTCTCTCACGGTGGGCGTGGGTGGGCAGTTTACGCAGGTGTTTCAGGCGATCCGCTCCATAGAAACGATGAACCGCTTCACCAACGTCACGGCGGTGGGCATTCAGGTGCCGCAGGCGTCCAGCTTCAATCCCCCCCTAGAAAGCACGATTGGTCTGACGGTCTACACCTTCGACGCTTCGCAGGCCACGCCCGTCGCAGCGGACGGCACACCTGCGGCTCCGGCAGCAGCGGACGCACCCGCCACCGACCCCGCATCTGGAGGTGTCCGGTGACCCGCACCCGCGCTCCACTGAACTTTAAGCCGTCCCGCGAAATGAAGATTCTCCTGATCTTGCTGCTGATGGTGGGCCTGATCGGCGGCTGGTACGTGTGGACGAGCAGCCGAACCAACAACGTGGTCGCCAACGGCGAAAGCGGCAGCGGCCCCGTCCCTGTCGAGGGTGCGCCCGCTGGCGGAGAGGGCAGCACAGCGGGAGGAAACACGGGTGCAGAAGGCAGCGGCACGGGCAATGGAGGAACTGGCACCACGCCCGATCCTCTGGCCTCCGGCAGCACCGGAACCCCTGTTGATCCGGCAGCCAGCGGAAACGCTGGAACGACCAACCCGGACGGCACCAATCCTGATGGCACAGTTGACCCGGACAGCGCCGGAGTTCCCGCCGGCACGGTGACCATTCCGACTCTGCCCCCGCTGGGCAACGCCGAGGGCACTCTGGTCGGCCCCAATGGAGAAGGTACCACCGCCGTTTCGCCCAAACCGGGCGGCATCAACCCCGACACCCCCTTGGTGCTGCTGCCCGGCGTGAATCCCTTCCGCCCCCTGACGGTAGATGCCGCCGCCGCTGGCACCACGCCTGCGGGCAACGTGACGGCCAATACGCCGCCCGCGACCAATCCCCCGGTCAACACAGGCAACACAGGCAGCGTCGCCAACACCGACACCAGCAGCGGCCTTGATCCTCTGGGCACCAACGGCGGCGCATTGCCCATCTCCCCTATTCCCGGTTCGGGCGATACCGTTCCTGCCGATTCGGTAGATGTCGCAGGCGGCGCGTTCCCCCTGCCCACCATTCCGGGTGCAGACGGCAATGCTCCAGACGATTCCGGCACAGACGACGTGATCATTACACCCGGCCCGCCCAGCGTGACGCCTGACATCGTGACTGCCGACAACGGCGGCAACGGCACAGGCAATAGCGCAACCGGAAGCAACGGAACGAGCAACGCGGGCAATCCAGACGCTGGAAATGCTGACACTGGCACGAACGGAACCGACATCATCCCAGTCGAACCCCCCCTGCCGCCCATCAAGCCTCCCGTTGCAGGCGTCAGTGTGCCCGGTGTAAACCGCGTACCCAACCTGACGGCCAATGCTGGCAGCGGCGGCACCGGAGCCACTTCCGGCGCGAACGGCACGGGCACTGGCGCAGCGGGAACGGGCACAGGGACGGGCGTCACCGCCTCCTTGCCCACCGCCGCCCCGCGTCCCGGCACGCCTCAAGTGATCACGGAATTGGCTCCCCTCAGCACGGGCACGCCCGCCGAAACCACTCGCCCGCTGGATCAGAGCATCGCTGCCCGCGAACTGGCCTTCAATGCCGTGGTTCTCGGCCCGGTCAACACCGCCATCTTCCGCTCTAAAGACGGCTTCTTGGTGGTGTCGGTGGGGCAAACCCTGCCCGATTCCGACATCGTGATCAAAGAAGTGACGGCGACCAGCGCCACCCTCGCACTCGGCAATGATACCCAGACCCTCGAACTGGACAAAAGGTGAGCCATGAATAAACGTCACGCCCTCCTCCTGACCGCCGCACTCGGCATGGCCGCCGCGCAGACCACCACCACTCCTCCCGCCGCCTCTCCCGCCGCTTCCACACAGGCCGCCACCATTGCCCCTGACCCGCAACTCTCGAAAGCCAGCGTGACTGTGAATGTGGGCGTGTACTCCGGGCCGCTGTCCAGCCTGCTCGCGGCCCTCGCCAAAGCCGCCGGATACGAAGTCATTTTTGATGCCAACGTGGACAGCCTGAACGCGGCTGCGAATCTGGCCGCCGCGCCTGCCGCCGGAGTGGCTGCCATTCCCGCGACCCCGGCTTCCGGCGCGGCCACTGGTAGCACCGCCCGCCCACTGGTGCTGTCCTTTACCGACAAGCCCTTCAACGAAGTCTGGCCCCTGCTGATGGACGTGTACGGCCTGAGCTACCAGACCCTACCCCTCGGCGGCAAAACACTGCTGCGCGTGGGCAATACGCCCCCCACCGTGCAGCGCATCTACACGGCACGCGGCACACAGGCCGACGTGTTGGCGCTCCTGACGGCGCAGTACCCCACACTCCGGGTCTCGGCAGTGGGCCAAACCGGACAACTGGTACTCAGCGGCCCGCAGACCCAGATCGAGTCGGCGCTGGCGTTGCTGGCCCAAGTTGACCGTCCTGTCATCAGCTCTGTCGATACCTCACCCGCCGTGCAGCGCGTATACACCGTGAACGGGCAGCAGGCCGACGTGCTGGCACTGCTGACGGCCCAGTTCCCCACCCTGAAAGTGACGGGGGTAGGCCAAACCGGACAACTGGTACTGAGTGGACAGCAGAGCCAACTGGACGCCGCAACCGCCCTGCTGGCGCAAGTTGACCGCGCCCCGACTCCGGTGCCCACCGCCGAAGTCAGCCCAACCGTGCAGCGCGTGTACTCCGTCAAGGGTCAGCAAGCCGATGTCAGCGCCCTGCTGACCACCCAGTTTCCGGCCTTGAAAGTCACGGGGGTGGGCCAAACCGGACAACTGGTGATCACTGGCCCTCAAGTGCAGTTGGAAGCAGCGTTGGCGTTGTTGGCCCAAGTAGACCGTCCTGCACCAGTGGCCGCCCTGACCACCCAGCGCGTGTTTACGCTGGCAAATGCCAAGGCCGAAGAGGTCAAGGGCGTGTTGGAAAATACGCTGGCCGCGAGCAGCAGTGCCAACAGCAATGTTCAGACTGCTGCCGGAGGCGCGGCGGGCAGCGGCGGCATCGTGACCGGGGTCAATGTGGGCGGCACGCCTGCGGCCCAACCCACTGCGGCGCAGCCCGCCGCGACCCAGACACCTGCCAACGCCCTCGGCAGTCTGCTGGGGCAGGCCGGCAGCACCGCTGGTTCAGAACAGGTCAGCCCCGCCACCATCATTGCCGACAAGCGCACCAACACCCTGATCGTGCGCGGCACGGCGCAGCAGGTCGCGCAAGTGGCCGAATTGATCCCCACCCTCGATGTGCGCGTCCCCCAGATCAATCTTCAGGTTCGCATCAACGAAATTACCGAAACGGGCCTGCGAACCCTCGGCGTAGGCTACAAGGCCTCGCTGGGCGGCTTCAACGTGTCGCTCACCAACGGGCAACTCGCCGCGTCCTTCGATCCTCTGCGGGCCTTCACGGGCTTTAACCTCGGCGCAACACTGGACAGCCTAGAGCAGCAGGGCATGACCAAGCGCGTGTACGACGGCACCGTGATGATGCAGAGCGGCCAGACCAACGGCAGCGGCGCGGGCGGCGGTACCTTCCGCTGCGGCAGCCCCGACGACCAGAGCAACATCGCGGCGGCCTCGCTGCAATCGGGCGGACGCCTCGACATCAACATTCCCGGCTCAGGCGGCAGCGCTCCTGTGGTTCGCACCATTCCCTACGGCGTCAACATGTACTTCCTTGACCCCAGCGTGAATGCCGACGGCACCGTCAGCGTACGTCTGTGCGGTCAGGTGAACCAACCCCGCACCGCCATTACCAATACGCTGCCCAACCTGCTGGACTTTGCCAACAGCAGCGCCCAGACGGTGGTCAGCTTCAAAAACGGCGAAACGTTGCTCCTCAGCGGCCTGCTGGGTTCCAACGAAGTGTCTACGCGCAAAGGCCTGCCCTACGTCAGCAGCATTCCGGTCATCGGCGCACTCCTCGGCGGCAGCGAGAACGTGACCAAAGACAGCACGCAGCTCTTGGTCATCGTGACCGGAACTGTCGTCAAGTAAATCTCCTCACCTCCTCTGCCCGGACGCCTTCCCAGTTGTGGGGGCGTCCGAGTTCGTTTGGCTGGGTTGATCTGCTGGGGTTTGTTTGGCTGTGTGTGCTTGGCTGGGTTTGTTTGATCATGGCCGCTGTCCCGTCTTCACGTGGGCGCTAAAGTCGGAGGTATGAGGTATTTGACCGCCGGAGAGTCGCACGGGCCGCAATTGACGGCCATCATCGAGGGGTTGCCGTCGCAACTGCCGCTGGGCAAGGCCGACATAGACCCTTGGCTCCGCAAGCGGCAGGGCGGCTATGGGCGCGGGCGGCGCATGGTCATCGAAACCGACGAGGCCGAGATTCTGAGCGGCGTGCGGGCCGGACGAACGACAGGTGCGCCCATCACGCTGGTGATTGCCAACAAGGATCACCGCAACTGGACGGAAATTATGTCGCCGGAACCGGGCGGAGAGCCGCGCAAGAAGGCCCTGACCGACGCCCGCCCCGGACACGCTGACCTGACCGGAGGCATCAAATACCGTCATAAAGACCTGCGCGACGTGCTGGAACGGGCGTCGGCACGGGAAACGGCGGCGCGGGTGGCGGTGGGTTCGGTAGCCCTCAAACTGTTATCGGAACTGGGCGTGCAGGGCGCAAATTACGTGTCCAGTTTGGCCGGAATAGAAACGCGGCAGGGCTTCAGCTGGGACAACCTGGAGGCCATCGAAGAATCCGACCTGCGTACCCCCGACGCCGACGCCGCCGCCCAAATGCGCGAACGGATCGATCAGGCCAAGAAAGACGGCGACACGTTGGGCGGCATTCTGGAGGTGCGCTTCCGGGGTCTTCCGGTGGGCCTCGGCAGCTACGTGCATTGGGATCGCAAACTGGATGGCCGCATCGCGCAGGCCTGCCTGAGCTTGCAAGCCATGAAAGGTGTGGAAATCGGGCCTGCCTTCGAGAACGCCCGCAAGCCCGGCAGCGGTGTTCACGACGCCGTGTATTACCGGGACGGCACCTACGCCCGCGATACCAACGGTGCGGGCGGCCTGGAAGCGGGGATGACCAACGGCGAAGAACTGGTGATTCGGGTCGCCATGAAACCGATTGCCACGCTGATGAAGCCGCTGCCCACCGTGAACGTGGTGTCTCATGAGGCCAGCGACGCGGCGCGGGAACGCAGCGACACCACCGCCGTACCCGCCGCCGGAGTGATCCTCCAGACCATCATCGGCTGGGTCATCGCCGACGCCATTCTGGAAAAATTCGGCGGCGATACCCTGCCCGAATTGCAGGAGCGCGTGGCCGCCGCACACGCCTTTTCGCGGGATTTCTAGGCTGTGCTGGCAGGCGTTTCGGCGGAACAGATAGAGGCGGGGCTGCACGCCTACTTGCAGGAGCCACCCGAAGACCCGGACTGGGCAGAAGGGGGCCATAGTGTTGATTCGGGCGGGCCAGACCGTGCCGCCGTCACGCCGGGGCGGGGCCAGTCTCGTACACTGTCCTCCATGACCGTCCCGCCCGATTCCATGTCGCCTCAAGTTGGGCCACCCCTGTTTGGGCCGCCTCAGCTTGGGCCGCCCATGTTCGGGATGCCTGAATATGGGTCACCCGATTCGGAATCAAGCCAAGCAGATCAACATGAGGCGGAGGCGAATGCGGGGGCCTCCCGGCCTGCTCCCAATTTCAGCATGGGCCTGATCGAGCGCCCGGTGAGCTGGGTGGCGCTGGCGGGCTTTATGGGCACCGGCAAAAGCCGCGTGGGCTGGGAACTGAGCCGCGCCCTCGCGCTGCACTTCGTAGACACCGACAAGCTGATTACGCGGGTGGTGGGCAAAACCATTCCCGAAGTGTTCGAGCAGGAAGGGGAAGCCTATTTCCGCGCCTGTGAGCAGGAAGTGGTGCGGCGCGTGTCCCGGCTGGATCACGCGGTGGTGAGCCTAGGGGGGGGCACCTTTATTCACGAGGAAAACCGCCGCACCCTGCTGGAACGCGGCCCGGTGGTGGTGTTGTGGGCCACCCCCGAAACCGTGTACCAGCGCACCAAACACAGTGACCGCCCCCTGCTGGCGACTGCCGATCCGTTGTCACGCATTCGCAGCCTGATGACCGAGCGCGAGCCGTCCTACCGTCAGGGCACTATTCACGTGCACAGCGACGGGCGGCCTTCCGAGGAAATCGTGGAAGAAGTGATCGAGCGATTGTGGGACTGGGCCGACGTGAACGCCGCGTGGGGCGAGGACAGCGACGGTGGAGAGGGGGAACGTGCAGCCGACTGAGACTCTTCATCTCCGGCAGGTTGAAGTGGGCGGAAACGTTCCTTACACCGTTGAAGTCGGCCCCGGCGTGCTGTCGCGTGCCCGTGTGGAGGCCCGTCAAATCGCCCTGATTCACGACGAAGCCGTGCCTCAAGTCTGGATAGATCGGCTCTCGGCGGCGCTCTCGCCTGCCTTGCTGCTGACCATTCCTGTGCCGCAAGGCGAGGCCTGCAAAACGTTGGAGGTCTTGGCGGGCGTGTTGTCCAAACTGGCGGCGGCCAACTTGCCCCGCGACGGCGCGGTGGTGGGCTTGGGCGGCGGCGCGGCAACCGATTTGGCAGGCTTCGCGGCGGCCAGCTACTTGCGCGGCGTGGCGTTTTATACGGCCCCCACCACGTTGCTGGGCATGGTCGACGCGGCGGTGGGTGGCAAAACGGGTGTGAATCTGCCCGAAGGCAAAAACTTGGTGGGCGCATTTCATCCTCCCCGCGCCGTGTGGTGCGACACCGACACCCTGACCACCCTGCCGCCCGCCGTGTTCCGAGAAGGAGCCGCTGAAGCCTACAAACACGGCCTGATCTCTGATCCCAGCCTGATAGACCGAGTGTTAGCGCCCGATTTTGTGCCGGGGTCAGCCACGTTTACCGACACCTTGGCCGACGCTATTGCTGTGAAAGCAGGCGTGGTGACCCGCGATCTGCTAGAGGCAGGCGAACGGGCCTACCTGAACTTCGGGCATACGCTGGCGCACGCGCTGGAAGCCGTGACCCAGCACGCCGTGCCACACGGAGACGCGGTGGGCTACGGGATGCACTATGCGGCGCTGCTGTCGAAGGCACAGGGCGGCGAAGATTTGACGGAATACACCCGCGCTTTTTTGCGGTGGCAACAGCCCGCGCCCCTTCCGACTCTCACGTATGACGATGTGCAGCCGTACATGGCCCGCGACAAAAAAGCCGACGCGGAAGGCGTGCGCTTCGTGCTGCTCCACGCGCTGGCCCGCCCGTACCTGACCCGCGTGCCGGACGCCGTGCTGCGCGAGCAATTTGGGGTGTGGCAAGTGGAGATTTGGGGGGGAGGCTGGCTCGGAGCCGTGGACTATACGCCCTGAAGACCACTCCCAAAGTCTGACCAGAACGCCTTGCCCACCGATTTCACAGCTCAGAGTTTACGGCCCAGAATTTATGGCGCAGAGTTTATGGCGCAGAGCCTCAAGAATCGCCCCACCCCTTCCCGGAGGTTTTCCCTTGCTGCTGATCATCAACGGCCCCAACCTGAACCGCCTCGGCCTGCGTGAACCGGGCGTGTACGGCCTGCAAACCATAGAAGACCTAGAGCGGCAATGCGAAACGTGGGGCGCGGAGTTGGGCGAACCCGTGACGTGCCGTCAGAGCAACTTTGAGGGCCAGATTCTGGAATGGGTGCACGAGGCGCAGGAACAGGGATTTGGCGGCATCGTCATTAATCCGGGGGCGCTGACGCACTACAGCTACGCCCTGCGCGACGCGATTGCCAGCCAACCGCTGCCTGTGGTGGAAGTGCATATCAGCAACGTGGACGCCCGCGAGGAATTCCGGCACACCTCCGTGACTGCCGCTGTCTGCCGGGGCAAAATCAGCGGCTTAGGCTTCGTGGGCTACCGCCTAGCGATGGAGTATCTGACGGAATTGGAAGGCTAGAGCTTACGGCTGCCGCGCCCGCAACAACTCGCCCACTGGCACTGGCAAAGTGACCGTGCTGGTGCGTTCTTCCTCTGCGGGCATCTCCAAACGCACGCGGCATTCTTGCGGGCTGGCTTCCACGATGAACACCGAACGCCATTCCCACGACGGCTGAGGCTGGAGGGGATCGGTGTCTGTGCCTAGCACCACCTCTGGCAAGAGGCACCACCACCGCCCGTTGAGAGTCATCAGGCCGCGTTCGTGTAGCAGAGCAACGGCAGTAGCGTTGGCCTGTGCTTCACCCAGCGGCGTGCCGATCAACGTGACAGGAATGACCTGTTCTCCAGCGGACATGAGGTAGCCGACGAGTTCGTCATCGTCTGTATCGTCGTTTGGGCGACGGCATTCTTGCCACGTGGGAGGAATCATGGGGGCAGCGTAGCAGGGCAAGAGAAAGGGCGGCATGGCGCAAGTGGCCTACCGCCCCCTTCTGTTGTGCTGCCAATATCCGGTCAGTTCAGCGCCACTTTGCCCTGAAACACTGCTTGCAAATTGGTCACGATCAGCTTGCCGCGCAGCACGAACTGCACGTTGGTCTGGTCTCCGGGCAGCAAGTCAGCGTCGGCTCCATCGGCCAGCGGGCCAAAAGCACTGAGTACCGCTTTGCCGTTGTGCTGGGCACTGGCGCTTAGCGTCCCGGTGACTTTGGAGAATGGATTGCTGGCCCTGAGTTCGGTGTCGCTGAACACCACGTTGGTCAGGTCGCGCAGTTTCAGGTCGGCGCTGGCCGTGTTGCCCGGCACACTGACACTGGCGCTCAGGTCGGCTCGGGTAGGTGTAAAGGCAAAGGTGGCGGGCGTGCAGCGGTTGGCCGTGCTGCCGCTGATGCTGGAAGTCATGGAGGCACTGGCGCGGCGGCTGCGTGTCAGGTAAGTGGCCTCGGTGCTGGTAGTCACGCCCGTTGCCGTCCAAGCGTGGCTAAATTTCAATTGGGCGGGCGGATTGGCTTCGCGCCCTGCCCACGCCGTCAGAGTGAGGGCGTCGGGGCCAGAAATGCCGATGCAAGCGCCGGGAGTCATAGTCATCTGGGCGGCGGCCCGCTTCACCGCGCCTCTGGTCAGGGTTACGCGGGCGTTGGTGGGCACTTCTACCCGCATCGCCACGCCCGTCAGGGTGCCACTGTCGTCAATTAGCACCGTTTTACTGCCGCCCACTTCCCATTCGGCGGTCAGGGTGATGGCCGTGCCAGCCGACATCAACACGTAGCCGTCCGCAGGCTGGGCGCTGGTTTTGGTCAACTGGCCTTGTGCGCCCACCATCCAAGTGCCGCGTGGCAACAGCGTGGTGGTGGCGGTCAAGTTACCCAAGCCAGAGCGGGAACGGGCGGTGAGCATCGCCTTGATCTGATTGCCCAACTGCGCGGGGCTTTGAACTTTCAGAGATTGCATTTGCACCGGCTGGCCCATCATCACGCCACCCAAACCTTCCAGCACGGCGGCCAAATCGGGGTCGAAGTCAGCGCTGGCCGGGTTCAGCATTTCGCTGAAGGTGTTGGCGGCTTGCTGGGTCACCGCTGGCAGGGTCTGAATCTCGGTGGCCTGACCCACCACAGGCGCGGCGGGCTGGGTAATCACCTCGGGCTGAGGCTGCGGGAGCGGCGTGACGATAGGATCGGGATTGCAGGCAGACAGAGCGAGCGACAAACCGAGGAGCGCGGCCAGCGACTGAATTTTGGGCATGGTCTGGTTGTATCAGGCAAATGGAGAGTTGTCGCGCAGATGTGACCAGAGGCCGTTCCGCACCGCCGCTCCCCTTGCCCCCGCCTCCCCATCTCTGGTACATTGGCGTTTAGTGTCTCGCGCTTGGTAGAGCCGAGATAACCGGGAGGCTCCCGGACGCGCACGACCCTTTTCCCCCAGACGAGGCGGGGCGCGCTCACAGCCACGGTGCAAGACCCGCCAGATGCCAGCGTTGTTGGCAGACCGCAGGAACTCTGCGCCACCAAATCCCACTTTTTTTACGGAGCAAAACGGTGAAAACCTACACCCCCAAAAACGACGAGCAAAACTGGATCGTAGTCGACGCCACGGGCATTCCCTTGGGTCGCCTCGCCACCTTGATTGCCAGCCGCATTCGTGGCAAGCACCGCCCCGACTTCACGCCCAACATGATTCAGGGCGACTACGTCGTTGTCCTGAACGCCTCGTTGGTGGCCCTCACCGGCAACAAGATGGACGGCAAGGTCTACACCCGTTACTCCGGCTACCAAGGTGGCCTGAAGACCGAAACCGCCCGTGAAGCCATCGCCAAGCACCCTGAGCGCGTCATCGAGCACGCCGTGTTCGGCATGTTGCCCAAGGGCCGTCAGGGCCGCCAGATGCACGGACACCTGAAGGTGTACCCCGGTTCCGCCCACCCCCACGCCGCGCAAAAGCCCCAGAAGCTTGAGGTCAGATAATCATGGCGATTCAACAAGTTGAGCAGTTTTATGGCACGGGCCGCCGCAAGACCGCCGTTGCCCGCGTGTTCCTCCGCCCCGGCGAAGGCAAAATCATCGTCAACGGCAAAGAGTTTCAGACCTACTTCCGTGGTCTGCTGCGTGCCGTTCACGCCCTGCAAGCCTTCCGCGAAACCGGAACTGCTGGCCGCTACGACGCCGTCATTACGGTGGCAGGCGGTGGCCCTACCGGTCAGGCCGACGCCATCAAGCTCGGCATTGCCCGCGCCCTACTGAAGGTCAACCCTGACTTCCGCGCGATGATGAAACCCAAAGGCCTCCTGACCCGCGATCCCCGCGAAGTCGAGCGCAAGAAGTACGGCCTCAAGAAGGCCCGCCGCGCTCCTCAGTTCAGCAAGCGCTGAATTCAGAACTACAAAGCATCCCCTGCCGTTTGGTGGGGGATTTTTTTGGTTTGGCTGGAGCGCGGGCGGTCTAAGGGTCTAGGGTCAAAGAGTCTAAGAGAGGCAACTGCTGGCGCTCACTCCCCGATCCACACTCGCCCGCGCTCCAGCCAATACACTGCTCCGCCTGCCCGGAGTGGGGTGATTCGGTGGGGCCGACTGCTCAGCCACGCGCCGCCGTCATCCGGCAAGTCTTCGGCCAGCAACGGGTATTCGTCCAAGCTCTCGCGCCAGTTCAGGGCAGAAAGATTGGCGTGCAGGGCGGGCGTGAGGCCCAACGCATTCGGCAAAGGCTTGGATTCTTCGAGTACCGGATGGAGGGCGCGGTAATACTTGGCCTGCTCCCCCGTTGCCAGCACCACCTGAGACTCCATGAAGTTCGGCCAACCGACCCACACGGCCAGATACTCCGGCGGCTGATGAGCAAAGGCTTCGGCCCAAGCTGCCCGGACATCCAGCATGGCAGCCAGCATTTGGCGGCGCAAACGGGCGGGCGGGGTGCGGCGATCAAGGCGATACCAAGGGTCGAGCGTGAGCTTGGCGTAGTCGCACCCGTAGGCTTCCAGGTGATTCAGGTCAGGCATTCGGTGCGCCTGCCGCCACGCTTCCACCCGCGCCGCCTGACGTTTGCCGCCGCGCACTTTCTTTTTGTTGCTCAGCTTCTTACTAAACAATTCCACGCTTACTTCACGCCTTCCAGTAGGGCTTCCGGCACGACTTGCACGGTGCTGCCGTCTGCGCCCACCACCCGCACGCGGCTTCCGGCGGGGGCGTCCGGCCCAGTGGCCCGCCAATCGCTGTCGCCCACGCGCACGCGGCCTATGCCGTTTTCTATGGCAGTGGTCACGGTCACGGTGCGGCCCGTAAAGCGGTGTGCGCCCAAATTCAGGTTGTCGCCCTCCTCGCCGCCCACAGGCAAGCGGCCCACGTAGCGCCTGCCCAGCAGCACAGCGGCCAAGCTAAATCCCCCGAACAGCAGCAGTTGCAGCACCACCGGCATAGGAAGCACGAACACGATGAGTCCGACGCTAAAGGCCGAGAGCGCCAGCCACACGAAAAACACGCCGGGGGCCGCGACTTCCAGAATCAGGAGGATAGACCCCAGCACCCACCAGTGCCAAGGTTGCACCCGCTCCAGCGTGGGCAGCCAGTCCATCATGGCCCTAGCCTCGGCCCTTGCCCGCGCCGCCGAAGGCTTCCTTGGCAATCTCGGCGATGCCCTGCAAACTCCCCAATACGGCGGTGGCTTCGATGGGCAGAATAAGGGTCTTCTGGTTGGGAGCAATGGCGATTTCCTTCAGGGCGTCCACGTAGCGCTGGGCGATGAAGTAGTTGACGGCCTGCACGCTGCCGCCCGCGATGGCGTCGCTGACCACGCGGGTGGCCTCGGCCTCGGCCTGCGCCTGCCGCTCGCGGGCCTCGGCTTCCAAAAAGGCGGCTTGGCGGCGGCCCTCGGCGTTCAGAATCTCGGCCTGCTTTTCACCCTCGGCCTTCAGGATGGCGGCCTGCCGGAAGCCCTCGGCGTCCAGAATATTGGCCCGCTTTTCGCGCTCGGCCTTCATCTGGCGGGCCATGCTTGCTACCAAATCGGCAGGCGGTTTAATGTCTTTGACCTCGATTCGTGTGACTTTCACTCCCCACGGCTCAGTGGCCTCATCGACAACCATCAGCAAGCGGGCATTGATCTGATCTCGGTTAGACAAGAGTTCATCTAAGTCCATGCTGCCCATCACAGTCCGAATGTTGGTCATGGTGAGGTTCAGGGTGGCCTGCTCTAGATTGCGAACCTCATAGCTTGCTTTGGCGGAGTCCAGTACTTGATAGAACACCACGCCGTCTACCGTGACCAGCGCGTTGTCTTTGGTAATGATCTCCTGACTAGGAACGTCCATGACCTGTTCCATCATGTTCACGCGGCGGCCTATGCGGTCAATATACGGAATGATGATGTTCAGCCCCGGTTTGAGGGCACGCTGGAACTTGCCGAAGCGTTCCTGAGTCCATTCGTAGCCTTGCGGCACGCTCTTGATGCCCGACAATAGGGTGACGAACACGAGTAAAAGCAACACCACCACAAAAATTGTAAATCCCATGCTAGAGGTACGCGGCGAGAAGGGCGGAAGTTCCCGGTTGGCGTGGGGCTAGACTGGCCGAGATGACGGCAGAGACGGCGGCGGGCGCACAAGCAGAAATACATTTCCGGCCCCTGATAGACCTGCGCGGCGTGCGCGTGGTGGCGAGCGGGCGCACTCTACTGGACGGCGTAACGCTGACGCTGAAGCGGGGCGAGGCGTTGCGACTGGCGGGGCCGAACGGGGGCGGGAAAACGTCGCTGCTGCGGCTGTTGGCGGGTGAATTGGCTCCGGCAGCGGGGGAACGGCTGTATCATTTTAAGAGCCAGCACCTGAATGGGCAGACCCAGCGCCACGCCGTCCATGCCCGCCGTACCTTGAGCGTGGTGGGGCCGGACGCCGAAGCCTTCTACCTGACCCGCGAGTGGGAACAGACCGTGCAGGACGTACTGCTGGCCGGATTTGAAGGAGACACGCTGCGGCTGTGGGAACCCACGCCGGAAGCGTTGGCAAGGCTGGCCGAAGTAGTGGCCCTGACCGAGTTAGAGCCGTTGCTAGAGCGAGATTTCCGGATGCTGAGTCATGGGCAGCGGCGGCGGGTGGTACTGGCCCGCGCCCTGATGCCCCGCCCCGAAGCCCTGCTGCTGGATGAATTCACGGACGGCCTGAGCGCGGGCGCACGCTATACGCTAGGGCGCGTGCTGGAGCGGGTCTATGCGTCGGGCGTGGCCGTCGTCCTCGCCACCCACCGCCCCGAAGAAGCCCCCGATTTGCCTTGGCGCACTGTCCGGGTTGATGGTGGACGGGTTTTGCATGAGGATGCATCCGCAGTTCTGGCCCCCAAAACACCCATTTCCCTGCCCCTTCCCCCCGGCAGCGGTGACCTGATCCGGCTGCGGAATGTGACCGTGTACCGCAACGGACACGCCGCGCTGGGGCGGCTGGACTGGACGTGGCAGGCGGGACAACACTGGCTGGTCACAGGCGAGAACGGCAGCGGCAAAAGCACGCTGGCACGGCTGATTGCGGGAGAGTTGAATGCGGCGTTGGGCGGAACGGTCGAACGCCCGTATTTGCAAGCTTTAGGCAAACGCGACCTCCTCAGCACACGCCGCCGCACTATCGGCCTGATTGGGGCAGAGGTGGGCATCCGCCAGCGCCGAGACTGGACAGGAGCCGACATCTTGGCGAGCGCGTGGGACGGCACCGAGGGCTTCGCACCCACACCGACGCCCGCGCAGGCCGAAGCTGTGCAACACCTCGCCGCCCGCCTGCACCTGCAAGACCTGTTGCCCCGCACCGCCGACACGCTTTCGCAGGGGCAGTTGCGCCGCCTGCTGCTGGCCCGCGCCGTGCTGCACGCGCCCAAGCTCTTGATTCTGGATGAAGGGCTGGATTTTTTGGATACGGCGCACCGAGAACGGTTTCTAGCACTGCTGCCCGAATTGGCTGAGGCTGGCACGCACCTGATGGTCATTGCCCACCGAGAGAGTGACGCGCCGGGGGGGATGACGCATCATTTGCATTTGGAAGGGCGTCTAAAGGTCTAGGGTCAAAGGGTCTAAGAACAGAGGCCCACTTCCTGATACTTGCTTGGGTTGGCAATGCTGAGAGGCTTTGGCAGAACAACCCCCCCCGTTGCTGACGCAACGCCCCCCTTAAAGGTGGGGAGAAAAGATTTTGCGCTCCCCTCAAGGGGGGCTGGCTGCGGAGCAGGCTGGGGGGGTTGCCCGGAATCGTTAACTCTAGTTGCTTGCCAAACCCAACAAGTATCAGAGGTTGCCGACTCGCACAGGGATTAACAAGAGTCCCACTTACTGCCCCTCTACCCGCTCCGCCAACCCGTTCAAATACTCCGCCAATGCCAGATGATTCGGCACTTGCTGATGCGCGTGCTGGGCCAACAGGGGCAGCGTGCCCACCTGCACGGCGTGTCCGGCCACTTCCAGCATCGCTTCGTCGTTGTCGCTGTCGCCAAAGGCAATCGTGCGCTCCAGCGGCACGTTCAGCGCCTGCGCGATCAGGGTCAGGGCCGCACCCTTATGTGCCCCGTCAGGCGTGACGGTCAGAAAGTGAGGATAGGGCGGCTGCGCTCCGGTCAGCACCAGATGGGGATGAGACTGGCGCAGGCGGCCCGCCAAAGCCGCCACGTCCAGATGGTAGAACCCCACTTTCAGAATGTCGTCGTGTGGCGCTTCCGAGAGCGGTTTGTGCGTGCGGAGGAGCATCCACGGCTCTGGTTGCACACCTTCCGGAATATCGAAATAGATGCAGTCGGCGGCAAACAGCACGATGCGGGCGTCATCCAGTTCATGCGCCAACACCGCTTCCAAATCCCCCGGCCCGAAGCGCGACTCCTGATGCAGCGTGCCGCCGATTTCGATACGTCCGCCGTTGTTGGTGGCAACGGCATCGGGCTGCACAGCCTCGCGCACGGCATCGGGGGGCAGGTCGCGGCCTGTGATGATGGCGACTTGCACGCCCAACGCCTTCAGGCGGGCCAAGGCCTCAGCCGTCGCCACCGGAATATCCCGCGCTCCATCGGCAATGAGCGTGCCGTCCAGATCGAAGGCCACCAGCAGGGGCAGCGTGGCGGGAGGCTGACGGGAAAAGTCATCGGTGGGCGGGCGGCGAGTCACGTTGGCTAGGGTAGCAGGCCAAATGCCGGGGGAAAGTCAGCCTGAAGCGTTGGCCTAGGCTTTGGTTAGAACATTGGTCAAAAGAGTTGTTTGTTTTGACCGAACGAAGGGAGTGAATTGCAGCGAGCAGTTACGAGAATGGAAGCGTCAGGAGTCTTTGTCTGATGCCGTAGTGCGGACAACTGCTCTAGCCTTCCGCCTTGTCCAGCGCCCCATAAATCAGCACTTCGCCCACAAAGAACGCCCCCACGATCCAGCCGCGCAGGTGTGAAATGCCCAAAGCATCAGCAAACAGGGCCAACGCGCCGCAGGCCAGCGCCCACAACACCAACCAAGGGAAGGACTTTTTACGGAAGATTGATTTGGAAGAAGAGGTCACGCCGGGGAGCATAGCAGTGAACTGACCGGGCATCAAGCAGAGTTGCGGCGGCGGGTCATCCTTGATACGTCAGCCCATCACAATCAGAGAAACCTCGATACCCAGCGGAGAAAGCTGCATCATCAAGCCCTGGCCTGCCCTCCCCATCTGCCTCTTGTCTGACTGCCGAGTGATGCATTTTTTTTCGTCCGCTATCCTGAGGCATCTAGTCACAGCGAGGGAAACCTCACTAGAGGAGGCGGGAACATGAAGTACGAGCCGGGAGACAGGTTCTTTGACGAGATGTTCACGCCAGATGGACAGGTTCGCCCGCACTATCAGGGCGTCGAGGAATACATCAGTGATCTAGGGGTGGCCGAGTTCGAGCGGCGTCACCGCCTGCTGGATTTGGCGTTTCGCAATCAGGGCATCACCTTTACTGTGTACGGCGATTCTCAGGGCACCGAGCGCACCTTTCCCTTTGATCCCGTGCCGCGCATCATTCCGGCGGGCGAGTGGTCACACGTAGAAGCAGGCCTGACGCAACGGGTGAAGGCGCTGAATGCCTTCCTGCGCGACATCTACGGCGACGCACAAATTCTGGGCGACGGCGTGATGCCCGCCGAACTGGTGTATACCTCGGCCCACTTCCGGCGCGAGGTTCACGGCGTACAGGTGCCGCAGGGCATTTACACCCACATCGTCGGTACCGACCTGATCCGCAACGAACAGGGCGAATATTTGGTGCTGGAAGACAATTTGCGCTCGCCCAGCGGCGTGTCGTATCTGCTCGCCAACCGGCAGGCCATGACCCGGATTTACCCCGGCATGTTCGAGGCACAGGGCGTGCGGCCCGTGCAGCACTACGCCACCGCGCTGCTGGAAGTGTTGCAGTCGGTGAGCCCCCGCGACAACGGCACGGTGGTGGTGCTGACTCCCGGCATGTACAACAGCGCGTATTTCGAGCACGCCTACTTGGCCCAGCAGATGGGCGTGGAACTCGTGGAAGGCCGAGACCTGTTCGTAGACGCGGGCCGGGTCTGGATGCGCTCTACGGGCGGGCGCAAGCAAGTCGACGTGATCTACCGCCGTATCGACGACGATTTCCTTGATCCGCTGGCTTTCCGCCGCGACAGTTCTCTGGGTGTGGCCGGACTGGTGGAGGTGTACCGTCAGGGCCGCGTGGCTATTGCCAACGCCATCGGCACCGGCGTAGCCGACGACAAGGCCGTGTACGCCTACGTGCCCGACATGATCCGCTACTACCTGAACGAAACGCCGCTGCTGAACAATGTGCCCACCTACCTCGGCTGGAACGCCGACCACTTGGAATACATGCTCGCCAACGCCGGAGACTTGGTCTTCAAGGCGGTGGGCGAGGCAGGCGGCTACGGCATGTTGATCGGGCCGTATGCCACGCGCGACGAAATAGACGCCTACTTGGTGAAAGTGCGCCTAGAGCCGCGTGAATTCATCGCACAGCCCGTGGTAGGCCTCAGCCGCCATCCTACTTTTTACCCGGACGCCACCAAGTTCGAAGGCGCTCATATCGATCTACGGCCTTACGTGCTGTACGGCACCAAAGACGTGACCATCGTTCCCGGCGGCCTGACCCGTGTGGCCCTTCGGCGCGGCAGTCTGGTGGTCAACAGTTCTCAGGGCGGCGGCAGCAAAGACACGTGGGTGCTAGACCACGACGGCCCCGCCACACCGCAGGGCATGAGCCAAATCATGCACGGCGACGGCCAAACGACACAGAATCAGGCCCAGAGCCAGTTTCAGGGCGGCTTCGGAGCGGTTCCGGTGGGCGGCCAGAGCCAATCTCAGACCCAAAGTCAGGGGCAAACTCAGTCTCAGGGTCAAACACAGGCGCAGGGCCAAAGCCAGAGCCAAGCGCAACCCAACTTCAGTCAGGCCCGCGTACAGGCCAGCGAGGAAGCCCAGATCGAGGCGTATGGGCAAAGCCAGAGTCAGGGCCAAACACAGAGTCAGGCGCAGAAACGGACTTCTGGAGGCACGCTACCGCCGCCCGCACCCGAATCGCCGGGGCAGCATTCTTATCAGCAAGAACTGGAAAAAGACCAACTGGACGGCGACGAACCGGGCCAACCTCATGACCAGACCAAGGAAGGGGAACGCTGATGCTGTCTCGCCTAGCCGAAAACCTGTTCTGGATCGGGCGCTACGTGGAACGCGCCGAGAATACCGCCCGGTTGCTGAACGTCAACTATTACGCCACGTTGGAAATGGCAGGCCGCGCCCGCGAATACTGGATGCCGCTGCTGGAACTGACAGGCGGCGACGCCGATCTGCGGGCCAAATATGGCCGCGTGGATGCCCGCAGCATCAGCGCGTGGCTGGCCTTTGACCGCGACAATCCCGCCAGCATCGCCACGAGTGTGGCCCGCGCCCGCGAGAATGCGCGTGGTCTGCGTGACCGGATTCCCTCCGAGATGTGGGAGGCACTGAACACCACCTACCTGAAGCTGTGTTTTGAGAACGACTCGGTGTTAGACCGCGACGGCCTGTTCGAATACTGCGCCGCCGCCCGTGATGCCAGTCAGTTTTTCTTCGGGATCGCTTTTGCCACCCTGCCACGCGACGAGGGTTGGTCGTTTATGCGGGCGGGGCAAATGCTGGAGCGCGGCGACAATACCCTGCGCGTGCTGCAAAGCCGCTACCGGGGCATAGACGCCCGTCCAGTGGAAGACCCCGGCCAGCGGGCCATGCAGGATCAGCGCTGGGTGAGCGTGCTGAAGGGAGCCAGCGCCTACGAGGCCTACCGCAAGCGCGTTCATAGCGGTATAGACCCCCAGACCATCGGAGATTTCTTGCTGCTGGACGAGTTTTTTCCTCGCAGCGTGCGCTACAGCGCCGAGAATCTGGAAGCGGCCCTGATGCAGATCGAGCGTCACCATCCCGGCGCACATCCCGAAATTCCGCGCCTGTCGCGCTGGCTGGTGGCGAGGCTGCAATATGCCCGCGTGGCCGACATTCTGGATGAAGACAATCCTTCATTGGAGGAATTGTTGGGCGACTTCAACCGGGTGGGCGCGTCTATCACTGCGGCGTACTTTCAACAAGAATGAACGGAATGGCAACGGTAGGGCGGCCACTCCTCCAGATTGCTGCCCCCAGTGGCCCCACCCATTCGGCCCGGCCCGCACCCAGACGTCTTCCTGTGCCTTTGCCTGCGCTGGGGCGGGCCAAGTCGTCTGCTCTACGTGACAGTGTCGTGCGGCCTCGCGTGTCAGACTGCCGCCGGAACGTCTCCCTGCGCCGCCCCCGGCCCGGCAGTGGAGACGCAATCAGGATGAGGCCCGAACCATGCGCTGCGAAATAAGGCATACCACCGAATACCACTACCCCGAACCCGCTTGGGATTCGTTTAATCAGGTGCGCCTGCACCCAGCCCGCGAGGTACGCCAAAGCGTGCGCTCCTTTCACCTTCAAGTTGAACCCGAAGCCGAAATTACGTCTCACAAGGACTATTTCGGGGCCATCGTGCATCATGTGCATGTGCACGAACCGCACCGCTACCTGAAAATAGAGGCGCAGGCGATTGTGGACACCCATGCCGTGACCATGCCCGCGCCGTCGCCATTCAGCGTGCTGCGCGAAGTGCGGGCCAGAAATACCGAGTTTCTGGTCTCCAGCCCCCGTGTGCCGGGCGGAGACTGGCCTGAAATCTTCGGCGTGGCCCGCCCCCGCCCCGGCGACGATCTGCCCACTTTTCTGATGGATCTCACCACCCGTCTGAACCGCCAGTTTTCTTACGACACCAAAGCCACCGCCGTGAATACCCCGTTGGCCGAGTTTGCTCAGCACGGGCGCGGCGTGTGCCAAGATTTCACGCACGCCATGTTGGGCATTACGCGGCAGCTCGGCATTCCGTCGCGCTATGTCAGCGGCTACCTGTACAGCGGCGGCGACATGTTGGGCGCGGAAGCCACCCACGCTTGGGCCGAGTGCCTGATTCCCGAATACGGCTGGCTGGGCTACGATCCTACCAACAACTGCTTGGCGGGCGAAAAGCACATCAAGATCGGTCACGGTCGCGAATACGGCGACGTGTCCCCGGTGCGCGGCACCTATTTTGGCGGCGGGCGCGGGAAATTGGATGTAGAGGTGAGGGTGTACGGGGAGCAGTAGCGCCCGGTCAGTCCACCGGGTATCGGGAGCGGCACACGTTGCACGCTCCCTTTACCTTGCCTTTACTCCGGGCCTCCCCCCAGCAACTTTCCCGCCCGCCTCCCCGTACTTGGTGGCATGAAAACTTCCCGCTCCAGCAGCCTGAAGAAACTCGCCGTGTTCGCACCTATCGTGCTGGAAATCATCAGTGCGGTTCGGCGGGGCAAAACCGGGCAGCGCAGCAAGTACAGCAAGGCCCGCAAGCGTGACCGCACCCTAGACTTTTTGCTGGCACAGGCCAAAAAACGCTTTGGCGCAACGCCCACGCGCCGCCGCTGATTCTTACGCCCTCCAAGCCGGAGAGACTCCATAGCCGAGTTTCTCCAGCTTTAGGCTGTGCCAGCGGGCCAAACTGCCCCAGCGTGGCCCTAAGCTAGATGGCTTCCCAACTAGATCGCGGGCGCTTGCCTGTTGACAGTTGGGGAAGTCGCGGCTAAAGTAAACAAGCCCTGAAACGCGCCCTGCGCGGGCGCAACCAAGATGATGCCGAGGTGGCGGAATTGGTAGACGCACTAGTTTCAGGGACTAGCGCTTCACGGCGTGTGGGTTCAAGTCCCATCCTCGGCACCACAGATCTAGCCCCCAGCAGCAATGCGGGGGCTGTTTTGCTATGTGTGCGGGCAAAAGCATAGGTTGTAGTCCTTCCTTAGACCCTTTGACCCTCGACCCTTAGACGCTTTTACGCCCCCATACCCCATCCTCAGCGACGTTTGCGTGCAATGGCCCGCAGATACACCCCTTCCAGCGCCTGGGCACGCACCCGCAAATCGTACTGCTGGGCGCTGTGGCGTGCGCCTGCTTGCAACTGGGGCAGGTGGGCCGGATACAGCACCTCCAGTAGTCCGGCGGCCAAAGCGTCGGCGGTGGCGTCGCGCACGGTGCCGTTCACGCCCTCCTGAATCAGGTCTAAGGCGGCGGGGCTACGGGCGGCCACCAGCGGCGTGCCAGCGGCCAGCGCCTCAATCATGCTCATGGGCAGTACTTCGGAAGTGCTGGCCGTGATAAACGCGTCGGCGGCGGCCAGAGCGCTCGGCACCTGCGCGTAGGGCACTGGCCCAGTCAACGTCACGGCGTCGGAGGCCAATGCCTGCGCTTCTGCGCGGCTGGAGCCGTCGCCCACCACCAGCAGGCGCAGATCGGGGCGGCTGGCGCGGGCCTGCTCGAAGGCGTGCAGCATCACGGCCAGATTCTTTTCGGGGGCGAGGCGGCCCAAGTACATCGCCAAGGGCGCGTCAGGCGGAATGTGGTACTTGGCGCGGAAAGCCGTCCCATCGGCCTGCTGAAAGGCCGTGAGGTCTACTGGATTGGGAAACAGGTGCACGTCTCCGGTAAAGCCGTATTCGCGCAGCATGTCCTGCATGGCGCGGCCCGGAGCCAGCACCGTGTCTACACGGCGGGCGAACGCGGCCACATGCGGGCGCAAAATGGCGCGGCCCACCCGCCGGGGCATAGGTGTGTAGTGCAGATATTCCTCGTACTGCGTGTGGGCCGTGAACACCACCGGAGCGCCCGACAGCCGCGCCCAGTTCAGGGCCAGCCGTCCGGCCAAAAAGGGATGCATGGTGTGCAGCACGTCCAGATCGCGCAGCGGCAGACGCGAGGTCAGCAGCGGCCCCGGAGCCAGCATCACCGGATAATCGGCGGGAGCGCCCATGGCCCGCGCCCCGGCAAACGAGGAATTCAGGCGGTACACGCCCGGCTCGTGGGGCGGCATCAGTGGGTGGCGCGGCGCAAACACGCTGACGCTGTGGCCGCGTTCGCGCAGGCCCTGTGCAAACAGCGCCGTACTCGTGGCAACCCCGTTGCGTGAAGGCTGGTAGGTGGCAGTCACAATCCCGATTCGCACGTCAGGGGCAGTGTAACCCGGTTTAGGCAGAAGAAGACCGCACAGTGAAGCCGCTATGCTGGCCCGCATGACGACGCCCGCTTCTGGCCCCACGCCCAAGCCTTTGCCCCTGATCATTCCGTGCGTAGACATTCAATCGGGCCGCGCCGTGCGCCTGTACGAGGGCAACCCAGACCAAGAAACCGTGTATTTCGAGTCCCCGCTGGATGCGGCGCGGCACTGGGCGGCGTTGGGGGCCGGGCTGGTGCATCTGGTGGACTTGGACGCCGCCACAGGCCGGGGCGAAAACCGCGCCGTGATTGCCCAAATTACCGCAGACTTGGGCGTGCCTGTAGAAGTGGGCGGCGGCATCCGTGACCGAACAAGCGCCGAAGCCCTTCTGAAAGCGGGGGTAGACCGGGTGGTGATCGGTACGGCAGCCGTGAAGAACCCCCAACTGGTGGCCGAACTGATCGCCGCACACGGCCCCGAACGGGTGGTGGTGAGCCTTGACGCACGCGGGCTGGAAGTGGCGACGCACGGCTGGGCGCAGGGCAGCGGCCTGATGGTGGCCGACCTGACGCCCCAGTTGGCCGACGCGGGCTTGGAAACCCTGATCTTTACCGACGTGACCCGCGACGGCACCCTGCGCGGCCTAGACCGGGAACTGATGCGGCAGGTGCGCCAGCTGTGGGTCAATACCCTGATCGTGGGCGGCGGCGTGGCGAACTTGGACGATGTGCGCCTGCTGGCCGAAGAGGGCATTCACGGGGCCATCGTGGGCCGCGCCATCTACGAGGGCACGCTGCCCTACCCGGTTCCGGCGCTGGACTGATGGGGTGGGTGTGGGGCTGAGGTTGCTGGGGCTTGGTCTCAGGGTCTAAGAACTGATTTCAAAGTCTGCCCAGAATGGAGGCGGCACTGGACAACACCCAGCAACCGCCCTCGCCCCAGCACCTTAGACCCTTGACCTTCAGCCTTTTGGACGATTCCCACCTACTCCCGCACTCTGCCCAGAACGCCGCCTTCACACAGGCTTTTAGGGGGTGCTGTCAGGGTCGGGTCAGAGGCGGGGTGCTTTGCTACCCCCATGAAGGTTGCGGTGTGTCGGTGTGACGGCTCTGGAGAGAGGGACAGCGGGGCAGTGGACTGCACGCACAGGAGCTTTAGACGGGTTGTTGATGTCCGGTAGGTCAGACCGCGCCGTCCTCGGGCCAGACGCGGTGACCACCCCCAAAGGCGGCAGTGTGTTCCGGCTGGGCCATGATCGCCGCGCCACCTACTGCCTGACCCTGCCCTTGGCGGCGGTAGGAGCGCTGGCCTCGCTGGTGTTGGAGTTGGGCCGCGGAAACGCTTTTGACCGATTTGGGCTGCCCGCGCTGGTGATGCTGATTCTGGGGCTGTGGGTGCTGGCCTGCACGCGCCGCGCCTCGGTGCGGTTCATAGACGGCGTGCTGCTGGTCAGCGCCTGGGCTTTCTTGCTGGGGCGCGTCGGCTTTACGTTGTTTGCGCCCGGTGTGGCCGACCGCGCCGAACTGGTGGCCGCCACCGCGCCCTGGCTCCCCATTTTGCTGATGGCCCATTCCTGGGGCCTGAGCGAACGGCGGGCACTCGGCCTGAGCCTGACGGCGTTGGCGGCCACTGGTCTGTTGGTGCTGGCCTACGCACTGGGCAGCCCAACACCGGATGCTGTAGCTAGCGCCAACAGCGGCATGCTGAATACCTTGGTACAAATGCTGCTGGCAGGCGGCGTGACCGTGCTGGGCCAGCGGGCCTTGCTGCGCCACATGCGCGACCAAGCCAGTGGCAGCCGCGCTTGGCTGGCCACTCGCGGGGCCGATCAAGACCCGCTGACCGGGCTGCCCAACCGCGTGGCGCTGGAAAAACTGTTGACTGGCCTGACTGCCCGCCGTCCATCCGGGCTGGCAGTCGCTGTGCTGAGTCTGGATCATTTGGGGCGCGTGCAAGAGGAGCGCGGCGAGGCGTTTACCGAGCGCCTGACCGCGCATGTGGCCCGCACCCTGAGCGCCACCGTGCGGGATCAGGATGTGGTGGGTCGCCTGAGCCATACCGAATTTGCCCTGCTACTGCGCGTGCCCGATGACCGCGCCGCGCGGGCCGCCTGCGAACGCCTGCGCGTGCGTGTGGCCTCGTTGCCCCTCGACGGCGTAATGCCCACCATCAGCGTGGGCGTGACCGTATGGGCGCAGCATTTGGGCAGCCAAGACATGCTGGAAGACGCCGCCCGCGCTCTGCGCCAAGCCCAAGATGACGGGCGCAACCGCGTTCAGTTGGCCGGAAAACTGCGCACGCTTCCCACCGATTTGGAAGATGTGGAGGAAGCGGCGGCGGTGTGAGGGAAGTTTGAGTGTATGGGTACACCCCCCCAGTCTGCTCCGCAGCCAGCCCCCCTTAAGGGGAGCGCAACAGCTGTTGTCCTCCCCTCAAAGGGGGCTTAGTGCCAGCAACGGGGGTGACCTTTCAAGCTACAACCAAACTTCAGCTCACCGTCACGCCCTTCCAGAAGGCCACCCGTCCGGCGATTTGCTTGGCGGCGTCCTTGGGGGCAGGGTAGTACCAAGCGGCGTCTTTGTTGGTTTGGCCGTCTACAGTCAGGCTGTAGTAGCTGGCCTCTCCCTTCCAAGGGCAAGTGGAGTGGGTGGGGCTGGGCTGCAACACGCCCGCCTGCACACTGTCTATGGGGAAGTAATGGTTGCCTTCGACGACCACCGTATCGGCAGATTCGGCAATCACTTGACCATTCCATTCGGCCTTCATCATTGGGGACATGGTATAGATTAAGCCACCCACAAGGCCTCAAATAGTCAGGGAATTGACAGGTTGCCCTGCGGCGTTGTTCATTGAATACACACATGACAAAAATTCCGTCTGTTGGACGCTTCGGCGTGCTGTCGGCCATCACCTTGTCCTTGGCCCTGTCTTCCTGCGACCTGACCAAGCCGCCCGCCCCCGTGGACGCCCGCGACTGGCGCGACGAGGTGATCTACTTCGCGATGACAGACCGTTTTGCCAATGGAAGCGCCTCCAATGACCTTGGCCCCAACCGCAACCCCGGCGACGCCACCGACAAGACCAATCCGCTGGGCTGGCACGGCGGCGATTTTGCCGGACTGAAGGCCAAGATCAACGAGGGGTACTTCAACCGCATGGGCTTTACGGCGCTGTGGATTACGCCGGTGGTGCTGCAAGTTCCGGCCATTCCGGTGGGCGACGGCCCCAACGCGGGCAAACAGTTCGCAGGCTATCACGGCTACTGGGCCGAGGATTTCTTCAAGACCGACCCGCATTTTGGGACGCTGGCCGAGTACAAGGACTTGGTGGCCGCCGCGCACGCCAAGGGCCTGAAGGTGATTCAGGATGTGGTGGTGAACCACGCGGGCTACAACGCCAAGCTGGTGGCCGACCACCCCGATTGGTTTAATACCAAAGCCGACTGCGACAACGCCAAGCCCGAAGACAAGGTGACGGCCTGCGACCTCGCCGGACTGCCCGACTTTAAGCAGAGCGTGGAGGGTGTGACCAAATACCTGAATGATTTCGTGACCTACTGGCGCGAGCAGTCGGGCATAGACGGCCTGCGAATAGACACCATGAAGCATGTGCCCGACGCCTACTGGAAGCAGTTTTTTGCAGCGGGCGGCGCGGGTGATCCCCAGAAGATCTGGTCTGTGGGCGAGGTCTTCGACGGCAACCCAGCGTTCTTGGCCCGCTTTATGGATGACCTCGGCTCGCCCAGCGTGTTCGATTTCGCGCTGTACTTTGCCATCAAAGACCAGCTGAGCAGCGCGGGCGGCGACCTCGGGCGCGTGGCCGACGTGTTCGCACAGGACGGCGCGTACAAGGACGCTTCCCGCCTGACGACCTTCGTGGACAACCACGATGTCAAGCGGTTTGTGAGCGAAGTGACGGGCAAAGGCGGCACGGCAACGCAGGCCGCCGAGCGTCTGGACACTGCTCTGAGCCTGATCTATACCTCTCGCGGCACGCCCAGCGTGTATCAGGGCAGCGAAATCGCGCAGGCGGGGCAGGGCGACCCCTACGGCTATGTGCTGGGGCAGGGCAACCGCGAAGATATGGATTTTGGCGCACTGGCGACCAGCCAACTCGATGAACGGCTGGCGGCCCTCGCCTCGGCCCGCAGCAAGTACCGCGTGCTGACACGGGGTGCACAACAAGAACTCTGGCGGCCCAACGGCGGCGCACCGATCCTGTCTTACCGCCGCGTAGCGACAGACGGCAAGGGCGGGCAGCCCGTCGTGGTGGTCATCAACAACGGCGATACGGCAGTCGATTTGGCGACCCTCAGCGGAGGCGGAATCCCGCTCTTGGGCACCTTCAGCGGCTCTGCCCTGACTGAAATTACAGGCCGCGCCAATCCGCTGAGCGTGAGTGGGGGCAAACTGGTAGGCACCCTGCCGCCCCGCACCACGCTGGCACTTTCAGCCACAGCGGGCGGCGGCGCAGCGGGCAGTATCAATCCGGCCTTGCCCGAACTGAGCGGCCTGACTGCGCGTGCGGGCGACGGAGCCGTAGAACTGACGTGGACGCCCTCCACCCAGCCCCTCGTGACCGGCTACCGCGTGTACGCGAAGACGGCGGGCGGCACCGAGCGCCTGCTGAACTTTGCCCCGCTGCCCGCCACGCAGGCCCGCTACCTCGCCACAGGCGTTCGCAACGGCGAGGCCGCCACCTTCCGCGTGGTCACAGTGGATACCAATGGCGCGGAAAGCAAAGGCACCAGCGTAACCGCCACCCCCAGCGCCAGCAACACGGTCAAGGTGACGTTTACGGTAGACGCCCGCAGTCAGGGCAACGGCCCCATCGAACTGCGGCGCTTCGATACGGGCAGTCAGGTGGAATACCCGATGACACAGGTCAGCCGGGGCCAGTGGAAAACCGAAATTGACCTGCCTCTCTTCCGCGACATCAAGTTCAAGTTCGGCAACGATGGCCCCGGCGCAAAAAACAGCGGTTACGAGGGGCCGGGACAGGGAGACCGCGTGTACGTGACGGGCAGCACCCCCAATCCCACAGGCACGCCCGCCAACACCTACAGCGGCACCTATGACTTTATTGATAAACCCGTGCCAGCCAGCATTGAAGGCAAGGTGACGGGTGCGGGAACGGCGTTGGCAGGCGCATTGGTAGAAGCCACCACCGCCGATCCCAACCTGAACTACGCCCTCACCTTCCCCGACGGCAGCTACACGCTGTTTGCGCCCGCTGGAGCGCACACGCTGAAAGCCAGCGCGGGCGGCTTCCTAGAGGCCACACGCGCCGCCACCGCACCCCAGACGGGCGCTGACCTGAATCTGGCCCGCGATGACCGCACCAAGTACGCCATAGACGGCAACCTGAGCGACTGGACGGCCCCCGCCGTGAAGCTGGACAGCCCCGCCGAGGGTGTGTTTGGCGCAAACAACAACTGGCTGACCTTGCAGGCCGACAGCGACGCGCAATACCTGTATTTGGCCTACACCTACCGCGTGTCGGGCAACAGCGGGATTCTGTATCTGGACTACCAAGCGGGCGGCGCAGCACAGGCCGACAACTTCGAAGCTTGGAAGCGGGCGGCTACCTTTGGCGGCAGCGTAAACGGCGTGGACGCCTTCGTGGCCCGCTACGAAAACCAGAGCGCTCAACTGCGCCGCGTGACCAGCGACACCGCCACGCCCGAAGTGAACGCCGCCGACTACAAATACGCGGCGAGTGGAACCCTGCCCGCCCAGACGGTAGAACTGGCGATTCCGTGGACTTCGCTGGGCCTGACCGGGAAGCCTGCCGGGGGCGTGAACATCATGGGCGGCGTGTTCGGCGGAGACAACTACGGCGCGGGCGACATCGTGCCGGATGCGGGCAGCACGCCAGCCGGGGCCAACACCATCGGCACCGATGCCCAGCAGCGGCGGGCCACCTTTACGCAGGGGCTGAAGCTGCCCTAAACCAGTTCGATTCTGTCCGAGCAGCGGCGTTCCCTTCACGGGAGACGCCGCTTTCTTTGGCTCTGCGCCTACCCCACGCGCACGCTTTCGCCCGTACACTCTCTTCCCCGCAGCAGATCGGCCAGCACCGCCGCGCCGCGCACCACGCCGAGGCTAGGGCGGCTGAACTGCGCGTTGGCGTCCACAGCCCACACTTCTCCGTTTTTCACTGCCCGTAAGTCGGTGCGGGTCAGCAGGCTGCGGGCAAACTCTGCATTGTCGGCTAAACCGTAGCCGCAGCACATCACCACGATGATGTCCGGGTCTAGAGCAGCGATCTGGGGCCAAGTGGCCCGGCCAGAATCGGTGCCTGCCGCGCCCAGCACGTTCACGCCGCCTGCCTGCTCCACTTGTTCGGGAACCCAGTGGCCTCCATAAAACGGCGGCTCCACCCATTCCAATGTCAGTACACGCGGGGCGTGGGCAGCGGGAACGATGGCCTGCCAGTCGTGCAAAGCTTCGGCGGCAAGTTGTTCGCCCTTCTCCCCCACCCCGGCGGCCAGTGCCAATGCCCGCAGATCGTCCAGAATGCCCGCCACGCTGCGGCCTTCCAGACTGAGGACGTGGGCGGCGGGCAGGCAACCGGGCAGGTAGCGCACGGCAGCGTCGATGGTTCCGGGCGTGACGGCGCACACTTCGCAGACGCCCTGCGTGACCACCAGATCAGGATTCAGGCGGTCTAAGAGTTCGCCGTCGACTTGATATAGCGCCCGCCCCTCGCGCACTGCCTCGCTGACGGCACGGTCTATGTCGGCTTGCGGGGCATCGGGAGACACGATAGAGCGCGTGAGAATGGGCAGTCCCGCCGCGCCGGAGTGATCGCAAGAGTGGCTGACGCCCACCACGCTGCCGCCTAAGCCCAAGTCGAACAGCAAATCAGTGGCGCTGGGGAGCAGACTCACGATCTTTAAGCCAACACCGCTGCTCATGCCCGCACTCCGGCTCGGCTGGCCCACAGTTCTACCAAGCCGCGCAGGGTCAGGGTTTCATCGTAATGGTCTATTTCGCGGCAAATGCCCTCAATGGTGCGGGCAAAACCGCCTGTGGCGATGGCGACGGCGGGCGCAGGCAACTCGGAACGGATGCGGCGCAGCAGGCCGTCCACCATTTCGGCATACCCGAAGACGAGGCCCGATTGCAGCGCGTGAATGGTGTTTTTGCCGATGGCGCTCAGGGGAGCCTCTAAGGTAATCCGGGGCAATTTGGCCGCCCGCGAAAACAGAGCGTCGGCGCTGACCTGTGCCCCGGTTGCCAGCACACCGCCGATAAACCGCCGTCCGCGCCCGATCACATCAAAGTTGGTGCTGGTGCCGAAATCCACAACCACCGCGTATTCATGCGTGCCCAGATACTTTTCTGCGCCGAACAGGTTGCACAGGCGATCTGCGCCCACCGCGTCGGGAATATCGAGTTCCACGCGCACATCGGGCAGGGCGGCGGCAGAGACTTCTAGGGCCGTGATGCCGAAATGCCGCTTGAGCGCCAGCGCGTAATTCTGGCCCACTGGCGGCGCAACGCTGCTGAGAACCGCCGCACGCGGCCCCGCCACACCTGCACCGCCGAGTCCCGCCAAGTCGAACAGGCCACGCAATTGCAGGGCCAGATCGTCGGGCAACACGTCGCGGTTGGTGCGAACCCGCCAAGTGTGGGTCAGGTTCAGGCCTGCATCGGCTAGGCCCAGCACGGTGCTGGTATTGCCGATATCGACGACCAGCAGCGGAAAAGCGGAAGCAGGGGCAGATTCTGGAGGCAGGGACGCGGAGGCGGACACGTCCGGCATTGTACGGAGTTGGCGGCTGTGGGTTGGCGGTGAGATGGGGATGCGTGAGGGCGGTCTAAGGGTTGAGGGTCTGAGGGGCTAAGGAAGGGCAATCGCGTTGCTCACTTCCCCCCTACCGCTGTTTCACAGCGCCCTCCCCCGCAAGGGGAGAGGGAGAAACAAGCCCAAACCGTCCCCGCCCAAGTGCGTGTGAGGCCGTCGTCCACGCAGTGGGCGGGCCAATTCCAGTATCAAGACAACTGGCGATTCCGCTTCAGGTGAGCGATCTAACCGAGTTTGAGCGCGACAAGATGAATCCTGCCTAGCGCAGCGCTGCTCCCCCTACCCGGTGGGGTAGGGGGCTGGGGGGTGGGGCAAAACGTGGGACAAGCCACGTAACCTCGCCTTCCCCAAAATTCAGCCCTCAGCTAAAGCTCCCCAAATCCAGCGGCACGCTATACGCACAGTTGGTATCCGCTTCCGTCCTCAGCAGCAATTCCACCTTGTCGCTAGCGCCGATGCCCGCCTTCAGAGGCTCGAAGTAGTAGACCAAAGTGCCCTGCCAAAGACCGTTTGGACTCGCCGTCAACGTAGTCGTTGCGTTAGTCGTTGTAGTGTTGCCCGACGTGGTTGTGATTGCAGTCGTTGTAGCCGACACATTCAAAGATTGCCCTACCTGATTTGAGCCATCTATCAACTTGAAATCGTTGACGAAAGTGGCCCGTATAGGCGCGATCATTTTGCCGTCACTTCCCTTCAGACGGACGTTGTAGGCCTGCCGCGCCTTTTCGCTGGCGAGGCCCTTCACGGCGATGTCGACGCGCAATTGGCCGTCTGGCATGCGCTTGCTGCTCAGGTCTGCGGCCAAAGCGTCGGCGGCGGTCAGGTTGCCGAAAGCGTCGCGGGCGGCCTGCGCTTGAAAGTACAACTGATCGGCCTGACCGATGACCGTGATGGTCTGCGGGCGGCTTCCGGCGGCAAATTCGGTGGGGGCGGCCAACCAGTCGGCCACGCACTTCTCACCGCCCGCAAAAGCCGTCACGGTTCCGGCGGCGAACTTGCCTTCCTTCACAGTCAGATCAAGGGTCTGAAAGGTGGGCACGGGATCACGGCGGCCATACGCGCCGTCTATGACGTTCTTGGCGGTCACTTCTTCCAGCTTGGGTACCCACGCGAGGGCCGGGGCCGACAACAGGACGGAAAGGGTCAGCAGGATGGGCTTGCTCAGAGTGAATTGGCGCATGTTGGACTCCATTGAACAGGGATTGAATGACGGCTGGCTGATGCTTCGGCACAGGCGATTCGGGCGGGGTCAGGGCGCTTTGAGATACACCACGCGGCATGCCTGCCCCGCAGAACGGAATTGGGCGGCGGCGGCAGCGTCCAGCACGGCATCGGTGAACACCGTAGACCGGGGGGCGAGGCGGTTGGGCTGAACCCGGTTGGCCGTCAGGCGCGTGATGTTGGCAAAGCTGCCCAGCGCTCCCTCGTTGGTGACGTAGGTGTGCAAGTTGCCTTCCTGCACCAGTTGGCTGCTGACGCCCCGAACTAGCGCCGCATCGGGCCAGAGTTGCGTGCCGCCCGCGTCGTACACGAAGCTGGTCATGTCGCGCTGAAATTTGGGGAAGGCCCGAACGTCCAGCACCACCGTGCAATTCAGGGGCCGATTTTCCGTGCCGCCTGCCGCGCCTGCCCTGCCACCAGCACGGGCCACTTCCGCGCCGCCTTCTGCCGGGCCGGTGCCTGTGCTGGCCGCGCCTGCACCAGTTCCAGCGCCGGGGCGAGCGGCTCCCGTTTCGCCTGTCCCTGCTTGACCGGGGCCAGATTCACCTGTTCCACTTCCACCAGTCCCACTTCCACCAGCACCGGGGCGAGACACCGCTGCCGTGTCACTGCCGCCTCCCCCAGCGGGCGCGGGGGTACGGCCTGCGTTGGGAGCCGCCGTTTCTGCCGCGCTGCCAGCAGGAGCGTTGCCAGAGGCGGGCCGGGTGCTGGCTGCGGCGTCTGGTGTCCCCGTTGGAGCCGAGGCTGCTGCGCCGGGTGTGCGGGCGGCTGGCGCGGCGGCTTCGGCTGAACCTGCGCCGTTGCCAGCACCGCTGCCCGGTATGCGTGCCGAGGCTCCCGGTGCTGCCGCTTCCGCTGGGGCCGAGGTTGCGGGTGTGGCACGGGCCGCCGCGTCTGGGGCAGCATTCGCAGCGGCGCTGGGTGCGGTGCGGGCGGGCGTGCTGCTGGCCGGGGCTGCCGCCTCTGCTGCTGGCGTGCGGGCGGCAGGACTTGCGCTGGCCTGTCCCTGATTCGCTTGGGCTGGGTTCGCTTGGGCCGGGGCCGCTGCCGTGCGTGTGGCGGGCACGTCGGGCGTTTCTGCGCTAGGGGCAGGGCGGGTGGCAGGCGTGCGGGCCGCTGGATTAGCCGCTTCAGCCGTTGCCGCAGCGGGAGCCACCGCTCCGGCACGTCCGGCTTCGGCTTGCGGAGTCACGGGAACGGGCGTGCCCCGCGTGCCTGCCGAGGTTTCCGGTGCGGCGGCCTGTGCGCCTGTTGAAGCTTGTGGCCGGGCCGGAATACGGGCCACTGGGTTGTCTGGGAGGCCGCCGTCGTCCTGCGGGTTAGCGGCTGACGTGGAATTGCGGGCTGGGGCCGCCTCGCCGGGGTCAGGGGTTTCGCTGCGGGCAGGCTGAGCATTGGCTTGGGCGCTGGCTTCAGGAACCCTGGCTTCAGGAACCCTGGCTTCTGGGGTGCTGGCTTCGGGGGTGCTGGCCGAACTGCTGTCCCGCCGAGGCAAGGCCGACACCGTTTCGGGTTCCGCGTTGGCGGTGGGGGCAGCGCTGGCGGCTTCGGCGGGTTGTTCTGCTGCTGGCGCTTGAGCCTCAGCACGAGCCGTTTCGGGCGCGGTTTCCGGCGCTTGGGCGGTGGCCGTTGGATTGGCCTGCGCTGGGTTTGCCTGCTCCGGCATAGCTTGGGCCGATTCCGCCTGACGTGGCAACGCGGCTACAGGTTCGCTCTCTGCCGGTGCTGTCTGGGCTTGGGCTGTTTCGGCTTGGGCTGTCTGGGCCTGCGCTGCGGCTGCTTGGGCCTGAGCTACCGGGGCCACATTCGGGGCCGTTTGGGGCTGAGTTGCTGGAGCTTGGTTCGCCTGTGCCGCTGGCGCTGAACTGGCGGGCGCAGCACTTCCGGCTTGCGGGGCTGTTTGTCCGGCTGGAGCGGCGGCGGCGGGCTGAGGCTGGGCAGCAGGCGTGGCTGGCCGAGCAGCGGGAGTAGGCGCGGCAGGTGCAGGCCGAGGCTGAGCCGCTTGAGTCTGCGCGGCTTGGGGTTGGGCCGCTTGGGGCTGAGGCGTTCGAGGCTGGGCGACTGGAGGTTGGGCCACTGGGGGCCGTGCCGCCTGAGCTTGCGCCCGCGCTGCATTTTCCCTCGCCTGCTGTTGGGCCTGCTGCTGCGGGGGCGTCAACGTGGCGGCGGGTGTCGTCGGCAAAGCGTCCGGGGACGGGGCGAGGGTCAGCACTTCCATCGGGGCGCGGGTAAAATCGGTGGGAGCGCGGTTGTCGGCGGTGGGGGCACTGGGGCGCAGCGCCAACAGTCCGGCCAGCAGCGCCACATGCACGGCCACCGTCGCGGCCACCGCACGCACCCGCTCGCGCTGTTCGGGGCTGGCGGGTTGGCGGGGCGGGGGCGGGACTCCGGGCAAGGCAGTCATGCCCTCAGTTTCCCTTGCGCGTGCCCAGCGCCAAGCGTTCGCCGCCCGCCTGCTTAATCGCGTCCATCACACGAACGACTGTGCCGTAATTGCCGCGTTCATCGGCCCGCAAGCCCACCACGCCGCCCGACGTTTTCAGCAGAGGTTTCAAGCCCGCGCCCAACTTGGTCAGGGTGGTTTCCTTGCCGTTCAGAAAGAGCTTCCCGGCCCGGTCTACGCTCACAATCGGCAGGGCAGGGGTTTCTTGCACGGTAGTACTGGCACGCGGCAAATCCAGCGGCAGGGCATTCTGGCGTGCGCCGAGGCTGCTGGTCAGAAAAAAGAAGATGAGCAGCAGCAGCACGATGTCTACCATCGGGGCAAAGTCGAAGGTCACGCCGTCTCCCCCTTCCCGAAATCGGCGGCGCAGGGCGGGCCGGGTCATCCCCGTACCGTTCCCACAGGAAGGCTGTCGAAGGACAGGGCCACTTCGGGCAGGGTGTCGGCTGTAGGGCGGAAACTGCCCACCGCCAGCGGGCGCGACAACCACGAGGGCAATTCCTCGCGCACCCGTTCGGCCTGCACCGCGATCCGGTCTGCGCGGGCACGCAGGGCGTTGCGGGCCACGTAGGCGATGATCGCCACCACAAGACCTGCCGCCGTGTTAATAAGCGCCTCGCTGATGCCGGTGGCCAGTTGCGCGGGCGTGGGCGCAGCGGTGGTGCTGAATACCAAGAACGAGCGCACCATGCCGATGACCGTGCCCAGCAACCCCAGCAGCGGGGCCACCTGAGCCGCCGTGCCCAGCGCACTCAGGCCCGCGTACAGCCGCGCGTCTTCGGCCAACAATGTGGCATTCATGGCCGCGAGGCTGGCGTCCGGCCCCCGGTCAGCGCGGAGCAGTCCGGCCCGCAGCACGTTGGCGGCAGGGCTGGCGCGGAGATCGGTGGCCCGGTCTACTTCGGCCAAGGCTGCCGCTGGCCCACTTTCGGCGGTGACGGCGCGGGCACGCTCGATGAGGGCGGAGGCATCTTGCCCCAGCCGGGACAACGCTTGGGCGCGGGCAGCCGCCAAATACACCACGTACACCGACAGCGCCAGCAGCACCCACAGCAGCGGCCCAGCGTTCCGGAGAAGTTCAGAAAAGGTCATGTGTATCACGGGTAGCACGTGGGCACGTGGCAAGCGTGAAAATAGGCCACCACGTACTCATAAACTCCCTCTGGCCCATGAAGAAACACCTTGGCGTCAACGCTTTTGCGTGAGGTCTAATCCATACCAACGCACTCGACTTTCCATCCCCAGACGGGTAGAATGGGCCTGTAAGTAGGAATCATTCTCAAGAAGGGTTCCTCAAGTTCAAGCCACCCGCTCTCTTTCAGATGTCAGCAGCGCCGTCCCAAAGACGCCACCTAGAGCCGCCACAAGGAGTTTTCATGACCTATCAGATCGAAATCCGCAACCTGCACGCCTCCGTGGGCGACATGCCCATTCTCAAGGGCATCAACCTGACCATTCCGCGTGGCGAGTTGCACGCCGTGATGGGGCCGAACGGCAACGGCAAAAGCACCCTCGCCAAAGTGATGGTAGGCGACCCAGAATACACCGTGACCGAGGGCGAAGTGCTGGTGGACGGCGTGAACATTCTGGAGATGGAACCCGACGAACGCGCCCGCCTCGGCCTGTTTTTGGCCTTCCAGTACCCCGTGGAAATTCCCGGCGTCACCATCGCCAACTTCCTGCGCCTTGCGATGCAAGCCCGCAAAGCCGAGGGCGAAGAAGTTTCTTTTAGCGAGTTTTACGGCAAGTTGCTGGCCGCCCTGAAGGTGCTGGAATGGGACGAGAGCATCGTGGAACGCTACCTGAACGCGGGCTTTTCCGGCGGCGAAAAGAAGCGCAACGAGATTTTGCAGATGCTGATGCTCGACCCGACCTACATCATCATGGACGAAACCGATTCGGGCCTGGATGTTGACGCCCTGAAGATCGTCGCCAAAGGCGTGAACTCTATGCGTGGGCCGAATCTCGGCGGTCTGATCATCACCCACTATCAGCGCCTGCTGGATTACATCGTGCCTGACCGCGTTCACATCATCGTAGACGGCAAAGTCGTGCAATCGGGCGGCCCCGAACTGGCCAAGAAGCTGGACAGCGAAGGCTACGACTGGGTGAAAGAGTTGGCGCTGGCATGAAACGACTGGCAGCACTGAGCGTGATAACAGCCTTAGTTCTTGCCAGTTGTGCAACGCAAGTGATTGTGGAGACTGAAATTATTGTTGCTCCCAACAAGGTTATCTGTGGCACGAACAAAGACCTTGAGTGCAATTTAATTAAGCAACTTTACAACGGCAATTTTTCATCGTATTCCGTCTTAGGTGTACCCATCGAGGGATTTGATTACAAGCCGGGAATTCGCTACCACCTTTCAGTGACCCAGTATGGATATCTACCCGGAGTAGTAGAGACAAATCTACGCCATTACTACAAGCTTAAGCAGGTTATAGAGGCAGTTCCAGACAGCAAGGTTTACTACGAAGGTCAGTACTAAGAGGAGCAATCATGACCATTAATCCTGAAGTCAATGACATCAACAACGGCTATGAATACGGCTGGAGCAACCCCGAGCGCTACGCCGTCAAAGCCCCTAAGGGCCTGAGCCGCGAAGTCGTGGAAATGATCAGCCGCAACAAGGACGAGCCGCAGTGGATGCTGGATTTCCGCCTCAAGGCACTGGAAATCTTCTACAGCAAGCCGATGCCAACTTGGGGCGCAGACCTGAGCGGCCTGAACCTTGACGAAATTTATTACTACATCAAGCCCGAAGGCATGAACGCCCGCAGCTGGGACGACGTGCCCGACGACGTGAAGAAGACATTCGAGCGGCTGGGCATTCCCGAAGCCGAGCGGGCCATGCTGGCAGGCGTGGGCGCACAGTACGAGTCGGAAATGGTGTACCACAACCTCAAAGAAGAGTGGGAAAAGCTGGGCGTAGTCTTCCTGAGCATCGAAGACGGCCTGAAGCAGTACCCCGACTTGTTCCGCGAGCACTTTGCGACCATCGTGCCGCCGGAAGACAACAAGTTTGCAGCCATCAACAGCGCCGTGTGGTCTGGCGGTAGCTTTGTGTACGTGCCCAAGGGTGTGAAGGTGGACATCCCCCTGCAGACCTACTTCCGCATCAACGCGGAAAGCAGCGGCCAGTTCGAGCGCACGCTGATCATCATCGATGAAGGCGCACAGGCCCACTACATCGAGGGTTGCACGGCCCCCGCCTACAACTCCGACTCCTTCCACTCCGGCGTCATCGAGATCGTGGTGAAGGAAGGCGCACGCTTCCGCTACTCCACCATTCAGAACTGGAGCCACAACGTCTACAACCTCGTGACGCAGCGGGCCGCCGTGTACGGCCACGGCGTGATGGAATGGGTGGACGGCAACCTCGGCAGCAAGGTGACCATGAAGTACCCCGCCTGCTACTTGCTGGAAGAGGGCGCACGCGGCGAAGTGTTGAGCATCGCGATGGCCGGACGCGGGCAGCATCAAGACGCGGGCGCGAAGATCGTGCATTTCGCGGCCAACACCAGCGGCAGCATCGTGTCCAAGAGCATCTCTAAGGATTCGGGCCGCAGCTCTTACCGTGGACTGGTCAAGATTTACGAAGGCGCACGCAACGCCAAGACCAACGTGGAATGCGACGCCCTCTTGCTGGACGAAGAAGCCCGCACCGACACCTATCCTTACATTGAAATCGAGGAAAAGACCGCCCGCGTCGGCCACGAAGCCACCGTGTCCAAAATCAATGACGAGCAGATTCTGTACCTGCAAAGCCGTGGACTCAGCAAAGATCAAGCAGCAGGCCTGATCGTGCGCGGCTTCATTGAGCCGATTGCTAAAGAGTTGCCTCTTGAGTACGCCGTGGAACTGAACCGCCTGATCGAGTTGGAGATGGAAGGCAGCGTCGGCTGATTTGATACCTGACCCCGAAAATATCAGCATAGCGGTCACAAAAGATTCATGGCGACGACGCTTTGAGCTTCCTAAGAAACGGTCTGTTTTAGATTTTTCTCGTACTTATACTGCTGATGAATTCCGTCTAATTATTCAAGGCTTCAAGCCAAGAGAGATGGAAGATAAATGGTTCATCTATTTTGAATCACCTTACCTTTATGTGCATCGTAGCTGGACGGGTTATTGTATTTTCTTAACTGAATTCAGAAAAAGCAATGATGGAATACAGATTGTAGAAGCTCTAGTCAATGCAGATAAAAAGCAGTATGACTCATCTGACTTAAACTACAGTCAAGAACTTCTGGACTTTCTTATTTCAAGGATTCTGCTTAAGAAGTCTGTTTCATTTCCTACACCTCAAGATGTTCCTCTAGAGGAAAGAGCTATTTACCAACATTCTGTCAGTGGCACAGGTATTACAGAAGAAATAATTGCCAATGATGACGAATCATGATTTTTCTCCAACGCTCCTCACCACACAAGAAATTAAGCATAAGCATTCGCGGGTGCGCCAGTTTTTCTATGTCCTGAGCGGTGAACTGACGCTCGAATTAGAGGGCGAAGTTTTCAAGCTGAGGCCGCAGCAGGGGCTAGAGATTGCCCCGCAGCTGGTGCATCAGGCACGGAACGAGGGCGAAAATCCAGCCGAATTGATCGTGATTTCAGACGGTATTTCACGAGAAGATAGACCGAACATCTAGGAGACACTTGAAACTCAACCACATCAACCTAGGCGTCACAGATGTTCCCGTAGCCGTAGAAATCTTCGAGCGTTACTTTGGCTTGAAGCAAGCGGACGGGATGCCGCGTAACGACAACATGACTTTTCTACGCGACGATGACGGCTCTCTGATCTCTGTCTTCAAAAGCAAAGACGTGAATTACCCCAAAGTCTTCCATATCGGCTTTTTGCAAGACACGCCGGAGCAAGTGCGGGCCATTCACGCCGAATTGACGGCGGGCGGCTACCAGATTCCCGGCCCCAGCGAGAATCACGGACGCCTGACCTTCTATTTCAATACACCGTTCGGCGTCATCGTCGAAGTCGAATCGTTTTTCGCATAATCGAAGCCTCTGCTGGCTCATGTGGCTGCGTTACAGGAGAATCAATGACCCAAACCCCCTTTACCACTGAACTGCTTGCGGCGGGCGGCCCTGATTGGCTAACCAGCAAGCGCCGTGAAAGCCTAGACCTTTTCAATACGCTGGAAGTGCCGCATGAAGGCGTGGAAGCGTGGAAATACACGCAAGTCACTGTGGATTTCAATGAACTCCGGCCCCACGGCAAGCGCGAAGTTGTGGCCGATGTCGCCTCGTTGCCTGCCAGTGTGCAGGAGCGCCTCAACGGAACTGATGTAGGCGCGTTCCTTGTACTGGACGGCCCTGACGTGGTGTACCGCACCGAACTCCCTGCCGAACTGGTGGCCAAAGGCGTGATCTTCACTGACCTGAAAACTGCCGTGGAGCAGCACGCCGACAAGGTGCAGCAGTACCTCTACAGCGTAGTTCCTGCCGAGGTGCCCGACGACACTACCATCGCCGCCCCCGGCACCACGCCCAGCAAGTCGCCTGACCCCAGTGAAGGCAAATTTAGTGCGCTGGCGGCGGCCCTGTGGACGAACGGCGCGTTCGTGTACGTGCCGCGCGGTGTGGAAGTGGAATTGCCGCTGGGAAGCTTCCGCGTGATGAGCGAGGCCGGAACCTACACGGCGACCCGTACTCTGGTGGTGGCCGAAGCCAACAGCAGCGTCACCTTCATTGACGAGCAGGACAGTGAAGACCTGCCCGGCACCTACGCGATTGGCGCGGTGGAACTCGTGGTGGGCGACGGCGCACGCCTGCGCTACGTGTCCATTCAGAACTGGGGCAAGGGCGTGACCCACATTCAGCGGCAGCGCGGCGACGTGGGCAAAGACGCCACCCTGAACAGCCTCGTGGTGACGATGGGCGGGACGCTGAGCCGCACCGAGATGCAGAGCTACCTACGCGGCCAGGGCAGCGATTCCGAGATGCTGGCGCTGTACTTTGCCAACGAAGACCAGCACTTTGACCACTACACTTTGCAGCACCACGCCGCCGCCAACGCGCACAGCGATCTGCTGTACAAGGGCGTGGGCGATGACCAGAGCGTCGGCGTGTTCAGCGGCATGATCAAGGTAGACCTGCACGCCCAAAAAACCGACGCCTACCAGAAGCACCGCACCCTGATGCTGTCCAGCGACGCCCGCAATTACAGCGTGCCACAGCTGGAAATCAACGCCAACGATGTGCGCTGCTCTCACGGCAGCACCACCGGGCCAGTGGATCAGGAGCAGCTCTTCTTCCTGAAGTCTCGCGGGATTCGCGAGGAACAGGCCGAGAAGATGCTGGTCACGGCCTTCCTTGAGGACGTGCTGACCCGTGTGCCTCTGAAGAGCGTAGTGGGCTATATCGAGGGCATTATTGCCAAGAAAGTCGGCGCAGCTTAAGGTTAAAGCCACAACAAAAAGCGGCCCGCTCCTGAATTGGAGTTGGGCCGCTTTCTCGTGAAGTTCTATCAGCTGCTTGTGTTCCAGAATCTTTTTAGGAACCGGGCAGCATCCTCGCGTGTTCCAGATGCTCTGCGACCACAGGCTGGGTTTTGGCGGCGTAGGCAGCGGCCTGTGCGTCCTTAGCAACAGTGCGGTACGTTTGGATCAACTTCAGGGTCATGGCGTGGCCGTCCACCTGCACCTTCTTGTATTCAGCGTCGAAGGCGGCCCCGGACAGGGTGGTGAGTTTGTTGTATTGCAGGCGCTGATCTGCACCGGGCTTGTCGGCCAGCTTAATGCCTTTGGCCTGCGCGATGGCGTTCAGCTCGGCCTGAGCTTTGGTGTGTTCCACAATCATTTCCTGAGCAAAGGCCCGCACTTCGGCGTTGCTACTCTTTTGCAAGGCCAAGCGCGAGGTTTGAATCTCGGTGAGGTTGCTCATGGTCATGACTTCCATGAACAGCACATCGGTGTCGTTGGAGACTTGGGCGGTACTGACCGCCGCCACTGGGCTGTTTTGTGCGCCGCCTGCCAAGGAAGCGGGAACACAGAGAGCAAGACAAGTCGTCAGGGCCAACAGAGAACGCTTTTTCATAGGAAAACCTCCGAGAAGTGAACTCCCAGAGGGTTTCATGGCAGGGCGGGGCAAAGATGACAAGGACTTTCGCTGAGGCTTGAGCTGCCACTGAGCTGATGTTAAGTAGAACTGTTGCTGGTCTAAGAATGGGCCTGAGACTTATTGGGCGTCCTCAAATCTGGTCATCTTTGCTACAGTCTTGCCTCTGATTCTTAAACGACTTCGCCAACCGCCGCCGCAGGTTCCAGCTTCGGCTCTAGAGCGGGCGAGCTTCCCAGCCTGTTGATGCCGTCGAAGGCCGCTGTTTTGTAGCATTCGGCCAACGTGGGGTAGTTGAAGACCGTATTCACGAAGTAATCCACGGTTCCGCCAAAGGCCATGACCGCCTGACCGATGTGAATCAGTTCGCTTGCACCCGTACCGATGATATGAACGCCCAAGAGTTCGCGGGTTTCGAGGTGGAAGATCAGTTTCAACGTACCCTGCTCGTCACCAATGATTTGGCCGCGTGCGATTTCCCGGTATTGGGCCTTGCCAATTTCGTAAGGTACACCCGCCGCCGTCAGTTCTTCCTCGTTTTTGCCCACCGTACTGATTTCGGGAATGGTGTAGATGCCGTAGGGGAACAGTTCCGGCACGCTTTGGGTGGGAATGCCGAAGGCGTGGCAGGTGGCGAGGCGGCCCTGCTCCATGCTGACGCTGGCTAAGGACGGAAAGCCGATCACGTCGCCCACCGCGTAGATGTGATGCACCGCCGTCTGGTAGTGCGCGTTGACGGTAATTCTGCCCCGGTCATCGGCGCTGAGGCCCGCTGCCTCTAGGTTCAGTTTGGCGGTGGCCCCGACGCGCCCAATGGAATACAGCACCATGTCGCTCACGATCTCTTTGCCGCTGGCGAGCGTGACGCGCACGCGCTGGCCCAACTGGTCGGTGACTTGTTCCACCGTTTTTACGGCCTCCCCCAGCCGCAGGGTCATGCGGTTTTGGCGCATCTGGTAGGCCAGCACATCCGTAATTTCAAAATCCACGAATTCCAGCAGACGTGGGCGCTTGTCGATCAGGGTCACGCGCACGCCCAGCGCGGCGAACATGCTGGCGTACTCGCAGCCGATGACGCCGCCGCCGATGACGGTCACGGTACGCGGCAAGTTCTGCAAGTCCAGAATATCGTCGCTGATGATGATGCGCTTGCCGTCGAAGGGAATATTGCGGTCACGCGCCGCCTTGGTGCCCACCGCAATGACGATGGTGCGGGCCGTCACGTCGCGCCACGCATCGCCCTGACCGCGCACGTCGCGCAGCCGCACCGTGTTGGGGCCGATAAACGACGCCTCGGCATTGATGGTTTCCACGCGGTTGCGGTGCAATTGGTGGCGCACCACATCCAGTTCGTGCGCCATCACGCTGCTGGTTCGCAGGAGCAAATCCTGCACGGTAATGTCGTCTTTGACCGAATACGACGACCCGTACAGGCCGCGCTGGTTGTAGCCGCTGAGGTGCATGATGGCTTCTCGGAAGGTCTTGGACGGAATCGTTCCGGTGTTGACTTAAGTCCCTTAGGACTACTCCACTAGGGCTAGACCCTTACCCTTACGTATGGCCGATTTCATGGGCGAGAAGTCCACCGTTACCCTTATGTCTGTTCGTCTCTTATCCCTATCAGTTTGGGCAAAGGGAACAATTACCCACACGCCTAACTCTGCTAACGCTGGATTCACATAAGCCCAGTCTTCATCCTTAATGGCCTGTCTAATAGCTGCTATACGATTGTTTAAGCTATCAAGATTGTCATAGATACGGGAATCAAATAGGTCTGTTCTCATCTGTTCCCGTACCGTACTCACCTTAAAGGCGTGCATAGACTCAAATAGGTATTCTTGATTGTTATAAGTCACAGTTACCTGTCCACTCTCTAGGGTCTTAGCTGTAGGCCGTTCATAGTGTTCTGTGCTTAAGCCTAGGCGAGTCAGGATAAGGCGTGAACTACTCACACTCTCTGACACTTTCTTAATTGACTCTGTGACCTTAGATAAGGCTGTGTCTATCTCTGCTATCTGCTTAGCAAACTCTTTGATAATGCCTGAGAACTCAGGGTTACGGGCTAACTCTGTAATAGTTTGCATGATATTAGACTTATTCTCTTCATGCTTAAGGCGTGCTGCTTTAAGGCGTTCTAAGGCAGATAGGCGAGAGTTATAGTCTTCTAGCTGTTTCGTTAGTGCGGATTCAAAGGCTGTAATAAAACTATCTTCATCTGTCTTCTCAAAGAATGTTTCTAGGGCAGCAGTCATATAGCTAATCCTGACGTTATGGCAGCACTTAGGTTTATCTTTAATTGCGCCCAGTGTCTTTAGTCTCTTATAGGTTGAATATGAATCACAGCTAAACCCATATGAACGGGCATAATGCAGTCTAGCGGGAACCATACTAGCCCTAGCATTCATACCGCACTTACATTTAACAATCCCTGCTAAGGGAGTTATGTTAGTACTCCGCTTACGGGAATAGGCAGAAAGATAAGCCATTGTCTTAGATGCCGTCTCTATGTCTAAAATAGGGTCATATCTAAACTCCCTAGTATGCCCATTGAATGATTCTGTTACGGGCAGTCCAGCATAGGACATGGCATTACTCAGGATACTTTTTAGATTCCGCCTAAGTGTCTCTCTTTGCTGGATTAAATCGGGAAACTCTAGATTCATAGCCCTAACGGTTGCACCTTCAGACTGTGTGTCATTAAAGACCTGAAATAGGCGGCGTATTGCTGCGGCCTTAGCAGGATTAATAACAGCATGAGTCACCCTAATCTGTTTCCCGTTTACATTCCTAAGCACTTTCTTAGTATCGTATCCAGCAATAGGGCGTTTAATTACGCCGCCGTTCTGAAACTGATAGACCTTACCCGACATAGTACGTTCAATGATTGTGTTTCTCTCATATTCACTGACTGCTAACTCCCAGAAATTATCCTGAATGCAAGCATAAGCAGTCTCATATGAACGGCCTTTATGGGAAATACTGACTTTTACATTCTTGTCATACAGGAATCTAATTAACTCTTTTACTTCACCGTCTCTGCCCGTTCTGTCTATCTTGTAAAAGATAACGTCAGTGATTTCACCCGACTCTGCCACAGATTTAAGTTCTGTGATTCCTTTGCGGTTTTCCCAGTCCACAGCAGACTGTGAGTCATGAATCCAGTCCACAAAGATAAGTCCGTTCTCTTCTCCGTAAGCCTTACAAGCAGCTAGCTGGACGTGCTGAGACGTGTTCTCTGCCTGCTTGCCCAGTGTGCTGACCCGTGTGTAAACGTAATAGCGGCGCATGGGCGGATATTAGCAGGGTCAAAGGCGCATTAGGGCTACTAATTGGGACTGTGAATTATCCAGCATTACCGCCGTTGATAATGACGGTTATCGAAGGGTAGCCCATTACCAGTAAGGATTAAGGTTAGATAAGCCCTAGACCCTAGACAAACGGTGAATCACTAAATGGGCGTGCTGTACGGGTTTTTTCTGCTTAGCGGGAATGAGTGCATGATTTCAGGGTCTAATGTGTAATCTATGCACAATCCTAAAAGAATCATGATTCATAGGGTTTTTAATCGTAGGCAGACTGCTAGCGGGATATATCTGTTAGTTAATTATTCTGCTTATCTAACATTTCTAGCCCTAGTCCAGCTTAAAAGGCAAAAGACTAGAAATAATGGGATTAATAACGATTCTGTTAGTACTCAGGATTGTATGATGAATCACACTATCTATACTCTTATGTCTTCTCTTTTGCTATTCCTTTTGATTAGTCAGTGAGTCGGTTTTAGTCTTACTATTTCAAGGGAGTTTAGCAATTGTGAGTGCGGTTACATGTTCTGGGATTATGCTGTGACTGACAGAGAATAACGGGTGATAATTCTCTGTCATGACGTAACTAACCGATTACCTAAGGGTCTTCAATTCTTCCCTGAGTGCATCTCTTTCTGCTAGCAGTGCTTCACTCTCTATTCTGTTCTCTTCCGTTCTAGGTTCATAGGCTAAATGCATGAGTGTCTGAGTAATTCGGGTGCATCTTGTCTCTTTAATCTCTCTTTCTGTTGGCTTATAGGGTTCAATGATAAGTTTCTCCTGTACGATTCCTTTTGTTTGCTGTTCAAAGATTAGTCTACGGCGTCTTAGTTCTGCTTGATTATTCATAGTGTTTCTCCTGTGTATGTTTCTTTGCGGGATTTTTAGTGCTGTATTAATCTAAAGTTCTCTTATTTTCCTTGATTATCTCGCCATATTCATCAAACCAAAAGGTAATTCTCCAATATGGGTCTTCAAATATCATCTTGGTTATGAATGACATGCCGTTACTGCTGAAATTACTAGTTTCTTGTTCCACAAGCGGGATTTTGGGTAAGAGTGCTTGTGTGTGTGCTGGGAATGGTTTCATGGTTAGTTCTCCTGTGTTGGTAATTGTGAGTGCGCTTACATCTTATCCGTTCTTATCGTGTGGAACGCTAAGAACAGTCAAGATTATTGGTGTCATGCCGTAACTATCCAGAGTCCTATAGCATCCCATAAGCCTGAAGTGTCTTAGGTAGGAGAATCGTTAGGTCTAGGGCGTGCATTCTCTTCTCTAGTACGTTCTCTAGGGCTGGATTATCCCTAAAGGCTAGAGAGTCGGGAACGGGCCAAGGCAGAATATGAGATATGTCATGAATCTTCCCTACCTTGTGCCAAGTATTTCTAGGGATTAAAGCTAGTCCAGTTCTCTCACCATAGCTAGGTTTACGCATACGTTTAGTTAGGGCGGGATTTTCATAGAGATAACTCTTTAAGTCATCTGTTTTAGCTGAATAAAACCTACCATAGTAATTACTAAAGGTTATAAAATACTCTGATTTAGTCTTGAATAGTCCAGCATTACAGGTCTCTGACCAATTACTCAGAATTATATCTGAAGGGTTTTTAGAACTATCCCAGATAGGAATAGGGACATTAGGTAAGCTGCTAAAGTCTGACTTTATCTCTAGACTGGTTATCTTGTCTGTCTTGGTATTTAGACTAAGGATGTCAAAGTCAGGGAACGGGCCATTAATTATGTGTCCCATAATCAAAGGCATTCTATCCTGAGAGATTAAATAAGCCTGTATTACTCTCTCCGCATACATACCCTTAGCATTCTCTTTGTTGAATCGGGTTTTATTGAATTGTGTTTTTTCCATTGTGCTAATTTCCTTGATTTCAGGCCCATTTAGTGATAAACTGTTATCGTTAAACCAGTTAGGGAGTGTGTCTGAAATGAACTGCCATGTTTGTGAAGGTGCTTTATATTGTGTCTTTTTACCCGTCTTTCTGTGATTCTCTTTGTTTCTTTGATTCTGGACATACCATAGACCTATTTCATATAGGGCTAATTCAAAAGGGCAGAGTAAACGATTAGTCTTCATGTCTTTTTCTACTCTTTGTCCAGCGGGTTTAGACAGATAAGCCATCATATCTACTACGCCTTTACTTAGATTTTTGTACTTTAATCGCTTATAGCAGGATTTATCAGGCTTATAACCCTTAGGGAACAGCACAATGCCTTGATTGTGTAATTCTCCCTTACGTGTTCCAGCACTCTCTAACTTCATAAGTCTGGGAATACTCCCATGTTTAGCGGAGTCGTAAGCCTTAGCCTGCTTAATCGTATTGGGTGAATAAACGTTATCCTTATCAGTGTGCGGGATAAACTCACAGTATTTCCACGGGATTAAGTTATTAGACTCCGCTAGTTCGATGAATCTTCTCACAGCGGGTTTAATTCTTCTCTTTAAGTTAAGAGTTTCTCTTAGGTCTCTTCTCAGGGCGGTTTCTACTTCATGAACCTTTTCATACCTTTTGTACTTTGAATCGTGTAGGGCGTCAGGAAAGAATGTGCGCCCATTGACACTAGACACACCTAGAACAATTTGACCAACTTCATGTAATTCAACCTTCCCAGAAAGAATGTCTTTAGTTGACAGATTGTAAGTTTCTTTAATGGCCCTAGATATTGCGTCTAGGGTCATTTTCCATTACACTCCTAGGCTGCTTACGCCTTTAGGGATTTCAATAACGTATCTAAGCCTTTGCCCAGCACTTATAGATTTAGCGGGTAGTCTACCGTCTTTAATCATTCTGTTTACGGTCATACGACTCACGCCCATAATCTTTGCTATCTCTGTAGCACCAATCAATACTGTGTCATCATTAATAATCATTTCTTATCACCTTTCTCCTTAGTTGTTACTACAGTATCATAATTATGAGAAGTATAAAGTAAGCCAATATACATTCACACCATAAACTCATAAAAGGTTGTTATAGGTCTAGAGATTCAATCGGGTTAGGTTCCCTGTATTCCCTGTCTGATACTGCCTTTCTTTTCTATATTGTTAGCTGAATAAGGGTTAAGATTATGAGAGATAGAATCACCTGTTTCTCATGGGAATTACTCCATATGGACGGTATAGGCTTAAGGCGTGTGTAAGGGCTGTGAAGGCTAGGGACAGGTGTAAGCAGAGTCTCTGTCTAATCGTATAGCTGCTAAGCCTTTAAGGGCTGTTCTGTGCGGCTGGATAGGGTCAAAGAGTCTGGGATTTCTCCGCTGACAAGGGCAGTCTAGGGTTAGGGATTTAGATTAGTAGTGCTAATGCGCTTGAGTCTTGATGCAGACCCCGCCCACAACCGACTTGCGCTCCACGACGGCCACTTTTTTGCCCAGTTTGGCCGCCTGAATCGCTGCCCGCTGCCCACCGGGGCCGGAGCCGATGACGAGCAAGTCGTAGGTGAATTCTTGGGGCGTGCCCTGCACCGGGGTAGACGGGGAAACGGTCTGCATCATAGGGAAACCTCGCGCGGAGAAGGAACATACCGCTGGAACATGCAGCCCTCAGCCGACAAGCGCTGAGGTGACGTTGTGAAGAAGGTCATTGTGCCACGCCCAGATTTCGCATGTGAACAGGCGTCTACATGATCTGCGTTGCTGCGCCCGCTTCCCACGCCGTGATGCTCAGGTCATTCACGCCCATGCCCTGCACGGCGGCCACCGCTTGCCCCACACCCGGCAACGCCAGATGCGTCTGCATGTCGGTCATGCTTTCCCACTGTTCGGTAATGAAAAACTGCCCCGGCACTTCCAGATTCTCGGACACCAGATACAGCAAGCAACCCGGTTCGGTGCGCGTGTGGGCGGCCAATCCCTGCAACATCTGGCGGCCTGTGTCGTGGTGGGCGGCGGGGAAGGTCAATCGGGCATGCGAAAGAATCATCTGGGGCCTCCGGGAAGTTGGATTGCGGTTTTGGACTGTTGGTGCTGTGTGTACCTTGCCGGATTTGTAGGGGAAGGCGGCGCAAGCTCTATCACACTTGCCCAGAACTGGCCTGCTCTGAACCGGCCTACTGTGAATCGGTACAGCTGAATCGGCACAACAAAACCGGAACACCCACGTGGGGCATTCCGGCTGAGCTTGAGAAGTTGAGGTGGCTTAGGCTTACGCCTCGCTGCCCTCTTCCGTGGCTTCGGCGGCGGCTTCGGCCTTGACTTCCTCGAGGCTCGCGTCGCCTTCCAGCACGGCAGCGGCGGCTTCTTCGGACAGTTCGCCCGCAGCGACCATGCCCGCGACCTGCACGGCCTGCGTTTCGGCGGCCAGTTCGTCGGCGCTCATGCGGGGAGCCAACAGGCTGATGACGACGGTGTCTTCATCGACGGCCAGCTTCACGCCTTCGGGGAGTTTCAGCTGTCCGGCGGTGATGTGGTCACCGATGTTGAGCTTGCTCACGTCCACCGAGATTTCTTGGGGAATGCGGCGCGGGCCGGGGGCGATGATGGCGAGGTTGTGAACGACGATGTCCACGAGGCCGCCCATGACTTCGCCTTGACTCTTGCCCTTGGTGTGCACGGGCACGCTGACGGCCACAGGCTCGCCGTAGGTGACCATGTAAAAGTCGACGTGGATGGGCACGCGGCGGCGCTTGTCCATCTGCACGGCTTTCACGAGGGCGGGAAAGGCTTCGCTGCCTTCGACGGTGATGTCGAAGATGCCCGTCGTGCCCTGCTTGCGGAAGGCGCGGTCAAAGGCCTTCAGGTCGAGGGTAAAGGAGACGTTCGCGCCTTTGTGGTAGGCGACTGCGGGGATCAAGCCTTCGGCCAGTTTTGACTGAGGAATGCGGGGTTGGGCGTTTAGTTCCATGCTGGGTGACTCTCCTTGGGGGTGTCTCTCGTCTGGCCGCCTCGCTCTCTTCCGTACCCTAGCTTCACAGCGGGGGCGCGGGGGCGGGCGTCAAGCAACCGTGACAGTGTAGCAAAACTGGGGGATGGGGGGAAGGGCCAGCCGGAGACCAAAAAAGAACACTCTGGCCGGGAATGCGGGATCGCGCTGCTCGGAAAGCTTAGGCCTCTGCTAGAATCGTTCCTGTTGCCGCGAGGCCCCCCGCAGTGCTGCCCTTATCGGGCGGTGGCGTGCCCCAACACTGGGCACCTACAACACTGGGCACGGAGGCGGCCCCGGCCCGCACAAGGAGAACCAACATGATCAGCGTAACGGAACTGAGAAACGGCACCAAAGTGGAAATGGACGGCGGCCTGTGGGAATGCCTCGACTACTCTCACCTGAAAATGGGACGCGGCGGCGCGAAAGTGGTGACCAAGTTCCGCAACATGGAAACGGGCAGCATCGTAGACCGCACCTTCAACAGCGGTGAAAAGTTGCAGGACATCTTCGTAGAGGGCAAGAAGATGCAGTACCTCTACCGCGACGGCGACGACTTCATGTTCATGGACATGGACACCTACGACCAAGTGAGCCTGCCCCCCACGCTCGTGGGCGACGCCGCCAAGTTCATGAAGGAAAACACCGACGTGGAAGTGCAGGTGTACGGCGACAAGGCCCTGAAGATCACGCTGCCCAACATGGTGGTGCTGAAAATCACGCAGACCGACCCCGGCGTGCGCGGCGACACCGTCTCGGGCGGCACCAAGCCTGCCACGCTGGAAACGGGCGCAGTGGTGCAGGTGCCCCTGTTCGTGGAGCAGGAAACCAGCGTCAAGGTAGACACCCGCACGGGCGAATACCTCAGCCGCGCCTAACGTTCGATTCATCCGCCTAACTGAATTCGCCTAAAATTGCCGCCCTGCACGACGTGGGGCGGCTTTTTTAGACTGGCGTGTTGACCGGGCAACCCCAGCGGCGTTTGTCGTTAGACTCAGTGCAGACAACCCACTGTTTGCCTCACCTCTGCTGTCCTCTCACCGTTTGCGCGGCATGATGAGCGGCGACGTTTCATTTTCAGTATCTCTTTTGAGCAGCACTGTCAGTACCACATCCACACAGTTTCACAGGAGGGGCCATGAACCCAGAAGACCTCAAACGAATCCTTGACGCCCTGAGCGCCGCCGATGTCCGTGAATTCAGCCTGAAGACCGGCAGCTTCGCGCTTGACCTGAAACGCGGCCCGCAGGCGATGGGCGGCCCAGCCTTTGCCCCCAGCGCCAGCGCACCCAGCGGCCCCGCCGCGCCCCAGCCGCCAGCGTTTGCGCCTGCACCCGCCGCCAGCGCGCCCAGTGGGCCTTCAGCACCCGCAGACGTGGCCCCCACCCCTGCGGCGACTCCAGCCGCGCCAGAAGCGCCCACCGCCCCTGCAAAGGCCGTCAGCGCCGGAACGCCCGTCAAGGCCCCCATCGTGGGCACGTTCTATGCGTCCAGCAGCCCTGACGCCGCGCCGTTCGTCAAAATTGGCGACAGCGTCAGCGCGGGGCAGGTGCTGTGCATCATCGAAGCCATGAAGCTGATGAACGAAATCGAGGCCGAAACGGGCGGTGTGGTGCGCGAAATTCTGGTCAAGAACGCCGATCCGGTGGAATACGGCCAAACGCTGTTCATTATCGAATAACCCAGAGATCGTGCAGGGTGGAGCGTGGATCGTGGGAAACAGCGGTCTTTCGACGATCCACGCTCCACGATCTGATCTTCTCGGAGGCACAATGTTCAAAAAAATCCTGATTGCCAACCGGGGCGAAATTGCCCTGCGCGTGATTCGCACGGCCCGCGAAATGGGCATCAAAACTGTGGTGGTGTACTCCACCGCCGATGAAAAAAGCCTGCCCGTGCTGCTGGCCGATGAAAGCGTGTGCGTGGGGCCGCCTGCCAGTAACGCCTCCTATCTGAATATTCCCAACATCTTGTCGGCGGCCATGATGACGGGCGCGGAAGGCATTCACCCCGGTTACGGCTTTATGGCCGAAAACCCCGATTTTGCCGAGATGTGCCGCGATCACGGCATCGTGTTCATCGGCCCCACGCCGGAGAGTATGCGGGCGTTGGGCAGCAAGGCGGGCGGGCGCGAAATCGCCGCGAGCAGCAACGTGCCTGTGGTGCCCGGAACAGGCGTGCTGGAAGACGTGGACGCCGCGCTGCTGGCGGCCAAACAAGTGGGCTATCCGGTGCTGCTGAAGGCCAGCGCAGGCGGCGGCGGACGCGGCCAAAAAGTCGTTCGCACGCAGGAAGAACTCAAGTCGGCCTTCAATCAGGCGCAGGAAGAGGCGCGGCTGTATTTTGGCGATCCCGCCATCATCATGGAAAAGTTTTTGGAAGAATTCCGGCACGTGGAAGTGCAGGTCATGGGCGACGGCAACGGCCACGTGATCCACATCGGCGAGCGCGACTGCTCTATTCAGCGGCGCAACCAAAAGCTGATCGAGGAAGCGCCCAGCACCTTGCCCGCCACCCTGCGGCAAGAAATATTGGATGCAGCAGTCAGGCTGGCCCAGCACGTGAACTACGCTGGAGCGGGCACGCTGGAATTCATCGTTGACCGCGACGGCAACTACTACTTCATGGAGATGAACACCCGGATTCAGGTGGAACATTGCGTGTCCGAGATGATTTCCGGGCTGGACTTCGTGAAGATGCAGCTTCAGATCGCGGCGGGCGAAGGCCTCCCGCTGAAGCAAGAAGACGTCATTTTGCACGGCCATTCCATCGAATGCCGCCTGAACGCCGAAGACCCTGACAAAGATTTCCGCCCTGCGGCGGGCAAAATAGACGACGTGCATTTTGCAGGCGGCCCCGGGGTGCGCGTGGACAGCCACGTGTACACGGGCTACGTGATTCCGCCGCACTACGATTCCCTGATCGGCAAACTGATCGTGCACCACGATACCCGCGAGCAGGCCATTGCCCGCATGAAACGTGCGCTGGAAGAAACCGTGATTCAGGGGCCGAAAACCACTATTCCGCTGTACATCAAGATCATGGACAACCCGTTTTACAAACGCGGCGCAGTCATGACCAACTTCCTAAAAACTCGCATGGAGATGTAAAGCGAACGGCACAACAGAAGAACTGGCCTCACGTGTAGGCCAGTTCTTCTTTGTTGTGGTCAGTTTCTTCGGCTTTCGCCTTACATCTTGCGGTCTTCAGCAATCTTGCCGAGGATAAAGAAGGTGGGTGCCCAGTGACCGACGAACAAGCCGTCGCGCTCTTTGGTGGCTTCTTCCTGACCGTCTTCGGACTTGCCCTTGAGATAGTTGGCGGCGGAAAGAGCAATGGAGGCGAAACCGAGGATGTACAGAAGGTTGGAAATTTTCATGAGGGCACCTGCTTTTGGAGTGGAGGGGTTTGGAACGATAGGCGGAGCGGGGAAACAAGCCGCTGCTGGCGCTAGAGCTTGGATCGGCCCTGCCTGCAAACGAACACGGCCCAACTTTGGCCCGGCTGGGCACCGTCAAACGTGAGGCGGCACAGCATGTAAAGACTGCGTGCAGATTGGGTCAGAAAAGATTAAACACGGCAGGAAGGGACGCTCAGGGCATTGACCTTATTCGCCGCGCAGACACGCCTGCCGTTCGGCGTGTGGCTTGGCCGCGCAAGCTTTGGCCCCGGCGATGAAGGCGGGAAGATCGCCGCCCACACGGGCCAGAAGGCGCTGAAAATCGGGCACCAACGCGCTATAGGCGGCCACCGCCCCCAGCGAGGCATTGTTGACGCCGCGTGCAAACCAGCCGTCGTACCCGCTGTAGCCACCCCAACTGGCTTTCAGGGCAGTGTATTGGGCCTGCAAGCCGTCCAGCACGGTCTGTTTGCCTGCCCGCATCTGCTGGGGCGAGAGCGGTTGGGCGTAGAGGCGCTCCAGTTCAGCGCGGGTTCGCAGCAACAGTTCCTCGAACCCCGCCGCCCGTTCCTGTGCCAGACGGTCTTGCTCGCGCAGTTCGGGCGTGCCGTAAGCTGCCAGCCAACGCCGCATCCCCTCTTCTTCTATGGCTACGGCGTAGGATTCGTTAAAAATGGTGTCGCCTGCCACGTACAGACTGGGGTGCGCCAACTCGTGAATGACCGTGCGGATCAGGCTGGCATCGGGGACGCTGAGCATGCTGGACAGCACCGGATCGCGCAGGTAGCCCAGCGTGCTGTAAGCGCTCACGCCGCCCACCGTCACGTCTTCGCCCGCTGCCCGCCGCGAGGCTGCGTAGACCCGCGCATCGGCTTCTGCAAAGTAGCCCCGGTAGCCCACACAGCCCGCGATGGGAAAGCAGGAGGTGTACAGGGCTATGCCCAGTTCGGGCGCACGAAACACGTTCCAGACCACCGCAGGCCGTCCCAGTTCCACATAGGTCTGATAGGAGCCGTGATCAGGCAACTTCAATTCTGTAACAGCAAAAGCCCGCACCCGGCCCACCAATTCCAGCTTGCGGCGGGTTTCGGCGGGGGTCTGCGGATCGGCCAGCACCGCCGCCACCGGACGCGCCCGCCGCACCAAATCCAGTTGCCCGCCCGCCGCCTGAGCCAGGTAGCGCACATCGGCGCAGCCTGCAAGGAGGGCCGCAAGGCCAGCAAAAGCCGCCAGCACCAGCCAGCGGGGGCGAACAAAAGAACGGGCCATGACGGCCAGTGTAGGCGTCGTGACCCGTGGGGAGGTTGGGTGCTGTGTTGTGGAACGGTGTAGAGAAAAGCGTCTAAGGGTCTAAGAAGGGCAATCGCTGGCGCTCGGCCTTGAGACCCATAGCCTATTTATCGAACTTGCCGTACCCCGCCGCACTCCGGCGCTGCGCCCCACGCGCATAGTCCATCTGCATCTCTACGGTTTCGTGTTTGCCGTCCGTGAAGGTGCTGGAGTGAATCCAGTAGTTCAGCTTGTCTTCGCCCAACTGCACCCAGAATTTGTGCTCGTCTTCAGGGTCACGCCAGAACACCACATGCTCGAACCCGTTCTTTTGCGCCCAAGCATTCACGTCCGCCAGAACACGGATTGCCTTGGGGTGAGGCATCTGAAAATCGCTGCCGTCGGACTCGTTGCGGAACTTGATGTCGGCCATATGACCTCTAGCCTAAGCGATCCCCAGTGAACTGAGGGCATAAATTGACTAAGCGTCTGCTAAGTATCAGCCTAAGCCGTTGCCCTTGACAGGTCAGAAAGCGGCGCTGAGTGGGCCTTGTTCGTCAGGTGGTGCGTGATAGACAGGGGGCGTGAAATGGGCACAGGGCGCTATGCTGCTGGCCGATGACGCCGGAACTGCCTCAAGCCACCCTGAAAGTCGCCACCCTGAACGTGAACGGCCTGAGGAGTGCGCTCCGAAAGGGGCTGGCCGACTGGGTAGAACGCACGGCCCCCGACGTGTTGCTGCTTCAGGAGGTACGGGCCGACCCGATGCCCGACGCGCTTTCCGGCTACCAGAGCGTGTGGTTTCCCGCCCAGAAGCCGGGTTACAGCGGCGTATCTATCCTCTCTCGCTTCCCCCTGACCGACGTGCGCGTGGGGCTGATGCACGGCGCTCTGGATGCCGAGGGGCGGGTGCTGAGCGCGGTTGTTCAGGGCGTGCGTTTTGCCAGTGTGTACCTGCCCAGTGGCAGCCGGGGCGAGCGCCAGATCTTCAAGGATGAGGCCCTAGTGGTGTTTCAGGGCTGGACAGAAGCGCTGCTGGCAGAAGGCACGCCGCTGGTCATTGGGGGCGACTACAACGTGGCCCACCAAGAACTCGACCTGAAAAACTGGCGCAGCAACCAGAAAAACAGCGGCTTCCTGCCCCACGAGCGGGCGTGGATGACGGCGCACTTGGCAGGCGGCCTGACGGATACCCACCGCGCCAGCTTGGGCGAGTTGCCCGCCTACACGTGGTGGAGCAACCGTTCCGGGGCGTTCGACAATGATGTGGGCTGGCGCATCGATTACTTGCTGGCCGCTGGAATAGCGGTGCAGAGCGTGCAGGCAGATCGGTTCGCCCGCCTCAGCGATCACGCGCCGATTGTGGGCACAGTGGTGTTGAGTGAGGGCAGTGGTGTTGAATGAGGGCAGTAGTGTCGAGTGAGCCGAATGCCTGAGCCGGAGGCAAATGGAACCGTCCAGCACCTCTTTCCTGCTGCATACACCCCACTCCCTGCACCCTCCCCGCCGTCCCCCATTCTTTAAGCGTCGGCATAAGCTGGGGGTCAGGAGCGTGGGCAGGAGCATGTGTTAAACTGGAGGTGCTTCCGGGTGGTATGAGGAAAGCGCCCCCGCAAGACCAGCAGGCCCGCAGCGGTTTCTTGGTCAAACGGATGCAGGGCGGCCCCCCGTGACAAGCGATCATCTATCCCCGTGGGCGGCCAGTGCTGACCGGGGCGTGCGCGGCAAACAGGGCCAGTAGGCCGGGGCCGCGTGCCCCACACAAAATGAGAACCCACGGGCAGCAAGCTAGACCCCAGGTGCGGAATGCCTAAAGTAAACAAGGGGGGTGCGGCGCAGAACGCAAGCAGCGTCAGCGCCGACTCCGAACAGACAACGAAGCCCGGCACGGCGCAGGCCGCAAAGGGACAGCAAGGCAAGCGGCAGCGCACGGCGACTACGCCCGCGCAGGCCGCGCCACAACCGATGGCGGATGCCGTCAATTCTGATCAGAACAGGAAGCCCAGCACGAAACCGAGCAAGAAGCCCAGCAAGGCCAAGGTTGCGCCTGAAGCAGAGCCGCTGTTGACGGTGCCCGCCGAAACGCAACCCACCGAAACTGCGCCAGCACGCGCCAAACAGGGCCGCAAGGTTCCAGCCAAAGCGGCGGCGCAAGCTGAAGCAGATGTGCCGGAGCCTCAGGCCGAAGCCCCCGCAACGGTGGAGCAGCCCAAAGCCGCCGCACCCAAGCGGGGCCGCAAGGGAGTCGTGGAGGCCGCGCCCGCCGAAGCTGCCGCCTCTCCTCTGCCGGAAGCAGAAGCTGTAGAAGCCGCCCGCGTTGAACCCGAGGTGGCAGAAGTGGCAGTGGCCGAACCGGAAGCGCCCCAGCCCGCTGCAAAAGCCAAGCGTGGGGGCCGCAAGACCAGTGCGCCTGCCGTGGAAGTGGCCGAAACAGAGACAGCCGAAGCAGACGTTGTAGAAGAAGCTCCGGTGGACATCGCGCCTGTAGAGGTCAGTTCCGCCCCTGCCAAGCGCCCGCGCAAGGCTAAAGCCGACGCGCCCGCACTGGTGCTGACGAGCGGCATGGCAGACAGCAACACGGTAGAAACGGCGGTGCTGGAACTGGCCGAAGCCGTGACTCCAACAGCCACCGACGACGCCGCACCCCCTGTGGCCGCCGAACCAGTCCTGTTGGAAGTCCCCATCAAGCCCCGCAAAGGCCGCAAAGCCAAAACGGTAGTGGCGGATGCCCCCACTGAAGAAGTCCCTCTGACCGAGGTGCTGAGCGGTGTGGAAGCTGTGCCAGTAGAGGCGCAGGCAGAAGCTCAAGCAGTGTTGGACGCCCCCATTGCCAAACCCAGCCGTGCAAAGGGCAAGGGCCGGGGCAAGCAGGCCGAAGCCGAGCCTGTGGCTGAAGAACAGCCCGCGTCTGTGGAGCCGGAAGAAGCCGCGCCAGCCGAAGCGCAGGCCAACGCTTCCGACAAGCCGGACGCTGACGACGGCGAAGACAACCAGAATCCCGCCCGTGACATCGTGATCGCCCAGCTTCGGAAGTTGGGACGGCCTGTGCATGTGCGCGATCTGGAACGCACCTTCACGCGCCAGACCATTTCGCGGATTGGCGACTGGCGCACTCTGGAAGCCCTGCTGGACACCCTGACGGAAGCGGGCGAAGTGGTGCGGACTCGCCGCCATACCTACGGCCTGCCCGAAGCGATGAGCCTCGTGCGGGGGCGCTTTCAGGCGTCGGCAGCGGGCTTCGGCTTCGTGGTGCCCGACAGCGGCGGCGAAGACTACTACGTGGCCGAGGGGAACACGATGGAAGCTTGGAACGGCGACATCGTGCTGGTGCGGATGGAAGGACGCGGCGACACTGGGAATGGGGGCAACGGCTACGGCAACAGCGGGAGCAAGGGCGGCCCTCGCCGGGGCCAACGCGGAGACGGCAGCCCCCGTGCCAGCGTGGTTCGCATCGTGCAGCGGGCCTACAAACAGCTCGTGGGCACGCTGGAATTCCATCACGGTCACCCCATCCTCAAGCCTGACGACCACCGCGCCCGGCACCGGATTCTGGTGTTCCCGGAGGGCATAGAAGGACTGGAGCAGGGCGCACGGGTGGTCACGGAACTTTACTGGCCCGAACACACCGGAGAGGATGAAGTCTTCGGCCAGATCAAGCGCGTGCTGGGCAATGAGGACGATCCCGAAACCGAAACGGAAGCCGTGATCGTGAAATTCGGTCTGCGCGGAGAGTTTGCGCCGGAAGCCGAGGAGCAGGCCAACGCCATTCCCGCCGAGATTCCGGCAGAAGCGCTGGCAGGACGCCTCGATCTGCGGAGTTACAACATCTTTACGGTAGATGGCCGCGACGCCAAGGACTTCGACGACGCGATTCATATTCAGCCGACGCCGGAGGGAACGTTTGTGGTGGGCATTCACATTGCCGACGTGAGCCACTATGTGCCCGAAGGCACGCCGCTGGACGAGGAAGCCTACGCCCGCGCCACCAGCGTGTATTTGCCGGGGCGGGTGCTGCCCATGCTGCCCGAACACCTCAGCAACGGCGTGTGCAGCCTCGTGCCGTACCAAGACCGCCTGACCATGACGGCCCTCGTGGAACTCTCGGCAGAGGGCGACATCCTGAAGGTGCAGCTTGCGCCCAGCGTCATCAACTCTAAGGCCCGCCTGACGTATGACGAGGTGCAGGCGTACAGCGAAGCCACCGCTACGCTGCCCGAAGCCGCTCGCCAACTGGAAGGCGACCTGCACTTGCTGCTCAAAATTACGACCAAGCTGCGCCAACGCCGCCTGCGCGAAGGTTCGCTGGATTTCAAGATGCGGGAAGTGAAGGTGGACGTGGGGCCAGATGGCCGCATGGAACTGACGCCGATCCGCGAAGAAACCGCACGCGGCATGATCGAAGATTTGATGCTGCTGGCGAACAAAGTCGTGGCTCATTATCTGCTGGAGCGCGAGATTCCGACCCTGTTCCGTATTCACGAAGAACCCACCCTGCAACGCTTTCAGGATGTGACGGCGGCGATTGGACGCTTGGGCTTCTCGTTCCCCGGCGGCGAACCCACCCCGCAGGCGTATCAGGCGGTGCTGAAGCAGGTACGCGGTACGCCCCGTGAAAGCGTGGTGAATACGCTGCTGCTGCGCTCTATGCAACAGGCCAAATACGCCGGAGAAAATCTGGGTCACTTCGGGCTGGCGTTCGAGGAATACCTGCACTTCACCTCTCCGATTCGCCGCTACCCCGACCTGATGGTTCACCGGGCGCTACGGGGCGTCCTGAGCGGTGAGCTGAAGGCCGGAAGCCGCGCTGTGGGGCAGTTGCAGGCCAAGCTGCCCGACATGGGCACGCACACCAGTGCCCGCGAACGCACCGCCAGCGAAGCCGAACGCGACCTGACCAAGTACTATCAGGCGAAGTGGGCGCAGGAACATCTGGGCCAAACCTTTGCCGGAAACGTGTCGGGCGTAGTCGCCAGCGGCCTGTTCATCGCGCTGGAAAACGGCGTGGAAGGCAAACTGCACATCAGCAACTTGGATGACGACTATTACGTGTTTATCGAAGATGCTGGGATGCTGCGCGGACGCAGCCGGGGCCGCAGCTACCGCCTCGGAGACGCCGTGAACGTCACCATCAGCACGGTCAATCCGCTGGCCCGTCAGACCGACTTCACCTTGCAGAGCAGCCTAGACACTCAGGAGAACGACATGGATTCCGAACATAAACCCCGCGCCCGCCGCCGCGATGACCGCGAGCAGGAACGCCGCGAGAAGTTGCAGAGCGTGCCCACCAGTGCGCCGCGCAAGTTCACGCTGGATGACCCGGCTCCCGTCACTCCAGCTTCTGCTGCCTCTCCTGCCCGTCCCAGTGGCCGGGGACGGTACGAGCGCGGCGAGAGAAGTACGCCGGAACGGGGGGGCGAGGGCGCGACTTTTGGCGGCCAGCCCATGAACGGCGCACGTGGAAACAGCCGCCCCGCCGCTCCTTCAGGCAACGTGGGCGGCGGACGGCCCCGGCGCGTGATTACGCTGGAGCGCCCCCGCAACGAACACCTGCGCCCCGTGAACATCACCGTGCAGCGCATGTATTTCGGCGACTGGACGCTGGATCACATGCCGCCCGAAGAAACTCAGGGTGGGCGCAGCAGCGGAGGCCGCAGCTTTGAGCGCGGCGGCGGCAGCGAGCGGGCTTCCTCTGAACGCGGCGGGCGCGGCTATACGCGCGGCGGCAATGATCGGGGAGCCGTGCAGCGCGTGAATGGCCGTCAACAAAGCACTCCACGCCCGCAGCAAGCCGCTGCACCCCAAGCTCAGGCCGCCGCACCCGCGCAGGCCGCATCGGTACAAAGCGCACAGGCTCAGGCGGCCCAAGCCGACGATGCCAAACGCCGCCGCCGTCGCCGGGGCCGCCGGGGTGGGAACGGGGGGCCAGCGTCAGGGTAAGGAATAGGAAAAGATGACAACCGCCGGGGAAGCTTGGCGGTTGTTTTCTGCTTATTTTTTCTGCTGCCAAGAAGTGTGGAAGACAGAGTTGTCCTTCCCAGACCCTTAGTCTGCCCTACCTCAGCTTTCGTAACTCCGGGCCACACTCGTCAGCACGCTGCGGTATTCATTGGGCGTAATCAGGCCCATCGCCATCGCGTGACTGGCGGCATTCAGACTGTCGGAGGCCAGCACCAGATCCACACCGTCTTTGCGAACTTCGGCCCGCAGTTTGCCGACGCCCTCATCGCGGCCCGCGTCCGTTACGTCGCGGATATACACGGCCAGAATGCGTCCGGGGTGCTTGCGAACCACTTCGGCATAGATTTCAGGGTCTTTTTCGCCGCTGTCGCCAACCAACACAAAGTTCAGATCGGGGAAACGGGCCAGAATGCGCTCTATGACGCCGTGTTTGTAGCCGCCGTGTCCGCCCAGCAGATCAAAGCCCCAATTGCGGAGGAACATCGGCCCCAGCGGAATACGGCGGTAATCCAGAAATTGCCACAGCAGATCGAAGAAATTCCACGGGCTGCTGGACACGTAAAAGATGGGATTGCGGGTTTCGCCGTCTCGGGTGAGTGCGCGGTACAGCGCCCCCACGCCCGGAAACGGCAGGCGGCTGCGGGCATTTCCGGTCAGGCTGGTCATTAGCATGCGAGGCAGGCTGGTCACGTCCGACTGAATTACGGTGTCATCCAAGTCACTGATGATGCCGAAGCGGGCGTCGGCCACCACCTGCACGCGGGCGCGGGTGGTTCCTTCGCGGCCCTCTATGCTGAGGCTCGCCTCGTGCCAGCCGCCCGGCAGCGGCGTCGGCGGCGCGAACACCAGAGTAAAATAGCCGTCGTGATCGCTGACACCACTCACAGAAAAGCCGTTCAGGACGCCTGAAACCTTGACGCCGCCCACCTCGCGCGAAAACAGGCGGCGCAGAATGTTGCGGAAGTTGCGCCAGCGGGCGTCGCCCTTTTTGGCCGGAGCCAGCGTGCGGGGCAGCAGCACCCGGCCCGTGAGTTCCGCTTGCTGCGGCGTGCCCCAGCCCACGTAGGGTTGCAAGATCATTTTTCCGCGTGCCCGGCGGGGTTGCACGTAACCGCTGAAAGCGTGGTCTAGGGCCACCACCGCCCGCTCCAGCACCGGAAGCAGCACCTTGAAGGCCGTTTTGAAGGGGCTGACCCTAGGCAGCGCGGGTGCAGCAGAGGCATTCGGGGAGGAACTGGAAGCCGGATTCACGCAAACAGTCTAGGGGCCAGAGTGCGCCAGTGGTCAGCGGTGAGGTTGAGATTTTGTGAACGTGCCCGACTGGTCAACTCCGCCCCGAGGCCCCAGAAGGCGTGACCCATCGCTGAAAATCCCTCTGACCTGTAGACGCCTTTCCCCTGCACGAGTACCCCTATCGCCGCCCGATCATTAGCCGCACCGCCAAGTCGCCCACCGGCGGAAACAGCGTGTTCAGCAGCACCAGCACGGCGTAAAACCGGGGGACGATCACTTCTGCACGCGGGCGCTCCAGCACGTCGGCCACGGCGCGGGCCACCACTTCCGGCCCCGGCATGGGCAGGCGGGCCGAGGCCGTCATTTCACTCCGGACGAAACCGGGGGCGATCAGGCTGACCGTGACGCCTGTGCCCAGCAGTTCCCGCCGCAGCGCCAGAGAAAACCCGCGCAGACCGTACTTGCTGGCAGAGTACACCCCGTTGCTGGCCACCCGCCCCGCCACCGAACCGATGTTGACGATGTGGCCTGCACCGCGCCGCCGCATGTCGGGCAGGGCCAGCCGCGTCAGTTCTATGGGCGCTTCCAGATTCACGCGCAGCACGCGCAACGGGTCGGCGTCGTCCCACCACCAGCCCTGCTCCACAGCCACACCAGCATTGTTGACCAGAACGTCTACCCTGCCAAAATGTGCGGCAGCGGCGGCCAGCAGCGCCCGGCGCGAGGCGTCGTCGGTCACGTCGGTGGGCACAGCGATCACGCGCCCACCTGTGGGATCAAGTTGGCGGGCCAGCAGGCCCAGTTCGTCGGCGCGGCGGGCGGCCAAGACCAATCGGTACCCCCGCGCCGCCAGTTCTACGGCGGTGGCCCGCCCGATCCCGCTGGAAGCGCCCGTCAGTACCACGACTTTGCCCGTGCTGGCCTGCCCTGCAGTTGCTGTCATGGGGGCATGCTACAGGCACACGGCACGGCTGCACCCGGAAGGTAGGCAATGCACAAACGCTGTCTCAGACGAGCATCAGGCGGGCGGGGCAGACTGGCGGGATGAAGAATCGTTTTGGAGGCCGGTTCCGCGCTGCCCTCCTCGGTGGCCTCCTGCTGGGAGCGGGCCTTGTGCCTGCCGCCCAGTCCATCAAGGCCATTCCTGCCTTGCCGCCCCGCAGCACGCTGCCCCCGCCCATTCCTCCCACGCCCCTTCCTCCCACGCCTAGGCCGCCCAGCACCTTGCCTGAATTGCCACCTGTTTCCCCCACACCCATCCCATTTCCGGAATTGTCGCCCACCAAACCAGCAACGCCCACGCGCCCCACTCTGCCCACTCCCACCATTCCCACCCCCCAGTCCGGCCTTCCCCGCCCCACCGATCCGCTGTATTCGCGGCAAGGCAACTTGCAGACCATCGGTCTAGAGGGCGCGTGGGCGCTCCTTCCGGCTGTCCTCTCCCCCGTCACGGTGGCAGTGCTGGACACCGGATACATCGCCTCACCGGAACTGGCGGGCCGGGTCGTGGGCGGATACGATTTCGTGTCGGACGCGGCGCGGGCAGGCGACGGCAACGGGCGCGACGCCGACGCCGCCGGAGCCGGGGCGCTGGCCTACCATGCCGAGGTGGTGGGCAACATCATCGGCGCGGCCCACGATGGGCGCGGCATGGCGGGCATCGCGCCGCGTGTGCGGGTGGTGCAGGTGCGTGTGGCGGGCGTGGACGGCCTGATAGACCCCCAAGATCTGGCCGACAGTCTGCGCTGGGCGGCGGGCCTGACCGTAGCGGGTGTGCCCACCAATCCCAATCCCGCCCGGATTCTGAACCTGAGCCTGTACGCCGATTTTATTCCCCTGACCCGCTGCGACGCCCGCGTGCAGGCCGCCGTGGACGCCGTGACCGCACGCGGCACACTCGTGATTGCCGGGGCCGCCAACGACGGCAAAGATGCGGCTGGGTATTCTCCGGCGGGCTGCCGCAACGTGCTGACCGTGACCAGCGTGACTGGTGCGGGCGTGCGGCCCGGTTACGCCAACTGGGGCCGCGCCGTGGCATTGGCCGCGCCGGGCGGAGAAGTCGGGCGCGGCTTGGTGGTCAGCAGCCTGAGCGGCGTGGGGAGCAACGGAGGGAGCGGCGTGCGCGAACTCAATGGCACCAGTTTTGCCGCCCCACACGCGGCGGGCGTGGCGGCCTTACTCCTGAGCGTGCGGCCCAAGCTCTCGCCCGCGCAACTGCGGAGCCTCCTGACGCGCACCGCCACCCCCTTTCCCGGTGGACAGTGCGACCCTGACCCCGCCCGAACCTGCGGCACGGGTACGCTGAATGCCGAAGCTGCACTGCGGGCGGCGCTGGCTTCTTCACTGGGAAAGTAGTGGAGCGAAATGATTCTTCTCCATAAATAACGCCAATCTGACCAACCATTCAGACCTTCTCACCCGGTTTTTGTGCGTCTCATACGGGCTTGGCGCATTCTACATACAGACGCCGCACACCCACTTGCTCCGGGGGCGTCTTGAGAATCTGACCATGTGCCCGGAACGCGCATGGACGACCAAGTCGAGGCCGGGAGATGAACGCCCCGGCTTCATTTTTGTTTGGCTCGGTTCGAATGGGACGTGTCGCCCACCATTTTTGCCTAAGATAGAGTCATGAGGATTTTTTCGTGAATGCCCCGGCGTGGCGGGTGTGGCTGGTGGTGGCGCTGGTCTGCGGCTGGGGCATCCTCAGCATCCGTTTCGTGCAGCGCCAAGAATGGCCGATGGCGGGCCTGTGCCTGCTGCTGTTGATTACCAATGCCGTGACCCTCTGGCGGCTGACCAAACACGGCAAGTAGATGGATTGAGTCGAGCCTGTTTATCTGAGACTGTTTAGTTGAGTCTGTGCCGCTCTAGGCGGTGTCCGGGCGTGCGGTAAGCGCGAATGAGGGCGCGGGTGGGCAACACCACACGCGGCGTCATCCACGACTGCGAGGGCTTATGGAGCGCCCAATCACCGCCTAACGTGACGGCGGCGTGTTCCACTTGCCCGCCTGCACCCCGCCAGACCAACAGCGTACCGGGTCGGTCATCCTTGCCGCCAGACCGCGTGCGGGCCGCCAAGAACGCCTCGAATGGATCGCGCTGCATCCATTCTAGTTCCGCACCTGCAATGCCTGCGGCGGCCATGACCGTGCCAAAGCAGTTGGGGCCACTGCCCCCGGCAAAGGTTCCCGCCAGAGCGCGGGCACGCGGCAGCAAAGCTTCGGCAGCTTGCCACACGGCATCCGGCACCTGTTCGCGCTGGCAGGCCAACGATTCGGCAGACACGGCACGGGCCACGATTTCGGGCGTCAGCATGGACGACCACCACACGAAGCGCCCCCGCTGAGGCTCTGGCAACAGGTCGGCAAAGGCTTTGGCACGGGGCAGATTGCCACGCCCATACGCGATTTGCAGACGTAGCAGTTGGCGGCGCACAGAGAGGCTCAAGCCGTTCCAGTCGGCTTCGGAGAGGAGTGACACCCGGTGTGCAGCGGCAGACAGACCCCACAGGGCAAACGTGTCGCGCAGTTCGGGAGACGGGTTCCACTCGGCGTAGACAAGGGTGGGCAGGTCAAACGCAGTTGCCTCTGCCTCACTGAGAAAGAAGGGCTGCATCGGCGGGGCCAGCCATTCCGCCCAGCGTGCCAACACGTCCGGCGAAACTGGAATATTCAGCACGTGCATATCGGCCACCCTACCCCCGCTTGGTGGGCACGCGCCACACGATGTACACCACGCCCAGCACGCCAAGCATCATCCACGCCACTTGCCCCACCAGCACCGGAATACGCCCCAGACTCAGGCCCACCGCCAGCACGATGCACACGCAAGCAAACCATTTGGCCCGCAGCGGCATTCCGCGCCCAGAGCGGTAGTCGTCGACCAGTTGCCCCACCACCGGACGCGACAGCAGCCACGCTTCCCAGCGCGGATCGCCCCGCGCAAAGGCGGCGGCGGCCAGCACGAACCAGACGGTGCCCGGAAACCCCGGCAGAATCAGGCCCACGAAGCCCAGCCCACTCAGCACAAATCCCACAATGACCCACAGCGGGCGAATGGGGCGGGGCGGAATGGACACACGGGCAGCCTAGCGCACGGCTGTTCTGTTAGAAGAATGCCGCAGTGTTGGCCGCCCGCCTACCCTCTCTTCCGCTGCTGTCAGCCTCGCCCGGGCAGCACCAGAATCCCGTCCTGATCGGCGTAAATCTGATCGCCGGGGTCAATGGTCACGCCCGCAAACGTCACAGCCACGCCCACTTCACCCCCGGCCACCTTGCCGCTGCGCCGGGGGTAGGCCGCCAACGCCCGAATGCCGATGGGCAGCGCCCGGAGTTCGGCGGTGTCGCGCACGCAGCCGTGAATGATAATGCCCGCCCAGCCATTCTGCACGCCGAATTGCCCCAGCATTCCGCCCAGCAGCGCACAGTTCAGGCTGCCGCCGCCGTCGACGACCAGCACGCGCCCCAGCCCCGGCGTTTCTAGCCTAGAGCGCACCAACGGGTTGTTCTCGAACACCTGCAGGGTGAAGGCAGGCCCACTGAAACACGGTTGGCCGCCGTAGTCTCGGAAAATGGGAGCCAGAATCTGCGCCTCCGGGTGCGCGTCGCTGAGATCGGTGGTGGCAAAGACGGCGGACGTGTCGGTCATGGCTGATCCTACCGGGAAGGAGGCCCACTCCAAGGGTACTGATGTGGGAACGGAACGCGGGCGGTCAGCCTCTCCCCTCCCGTGCGGCACACTGTATAGACACCTGAATTTGCCCACAGCAAGACCTCTCAACAATCCCCCAACACAGAAAAGAGTGAGCTTTTCGACGTTGCTATAAGTTCCTACCGCGTCACCGGAAAAATGTCTTGAACGATTCAGTGTTCAGGCTTCAAAAAGTCGTGAATGGCTGAACCGAGTCAATAGCCGGAGCGGGGGCTTGACAGGTGAAAAATTAAGCGCACAATGGTCTTGTAACCGATTACAAAAACTTGGCGTGACCATCTGGGGTCACATCGGGCCGTTCTGTGGATGCTCCGCTGCATCACGTTCTTTTCTTCTGCTGGCTGTGTAACCGGTTACGTGTTCTCAAGGAGAGCTAAAACATTCGTATGTCTGACGCCCTGATCCGCCCCACCATCGACGATATTGCCCGCGCTTCCGGCGTGAGCAAAGGAACCGTGAGCCGCGTGATCAATGGGCATTCCACTGTGGCCGAGCGCACCCGCGCCCGCGTGCAGGAAGTCATTGCGCGGCTGGACTACACGCCTGACCCCGCTGCCCGCAACCTGAGTTGGCGCACCGGGCAAACGCTGGGGCTGTCGCTTGACCGCGACGATCCTATGCTCAGCCCCTATCAGGTGTTGTTCCGGCGGGCGCTGGAGGCCCACACCGCGCCGCTGGGCGTGCAACTGCTGGATTTGCGGGCCGATCTGACCCGCATGGCCCGGCTGCCCAGTGCCGTACTGGTGATGCACGCGGTAGAAGGCGACCCCCGCTTGTCGTTCTTGCAGCAAGTGGGCGTGCCAGCCGTCCTGATCGGGCATCATCCGGCGTCATTTTGGGTGGCTCCGGACGATGAAGGCGGGGCGCACCTAGCGACCACGCAACTGCTGGAAGCCGGACACCGCCACTTGGCGTACTTGGGCGCTGGCCCCAGTCAGGTGGCGCAAGACCGCCAGCGCGGATTCGAGCGGGCGGCCCGCACGGTGGGAGCCAACACGCAACTTCTGGCCGCCGATTTTACGGTGCTGGGCGGCTACCGGGCGGTGCGGCGGGCGTGGGAATCGGGGCTGCGCTTTACTGGCCTGTTTGCCCAAAGCGACGAGAGTGCCATTGGCGCAGTCGCCGCTCTGGAAGACTTGGGCATCAACATTCCGGGGGACGTATCGGTGGTCGGTTTTGACGGCCTCCCCGAACTGCCCTTGCCCTACTCGCTCACCACCGTTTCTCAAGATATTCCCCGCATTGCCAGCACCGCGCTCACCCTCGTTCAAGAGGCCATTTCGGGGCAGAGTCCCCGTGGCGAATTCATCCCTGTTCAGCTTATTTCCGGCGCAACCGTTGCGCCTGCCCCCGGAGGGTCACCATGAAGATTCAGAACGCACTCCTGCTCAGCCTCGCCGTCCTCGCCTCCAGCGCCGCCGCCCAGACCACCATCAAGATCAACGGCTACGGCGGCACCGACCCCGCAGTGGTGGGCGACCTGATCAACAAGTTCGTGAAGCCCGCGCTGGCCAAAGACAAGATCACGGTGGTCTACGAGCCGCTGCAAGGCGACTACAACAAGTCGCTGACCACCCTCTTGGCTGCCGGAAACGCGGGCGACGTGTTCTATCTGCCCGCCGAAACCCTCAGCGGCTTCGTGGCCACCGGCAAAGTGCTGCCCCTGAACGGCGTCGTGAACACCAGCCCCTACATCAAGAGCCTGAACACGGCCTTTACGCAAAATGGCCGCGTGTACGGCATCGCCAAGGATTTCAACACCCTGACGCTGGTCTACAACAAAGACCTCTTCGACGAAGCCAAAGTCGCCTACCCCGACAACAACGATACTTGGACAGACCTGCAGACCAAGCTGACCACCCTCAAGAAGAACCTCGGCAACGAGTACTACGGCATCTGCCTTCAGCCCAACTTTGACCGGTTCGGCGCGTTCGCTTACGCCACCGGCTGGAACCAGTTCGATTCCAAGGGCAAGACCAACCTCGCCGATCCCCGCTTTGCCGAAGCCTTCAACTTCTACACGGGCCTCGCCAAGAACAAAGTCGGCATCACGCCCAGCGAAGTCTCCGAAGGCTGGACGGGCGGCTGCCTGAAGACCGGTAAGGTCGCTGTGGCCATCGAGGGCGGCTGGGTCGTGAACTTCCTGCGCGACAACGCGCCCAACCTGAAGTTCGGCACCGCGCTGATGCCCAAGAACAACAAGACCGCCAAGCGTGGCAACTTCCTGTACACCGTGGGCTGGGCCATCAACTCCGGCACCAAGAACAAGTCCGCCGCCACCAAGGTGCTGAACATCCTCACCAGCCCCGCCGTGCAGCAGTACGTGCTGGAGCAGGGCCTCGCCATTCCTAGCCGCATCGCCCTCGGCGAAAACGCCTACTTCAAGAAGACCGACGCGGGCGCAGTGAACAGCCGCCTCGTCTTCCAAGGTGCGTCCGACGGCAACGTCAAGGCCTTCAACTTCGGCCCTCAAGGCCCCGATTGGAGCAAGCCCATCAACGACGCCCTCGCCGCCGTTCTCAGCGGCCAAAAGAGCAGCGCCGACGCCCTGAAAAAAGCCCAGCAGGACATGAACACCTTCCAGAACCGCTGATCTTTCTTTAACGGGAACAGGTCTGTTCAGAGGGTCGGGAGGCGAGCGTTGCCTGCCCCCGGCCCTCTGTCATTGTTTTTACGAATGCCGCATCAAGTCGTTTCTGCTGGGTTTCACCGCTGGAGGGTGTATGACCGTTACCAATCCCACTGCCAAAAGACCCAAGGCCGCCCGCTCCAAACAGAGCCAGACCACCACGACGGCCATGCTGTTCTTGGCCCCCTTTCTGATCACCACACTGATCTTCTTTTTCTATGCGTTTGGCCGCGCCATCTATTATTCGTTTACCGATTTCAACCTGTTCAATACGCCCAAACTGATCGGCATCGAGCCTTACCGCGACGTGCTGGCCGATCCGTCGTTTCGGCGGGCACTCGCCAACAGCCTGATTTTTGCCATCGTGACGACTACGCTGCAAACGATTTTTTCGTTGCTGATGGCTGTGGCGCTCAATAACAAGATTCGCGGGATAGCCTTCTTCCGCTCGGCGTGGTACATGCCTTCCATCACGTCCAGCGTGGTCATTACCCTGATTTTCCTGTGGCTGTTTCAGCGGCGCGGCATTGCCAACTACCTGATTACGCAGTGGCAGGCCTACCAACCCATCGTTCTGACGCTCCTTGGCGTGCTGATCGTGGTGCAGATCGCGCAGGTGCTGTGGGAAAGGTCTCGCAAGTTGCCCGCAGGCTGGCTCGATCCGGCATTGGCCGCCGTGAGTGCGCTGATTGCCATCATCGTGGTGCTGATTCTGAACACCACCGGGCTGGTCAGTGTGCGCGAAGTGGCCCCCTACGACTACCAATACTTTGCCGACAAGTGGATCAGTATCGGCGGCGTGCGGGTGCTGAGTATTCCGCTGCTGGTCATCATTATTCAGAACACCTTTACCACCGTGCCCACGCTGATGCTCTTTTTCCTTGCCGGATTGCAGAGCATTCCCGGCTCGCTGTACGAGGCCGCCGACATTGACGGCGCGACGCCCTTCCAGAAACTGATGAACGTGACGGTTCCCATGCTGCGCCCCGTGACCTTTTACGTGGTGACGGTGGGCCTGATCGGCACCATGCAGATGTTTGACCAAGTGGCCGTGATCGGTTCGGCGGCCCCGCAGGACACGCTGATTACGCTGGCCTTCTACGTGTACACCAACACCTTCAAAAACGGCGCGGCCCCGGTGAATATGGCGTCGGCGGCGGCCATCGTGCTGGCCCTGATCATCCTGAGCATGGTATTCGTGCAGCGCAAATTCTTCGTGGCACCCGAGGCCAACTAGGATGACCCGTATCAGCTTCTTATCTCTATACGGATTCCGTCCGATTCCCGTACAGTCGGAACCACACCGCCTGTCCGTCCATCTCCCAGAATCCGTACCTTTCCCACTCGCTCCGCTCGGATTGAATCCCAGAACGGACGGGATTCAATCGGAATCAACTCATCAGGAGGCGGCAGCATGACGGCAATTCAGACAGAACGTAGGGCGGCGGCCTCTAACCACGACGCATGGCTCACGCGGCGGCGTTGGGCGCGGGCAGGCTGGCTGTACGTGTTCATGCTGGTCATGAGCTTTTTCTTCCTCGGCCCGTTCCTGATGGGTCTGCTGAGCAGCATGAAAGACAACCCCAACGAGTACCCGCCCAAAGTGATCATTCCGCAGCTGACGGCGCAGTACGTGAGCCGCGCCTACAACCTTGGCATTCAGGGCGGCAACAGCGGCTGGAACGGTGGCCTGACTCCGGGCCGAGAAGTGAACTTTGACGTGTCGGTGCGCTCTCCGGCAGACGCCCCCAAAGACGCGCCTGTGGTCAGCCTGTTTCCGTACCAGCCCGTGAGCTTGGTGGCTATTGCCCGTCAGGCGCAGGCCAAAGATTACGCCCAACTGAAGACGGTGCAAGTGTCTCAGACGGGAGATACGCGGGTATACCGCACCACCGTGACCTACCCCTCGCTGACGGCGCAAACGGGCGAAGTGATCCGGGCCAAGCTCGCCACCCCCGACGCCGACGTGCGGGCCACCCTGCCCAGCGGCGAAACCGTGAAAGTAACGCTGGACACCCCCGCAGCACAGGCCAAGCAGTACGAACTGAGCGAGTCGCAGCGCGTGGAACTGGTCAAGGCAGGCGAGAACTACTACTTGCGCGGGCCACTGTTCGAGCGCACGCCCATGCAGGTGGATGTGCAGCGCGGGCAGAGCATCGTGAACAGCACCCTGCCGCCCAGCGACAAGCAGAATTTTGACCGCTCGTTCGCCTTCCGCAACATCACGCCCGGCATTCTGGGTTACACCTTCAACAACTACCGCCGCGCCTTCAACGAAACGATGGATCCCAAGTCGGGCCGCAGCCTGTTCTTTTCTTGGGTGCTGAACTCGTTCCTGTACGCCTTCCTGCGCGTGGCCGCCGCCGTGATCTTCTGCTCGCTGGCCGGATACGCGCTGGCCCGCTTCGACTTTCCCGGCAAAAACCTGATCTTCTTGGGCGCGGTGTTGTTCGTGCAGATGGTGCCCAGTCAGGTGAACTTGGTCAGTAACTACGTGCTGCTGAAGGATTTAGGGCTACTGAATATTTGGGGCCTGTGGTTCAACGGCCTCGTGGCGGCAGGCGGCGTATTCCTCATGAAGCAGTTCTTCGAGGGCATGCCCAAAGAGCTGGAAGAATCGGCCTCGATTGACGGCGCTGGCCCCTTCACCACCTTCTGGAAAGTGATGTTGCCGCAAGCTGGCCCCGCGCTGATTGCTCTGGCCATCACACAGTTTCAGGGCGCATGGAACGACTTCTTCTGGCCCTTGGTGCTGCTGCGCCAAAACACCGACTTTACCCTCACGGTGGGTCTGTCCAGCTTCTCGCAGTTGTACGGCGGGCAGGGCGACTATGGCCTGATTCTGGCAGGCGCGATCCTATCGGCCATTCCCGTGATCATCATCTTCATCATCTTCCAGCGGTACTTTGTCGATACCGGCTCGGACAGCGCCGTAAAAGGCTAGTCGGGCGAAAGTGAGGCGGGCGGCGTTGGGGCTTTCTCCTTGGAGGCTGCCTGACCCTGCCCGCCCGTTTTCCTTCTCAAACCCCCCGGTATCTGACAGACTGTTCGGGATCTTCGCCCCGCTGCCCGCACACGGCGCACCCCGCCCGCTGTAACCGCTTACAATCTGAGCGTCCGCGCCTGATCTGCCTCCTGATTCTCCGCCCTCACCCCCCGCCACACGCCGCCCCCAAGGAGCGTCCATGCTCAATACCCGCACTGTTCTCAAAGAAAATGACCTCTATCTGGTGGGCAACCGCCACTACAAAATTGCCGAGGGCGAAAGCGGGCTGTACCGCCGCGACACCCGCTTCCTCAGCCACTACGAATGGCGGCTGGACGGCGAGCGCCCGCAACACCTGCTCCAGCACGAGCGCTACCCCTTTTGGCTGCACGAGCATAGCGCCAACGCCAACGTGGGCTACACCATGAAAGTGGGCATTTCCCGCGACCTGACCGTGACGGGCCATGAGGTGCGCGACACCCTGACCGTGACCCGCTACCTCGGAGAAGGGCCGCAAGTCGTGACGCTGGCCTTGGCCGCCGATTTCGTGGATATGTTCGAGGTACGTGGTTGGCCCGGCGGCCTCGGAGAGCGCACCGTGAGGACGCAGGAAGTTCCCGGCGGCGTGGAATTCAGCTACACCGCTGGCGACGGTCTGCACAGCCGCGCACTCGTACAGGTGTCGCCCGCTGCCGCGTGGGACGGCGAGAAGCTGACTTGGACTCTGACCGAAACAGAGGCCCAGATTCAGGTGAGCGTGTTCCCATTGCAGGGGGACGAGCAGCCCACGCCCGGCGACCCCGCTGCGTTGGCCGCCGAATACGACGCGCTGCACGGGGCGCTGAACCTGCGCCTCTCCGATCCGCTCGACCAACAAGTGCTGGATCAGAGCATCGAAGACTTGCGGAGCCTGTCGTTTCAGACCGAACAGGGACGCTTTCCGGCGGCGGGCCTGCCTTGGTTCGTGGCTCCCTTTGGCCGCGACAGCCTGATCATTGCCATGATGGTGAAAGACCACATGCCCGAAATGGCCCTCACGGTGGCGCGGTATCTGGCCGCACGGCAGGGCAGCAAATACGACAAGGCTACGCTGGAAGAACCCGGCAAGATTTTGCATGAGGAGCGGATTGGCGAACTGACCCGCATGGGCCGCACGCCGCACCGCCCCTACTACGCCACCGCCGACGCCACGCCGCTGTTCGTGTGGCTGGTGGGCGAACTGAGCGCCGCGCACCCCGACATTGCCCGCGAACTGCGCCCGCAATGGGAGGCGGCCCTGAACTGGTGCCTGACTGACGGTGACCCTGACGGCGACGGTTTCATCGAGTACACGCCCGACGAGAGCGGCATCACCAACGCGGTCTGGAAGGACAGCGGCGACTCCACGTTTACGGCTGAGGGTGTGGACATCAGTGGGCATGTGGCGGTGGTGGAAGTACAGGGCTACGCTTACGCCGCGTACTTGGCCGCCGCCCGGATGTACCGCCTGCTGAACGATGAAGGGCAAGCGGTGGAGTGGGAGACCCGCGCCGCCAGCCTGCGCGAACGCTTTCATGCAGCCTTCTGGTGGCCCGAGCGCGGCTACTACGTGCATGGGCTGAACGGCGACAAGAAGCCCCTGAACGTGCTGGTCAGCAACCCGGCCCACACGCTCTGGACGGGCATTATTCCGCCCGAATTCGCGCCCCAAGTGGCCGCTACCGCCTTGGGCAGCCAACTCTGGAGCGGCTGGGGCATTCGCACGCTGGGCGAGGGCGAAATTCGCTACAACCCGGTGTCTTACCATAACGGCAGCGTGTGGCCGCACGACACTGCCGCCGCCGCGCTGGGCATGCACCGTTACGGCCTGAACGCCGAGGCCGCGCAAGTGGCCCGCGCCCTGTTCGACGTGGCCCGCGCCGCCGATGACCGCCGCCTCAGCGAATTGCTGGCCGGATTCCGGCGCGAGTCCCACACGCCGCCTGTGCCCTACCCCGCCGCCTGCCATCCGCAGGGCTGGGACGCGGCTATTCCGCTGGCGCTGGCGCATTTGCTGAGGCACGGGCAGGAGCAACAAGCGAGGAAGTTGGAAAACGAACTGGCCTAGGCCGCTCGCCCCTGCCCCCTGCTTCTTCATCCCGCCTGCTCACCGTGCTTTCTCTAAACCGCCCCTCACCCATTGCCGGGTGCGGGGCGGCAAACTTGGCGCATGCTGGATAACATTCTGAACAGTGTGCGCCGGGGAGCCGAACGCGTGCAGCGCCGGGGCGAAGAAGTCGCTCAGGTGACCAAACTCCGTGTCGAAGTGTTTCAACTGACACGGGAGCAAGATGGCCTATTTGCCCGTCTGGGCCGCTCCTATCATGCTGGGGCCGATACAAGCGTGCTGCAAACTGTGCAGGAAGACATCCGGCGCATAGACGAAGAAATCAGCGCCCGCGAACGCCTGATTCAGGAACTGAACACGGCGGCGGCGGAACCTGTGGACAGCGGCGCTGTAGACAGAGGCGCAGTGGTGCAGCAGGAAGGCAAGATTCAACCTATGTCCCCGCAGAGTGGCATGACGGAACCTACCGTGCCAGACGCCATGCCGCGCCCCAGCCAGAGCGTGCAGAGCAACGCGGTGCAGTCCAACTCCATGCAGTCCAACCCCGTGCAAATCAGCAAGGAGGCCCACCCCATGACGCAGAATGACGACAAGCCCACCTCTACATCCAACCCCACCGTGCAGCACAGCGACGAAAAACTGCCCGTGACCGACGCCGCTGTAGGCGTAGGCGACGAGGCAGGCCGCGACAAACTCTACCGCCGCCCGAATCATTTGGAAGAGGCCGAGAACGCCAGCAAGCACCCCGACCCACTGGATATGTAAGCGCCTTGGCCGTCTGGAGGGGTGTCTAAGACTCTAAGAAGGGAAGAAAGATAAAACAGGGCGGGGGCGAAAGGCTGTTGCACACAGCATCGCCCCCGCCCAATCGCCTACAAATCCTTGCGGCTGAAGCGCCACATGGCCGCCAGTACCGCCAGCACCGCCAACGCCGAGGCCCACAGCACCAGCCCAGTGGCAATAGGGGCATTGCCGAAAATGGGGTTGGCCCCGCGTGCCATTTCTCCAAGTTGCAGCACCGATTCGTTTTGCAGGTGGTAGCTGGCCCCCAGCCACAGCGCGTTGGTGGGCATCACGTAGTTGGCGACCCGGCCCAGCGTGACCAGCGTCGGGCTATCGGCAAACGAACCGATGGTGCTGAGAATGCCGCCCGCGAAGCCCACGCCGTATAACACGAACACGCCGATACCGTTGGCGAGTGTGCTGAACAGGGTGCTTCCCAGAACGGTCAGGCCCGTGATGACTACGATAGCGAGCAGGATCAGGCCCACAGCGGGCAGCGGCGCGGGCGGCAGGAACCCGGTGATCAGGTAAATGCCGGTCAGCAGGGCCGTGCTAATCAGCGCGATATACGACACGTTGACGATGGTGAAGCCCAGCCAGCGCCCCAGCACCAGCGCGGCCCGTGTGATCGGGCGGGCAATGACGCTTTGCATCACGCCGTTTTCTACGTCGCCACTGACCGCGCCCACCGTGGACAGCACGGCCATGAGCGAGCCGAGGAAGAAGACCAGATACATGCCGAACGCCGAGGCATACACGATGGGCGCGTTGGCCAAGCCGCTGATGCTGCGGCCCTCCAGCCCCGCGTCTATGGCGCGTTGATCCAGCGTGCCTTCCAGCCGGAAGATGCCGTAGAGATAAAAGCCCACGAACGCCCCGGTGAGAACCAGCAGCACGATAACCAACCGCTTGCGGACGGCTTCGCGCAGAGAAAGTTCAGCGATGAGCAGGGTGTTGCGCCAAAACGACGGCGTGTGGGGTGCAGATAGAGTTGTCTCGGAGCGAGTGGCTTCAGACATGGGCGGCCTCCTTACGCGGCGCAACAGTTTCGGGCGTGCCTTCCATCAGTTCTAAGAACATGGTTTCCAAATCGGGCTGGCGGGGCGTCAGAGCGTACAGCCTCGCGCCCTGTGCATGAACGGCGTCGGCCAGCGCGGGCACGTCTTCGCGGCGCTGCACCCACAGTTCTATGTCGGTGTGTTCGGGATTCTGGGTGTCGGTGTGGCGCACCTCGCCTATGCGGGCCAACGCCTCCAGCAGCGGCGGCGTCAAGCGGTCTACGCGCACGCCTACGGGCAGCACGTCGCCCATCAGCTCGCGCATACTGCCCTGCCGCAGCACCCGCCCCGCCTTCACGAAGGCCACCCGGTCACACACCTGCTCCACTTCCGACAGCAAATGGGAATTGAGAAACACAGCCACGCCCTGCGCCCGCAGCCCCTCGATGATTTCGCGCACTTCCACGCGCCCAATCGGGTCAAGGGCGCTGGTGGGTTCATCAAGGAACACCAGTTGAGGCCGCGCCAAGATTGCTCCGGCCAGCCCCGCCCGCTGCAACATGCCTTTGGAATAGCCGCCCAGCGACTCGGTGCCGCGCCCGCCGAGACCCACCGTTTCCAGCACCTGCGGAATGCGGACGCGGAGTTCATCGGCCCGCAGACCTGCCAGCCGTCCGTGAAAGCGCAGGAATTCTTCGGCGGTCATCCACGTCTGAAAGCGGAACTGTTCGGGCAGAAAGCCGAGGCGAGAGCGCACGCCAGGGTCAGAAGGATGGCCGCCCAGCACGCGCACTTCTCCGCCGCTGGGATGAACTAGGCCCAGCAACATTTTGACGGTGGTGCTTTTGCCCGCGCCGTTGGGGCCGAGGAATCCGAACACCTCGCCGGGTTGCACCGTCAGGGTGAGGCCGTCCACGACTGCCCGCCCCCGGTACACTTTCTGAAGTTCCCGCGTTTCTATGGCCGCTGTTGAGGAGGTGGCCCGCTGCTGCGTCATCCGGTCAGCATAGGGCGTGGGGCGGCGCAAGGAGAGCGGCTAAAGTTGCAGATTGGCAGAAGAGCCAACAGATCAGCACTTAACTCCTACTCTTGAGAAACTGATCTGGATACGCCGCTGAAGCTATTTGCAATGGAGAGAGATCGACAGCGAAGTCGGTGTCATCGTCTTCAGCATCCTGACGCTTCTTCCAAGCCACGACTATCTGAGCATGGCAGACTTCGCCACGCCTCAAAGCTGGATATTTGATGGCTATTCCGGTTGAATCAGCCCGAACCGATATCAATTCCGCGGCACCAAACCAACGCTTCGGCAAAGTAAAGAATGGGCTATCGGCATAGGCAGCCAAGCCCTCATCGGCGCTGAGTGTGCCCACATTGACCTGAATCAATCCGCGTGACCAAGAATGACCCTCTACAGTTTGCCCGGAGTGCCTGCCATGTTCCGTCCAGCAGGAGTCATTGCCCCAACAACAAGCCAACCCCAGATGACAAGTTTCGGGCCAGTCATCCAACGCTTCCACTTGCCAACGCACGCCGTAGCACGCCTTTACGCTCTGCTGTGGCAGAAGGTGAGGATCGACAGGGCCAAGCAGGACATTCCCACGTGCTTGTGGAATAGCAAAAGCCCGTGCCGAGAAGTGAGAATCAGCAATGGATTCTGGTTGTCCAAGATCAACACGCGCAGGGCCGAGAGCCGTCCGAAAGTGCAATGACCCCAACGGCGTAGAGATCTGCATAATTGACACCCAAGATAACCAAGAGACTGGCACAAATTGAACCCCGACTTCCCAACAGAGGAAAGTCGGGGACTTGTTCTATTGTCTCAGCGCCCCAATACCGCCTCGATCTTGCCACTCACGTCTTCGCTGAGGCGGACTCCAGCGGCCTTCACGGTGTCCTCGATCTGGCTGACTTTGGTGGCCCCGGTAATCACGCTGCTGACGCCCGGCTGGCGCAGAATCCAGGCCAGCGCCAATTGCGCCCGCGTAATTCCCAAATCGTCGGCAATGGGCTTCAGGTCACGCACCTTCTGAATGTTTTCGTCGGTCAGGAAGTTCTTGCCCCAGTTCTCGTTTTCGGTCAGGCGTGCGCCTTCGGGCTTGCCTTCGTCGTATTTGCCGGTCAGCAGGCCCATCGCCAGCGGACTCCAGACCACCAGGCCCACGCCCGCATCCTGGGTGTACGGCAAAATTTCTTTTTCCACGCGCTCGCGGCGCAGCATGGAGTATTCGGGCTGCTCGGTGACGGGGGCGTGCAGGCCGTGTGCGCGGGCAAATTCTACGGCCTGTGCAATGCGGGCGGCGGGCCACATGCTCGTTCCCCAGTACATGGCGCGGCCCGAACGCACGACTTGATCGAACGCCATCACAATTTCTTCCATCGGTACACTTTCGTCGTAGCGGTGGGCAAAATAGATGTCGAGGTAATCGGTGCCCAAGCGCTTCAGGCTCTTGTCGATGCTTTCCAGCACGTGCTTTCTGCTGAGGCCCCGGTCATTCACGTCGTCACTCATGGGCCAGAACACTTTGCTGGAAATGACCAGCGTGTGGCGGGGCAACTCGCGCAGCACCGCGCCCATCATCTCTTCGGACTTGCCGCGCGCGTACACATCGGCCTGATCGAAGAAATTCACGCCTTCCTCGTAGGCCTTCATCACGATATCGCGCACGAGTTGCTCTTCGTTCACGCTGCGGCCATACGTTTCCCAGCCGCCCAGCGCCACTTCACTGACTTTAAGACCACTCTTGCCCAAGTTCCGGTATTCCATGCGGGTACTTTACCGAATAAAGCAGGAGGCAGATTGGAAAGGCGAATTATGGAAAGGTTAACGCCCCGGCTTCCAAGAGTTGGCCCGGATGCCTTGCGCGGCCAATTCCGCCGTTTGGGCAATACGTTTCGCGCGAGTCGGCGCGGTTTTGGCCTGCACGATCCATTGCAAGATGCCCTTCTTGGCGCTGTCGGGGAAGCCGTTCCAGCCGTCCAGTGCGCCGGAAACCGTACTCAGAGCTTCAGCCAGATCGTCCGGCACCTGTAGGGCTTCCACGCTGTCCAGCAGCGCCCACGAGCCATCCGCTTTGGCGGCGTCTATGCGGGCCTGCCCTGCCGCCGTCATTTGGCCTGCCGCAACGAGCCGTTCTATATGGTTCTTATTGACCGCGCTCCAGCCACTCCCAGCCTTGCGCGGCGCGAAATACAGCGCCGAGCGCGTGTCGTCCATCTTGCGCGGCTTGCTGTCTATCCAGCCAAAGCACAGGGCTTCCTGCACGGCTTCGGCCCACGTCAGGTTGGGCACGGGCGCGGCCTTTTTGCGGAGTACCAGCCACACGCCCCGCGCCGAGGCATGATGCTGACTCAGCCATTCTCGCCACCCGGCGCGGTCTTCCGGTTCGAAGTCTGCGGGCGCGGGCAGGTCTGGGGACATGAACTCAGGATGACAGAGGGAACCACATCCCGCAAAGCTCAGAGCCTCGGCTTCACCTTCTCCCGGTACCAGTTGCCCCAGTGCGGTTTGCTGCCGTCCAGATCGCTGAAACCATATTCATCCATCAGTGTCCACGAGGCCAAAGCCCCAGCATTGAAGCGGTGCTTTTGGGGGTCAGCCGCCAATGCTGCTATTCCCCGGCCCACCAGATGCGGCGTTTCGGACTCGGCAAAGTCAGGTTCCTGCTTCACGGCGTCCCGCCAAGTCTCTGCGGTGACGCCGAAATGGGCCAGCATTTCCTCACTGCGCAGGAATCCGGGCGTGACGGAAACGCTGGTGATGGCGCGGGGATCGTCTTTCAGTTCGCTGGCCCAGTTCTGAGCAAGGCGCATCACGCCCGTTTTGGCGAGATCGTAGAAGAAACTGCCCCGGTAATACCAGCCGTCGCCATCGGTGATTTCGGCAATCAGGCCACCCGCCCGCATCAGTGGCAATCCCGCATGGCCCGTAATAACGTGCGTCCAGATGGCCCGCTCCAGCATCATTCGGCCCCTGTTCAGGTCGAGTTCCCAGACCTTTTTGCCCCATTCCATCAGCGATTCGCCGCCCCAAATATCGTTGATCAGGATGTCGAGGCCCCCGTATTTGGTTTGAAGATGGGCCATGAGTGCTGCCACCTGCGCCGCGTCGCTGTGATCGCAGCGCCACGCGACGCCCACGCCGCCCGCTGCCGTGACCAAGTCGGCGGTGTCTTCGATGGTTTCGGGGCGGCACAGATCGCTGGAGCTGGCGCGGGTGCTGCGGCCCGTGCAGATCACGGTGGCCCCCAGTGCGCCCAGTTCGGTGGCAATCCCGCGCCCCGCGCCGCGTGTGGCTCCGGCAACGAGGGCAACTTTTCCGGTCAGCGGCACGGGTGGGGTGGGCATGGAAAAAGAATGACAGATCAGATTTTACTGACCCATTTACCGGCCCCATTTATCTGCAAGTCTGAATATCGACGGTGGTACTCGCCTGCTGCACTACGGCGTTGTTGGCGTCCAACATCTCGTACTTTAGGGGCAACGTGTCGCCTTGAGGCAATTCCTCACAGGGGTTAGATGTGAACCAATAATAAGAATGTGGCTTGGTCAGATCGGGGGTTCGGTTGGCCGGGAACGTCTTGTCCCCCACGACAAATACAACGTGATCGACTTGACTGCGGATGGCCTCGGCAGCAGGTTCCGTCTCAAGAAAGATGGATGAATACGGCCCTACAAACGAGAATCCCTGAGCTGAGGGGAAACTGCTAATGGTGGCTCCTCCGGGCATCAATCGCGGACTATCGCAAGCAGCCAGAACAAGGGGAGCGAGCAGAAGCGGGAGAAGATTCAAACGCATAACAACCTCGTGGGTCAGCTTAACAGGGTCTGGCGTGTGTCGTTGCCGAATTCGTATGAATCTACCAGCGGCAAGGGTCAAACAAGCATGGAGGGAAGGGAATAGAGTCGAATCTTTACACCTCAAAAATAATCCCGCCCGCCGTGAGGCCCGCGCCTGTGCCCACCAGTAGCAGCGTGTCGCCCTCCCCCGCCCTCCCGCTGCTGAGCGCCCCATGCAGCGTGAGGGGCAAACTCGCGGCGATGACGTTGCCGAGCGTGGGCAGGGTCACTTCTACCCGGTCTGCGGGCCAGCCGTAGCGGCGCAGCAAGTCCAGCCCCACTTTGCTGGCCTGATGCGGAATGACGCGCGAAATGCCCACCAACCCGCTGCTGAGGCCGGGGCGCAGGCGTTCCAGAAAGGCGGGGACGACGCGGCTGGCGAGTTTCAACACGCCCAACCCCTGCATATCGAACAGGTATTCTGCGGGCTGCACGGCGGGATCGCGGGGATGGCGCAGGGTGCCGCCGCCCACGATGCGGGTGTGGTCTGCGCCTTCCGGGTAGGTCTCTATACGGGCCGCGTGCAGGCCCTGGCCGGGGCGCACCGCCTGCCCCAGCACCACCGCCGCCGCGCCGTCTCCGATCAGCAGGGCGCTTTCGGGTTGATTCATGTTCAGGCCCACGCTGCCGCCCTCTGTGCTGACGATCAGGACATGCCGCGCTTGGCCGGATGCGATGAGCAGTGAAGCGTGTTGCATGGCCAACAGAAAGCTGAGGCAAGTGCCGTGCAAGCTGTAGGCCGCCCGCCCGCTCAGCCCCAACTCGCGGGCCAACAGCGCTCCACCGTCGGGAATCGGCTGGGCCTGAGACCCGCTGGCATTCAGCAGCACGTCTATGTCTTCCAAATCCAGATTCGCCGCTGCCAGCGCGTTCCGGGCGGCCTCGGCTCCCAGCGTCAGCGCCGTCTCTGCCCCCGACAACCAGCGGCGTTCGCGCACCCCGGTTCGGGCTTCGGCGGCCTCGGCAGTCAGGCCGCCCGATGGGTCACACAGGGCGGCCACCTCGGCGGTGGAGACGACGCGGGTGGGCAAGGCTTGGCCGGTGCCCAAAATGCGGACGGGGAGAGCGGCGGGCGGGGAACTCATCATGAATTGACCTCTGGAGCGGATTCCGGTTGGCTCCCATCTGTTGTGGGAGTCAATCCGAGCGAAGCGAGTGGGAAGAAAGTGGGATTCCGTGAAGTGGACGCGCAGACAGTGAGGTTCTGGATGTGTGGGAACGGAGCGGAATCCTTACGAAACAGGAACACTGCGGCGCAGCACCCGGCGGCGTTTGGTTCCCGGTGGCGCGGGCAGCAGCGGGCCGAAGCACAGGCGAACGCTCTCAGCATCAGCTCCGGCGCGGGCCAACGCCGCCTTCACTTCGGCAGCGGCAGCAGTACGAATGGGGGGCAAGTCTGGATCGAGCAGCAGCCAGAGCGTATCCGGGGCGCTCTGTTCGGCGCGGTACTCCCTCAGCCCCGGCACGCGGTTCAGGGCCGCCCGGAGAAAGTCGGGCCACACGGTCACGGGCTGCCCCGAAGCATCGGCAAACACCAGCGCGTCGTCTTGCCGCCCCTCGATCCGCGCCAACCGCCGCGCCACGCTGCCACAGGCGCAGGGGGTATCGTCAAGCTGCAAAATGTCGTCTAGGCGGTGCCGGATCATAGGCTGCACGCGGCGGCGTAAATCGGTGATAATGGGCCGCCAACGCCCGTCGCCTAGCGGTTCAAGGTCAAAGTGGACGTGGGCTTCGTTCAGGTGCAACGTTCCGTATCGGCAGGGCAGGGCCAGCAGCCCCTCGGTGGCCTGATACACCCCCACCACCGGGCCAAATCCGGCTTCTAAGGCGGCGCGGTCTGCCTCTTCCAGCACCTCGGCCACACAGACCACGCGCTCTGGATTGGCCTGTGCCCCGGCCTCCAGCAGGGCACGTAGCACACTGGGCGGCCCCACCAATAGGGTTGGATCGGCAGCGGTGAGGGCGGCAGCCAAGTCGGGCACGGGGCGCAGCAAATCCAGAAACGTGAAGCGGATGCGGCGGCTCTGCACACTGCGGTAAAGCGCACCCTCGGCCCGCAGCAGGAAGGCCACCCGTTGAGAGCGCAGCAGACTGCGGGAAAAAGGCGGCGGAAGCAGATGCCGCAGCATCACGCCCGCCCAACGTTGCCGCTCCTGCACACCTACCAAAAACGCGCCCTGTGTGCCGCTGGTGCCGCTGGACAGTCCCACCGTCACGGCCTGCCCCGCGAAAGCCGACGCTGCCGCCCCACGCAACTGGCCGGAAAAATCGCGGTGATCTTCCGCAGCGCGAGCCAGTGCCAACACATCCGACAGGCGCAATCCGGCGGTGTTCAGGCGGTCAAAGTCGGCCATCATCTCGGCCTTTCCGGTGGGCGGCAACTCGCGCCACTGGCTGAGGCCGAGGCCTGCCTTCAAAAACCTCTGAGCGACGGCGGGGCTGTGGGCGGCCACCCAGCGCAGATGCCCCCGCGCCAGCCGTTCCTGATGTCGCTCCAACGCAACGCGGGTACGGAACTGCAGACGGCCTTCCGCGAGGGCGTACCAGACGGCGGCGAGGGCGTCGTTCATGCCCCAAGATTCCTTGCTTCCGGTACACGGTCTTCTGGAATATCGTGACTGACGATCACGCGGGCGCGGGGATGGCGGGCCAGCCAAGCTTGCAACTGCTGACGGCTGCGGCGCTCCTGCTGCACGTCAAAAAAGGCGTTCTGGGCCAGTGGATGAACCTCCCCACCTTCCCGCAAGGCCCGCACACTCCACGCCGCGTCGGTGGCGAGCAGTGTCCATTCCGAGCCGTCCTCGCCTGCCGCCGCCTCGCGCACCACTAGGGCGATCATGCCGGGGGCGTGACCAGGCACCCGCACCGCCCACACGCTGCCGTCTTCGAACACATCGGCGGCCTCGGCAAAGGGGGCCAGCCACGCGGGGGCCGGGGCAAAAGGCAGGGCGTCCGTGCGGGCCTCGAAATCGGGCGGCAACAGTTCGGGGAGGAAGGCCCGCCGCACCGCCCGGAGTCCACGCAGGCCGCGCAGGGGCGGATAGGCCGCGCCATCCAACAGGAATCGCGCCGCTGGAAACGCCCGCAAGTCGCCCACATGATCGGCGTGCAGGTGCGACACGATGACTGTTTTGACGCTCCGAATATCCAGCCGCAAGCGGGCCAGTTGCGCCGCCGCCGTGCCGCCTGCCGCCAAGCGAACGGGGGTAATCAGGCCGTAGAGGACGCCGGGCCAGCGCCGCATCAGCCGGGGCACCTGCGGGCCGTAACCCGTGTCCAGCAGCACCGGGCCAGACGGATGCAGCAGCAGCGCGAACCCCGCCGGATACGCCTGCACCCGCCACGCCGCGCCCCGCTGCGTCAGCGCCGCCAAGTTCAGGCACTCGCCCGCCGCGAGGGGAATGACACGCACAGTGACTGGCTCAGGCATGGGCTACCGCTCCTATCGCTTCCTCTAACCCCTGATCGGGATGCACCACAGGCACATACCCCAAGCGTTCACGGGCGCGGGTCAGGTCTAGGGTCATTCCCCGCGTCAGCAATCTCACGCCGCTGGCGGTCAGGGGCGGTTCGGGGCGGCGGGGATGCAGGGCATACACAGCTTCCAGCACGCGGGCCACCGCTTCCAGCGTGCGGGGGTTGGCCTGCCGGGTGGGGCGAGGCACATCTAGCGCATCGGCCAAGCGGTCTAGGGTGGCCCAAATGGGAATGGTGACGCCGTCGGTGATGTTGTAGAGGCCAGGGGCGGGCCGCGTGAGCGCCAGAGCGATAGCGTGCGACACGTTCCGCACGTGCGTCAGTTCGGTGTGAACCTCGCCCCCACCATGTAATTCAGGGTCGTCTAAGCGCGGCAACCGTCCAGCCCGCAACGCCCGCGCCAGCCGGGGCAAAATACTGGTATCGCCGGAGCCGTAAATGCCGCGTGGCCGTAACAAAGTCGCTTCTGGGTAAATAGCCTGCACTTCCAGTTCGGCCAAGTATTTGCTGCGGGCGTAGAGAGAGTCGAAGCGCGGGCCGACAGAAAGACTTTCTGGGATATTCCGGGTGTGCCCGGTGGCGTTGTACACGCTGGGTGTGCTGATGTGAACGAGGCGCACGCCCGCCCCGGCACAGGCCCGCGCTACTGCCGCGCTCACCTCGACATTGTCGGCGTAAAAGTCGGCCCAGCGGCCCCACAAGGTAGACCGCGCCGCCGAATGTACCACCGCATCGGCTTCAGCTATCAGCTGTGCTAGTCCTGTGCCCCCTCGCAACTCCAGCGGCACGAAGCGCACGCCGTCTCTTTCTAGCGCCTGCCCCCGCACGGCGTCGCGGCCCACGCCCCAGACCTCGTGGCCGGACGCCGCCAGTTGGCGGGCCACCACGCCCCCCAAAAAGCCCGTTGCCCCCGTGACCAGTACCCGCATAGGTGCAGGGTAGCCTACCGGGCGGAAAGCTCTACGGAATGGGGACGCAGACCAACGGTAACGTGCTGACGAGTCGGTTAAACTGGGCCATGACCCAGCCCCAGAGCGCCACCACCAGCGGCAAGGCTTACACCGCCCCCGGCATCACCGTGTATTACGACGCCGTGCGCTGCCGTCATGTGGCGGCCTGTGTGCGCGGGCTGCCGAATGTGTTTGACCCGCAGGCCCGCCCGTGGATTCAGCCCGCCAACGCGGAGGCGGGGGCGGTGGCCGCTGTGGTACGAACCTGCCCCACCGGGGCGCTGCATTACGTGCTGGAGGGTGGCCCCGCCGAAACACCCGACCCAGCCACCACCATCGCCCCGCTGCCCAACGGCCCCCTGATCGTGCGAGGCGACCTGACCCTGATGACTGCGGGCGGCCCCGTGCGGGAAGTCCGCGCCGCCCTGTGCCGCTGCGGAGCCAGCACACACAAGCCGTATTGCGACGGCACACACGACAAAATCGGCTGGCGCAGCGAACCGGAAGCCGAGGGCACAACAACCACATCAGCAGGCTGAACGACTGGAGCGGGCTGAATCTTGGCCTGCAACTGGTTTGAAACGACACCTGAAACGAACAGCGGGGCAATCGGGAGCAACAGTATCGGTTGCCCTCTTTGCTGCCCCTCTTTGCTGCCCCTCTTTGCTGCCCCGCTTAGCTGCAATCTCCTCACTCCAATGTTCTTTATCGCCCCCGAATACCATCGCGGGGCGTTCTCTTAAAACTCCAAGCAAATAAATCAGTGCGCGTGAGGATACATGAACTGACCAGAGCCTGACTTGTGGTCATCAACATGGCCCTGATCATCTCTTTGACTGCCGTTCGGCACAGGTGAACCGGTTTCATAAAGGGTTTGGGCGTCGGCCTTAAGAATTCGGGTGAGGGGGTGTAAATGTAGGTAAATCACCCGATTGGTGAGGCAGCTTCTCAATAAATTGTCATCTAGCTTTCATCTATTCCGTAGGCCATTCAACTGAACAACTGTAGCCCCCAATGGGTTTTTGGGTGGTCAGGCCAAACTTGTGCCTTCCTGCTGCTCCAGAACCTCCCCATTCACAAAGGAAAGACGACGTGTGACTTCCATTCAACCTTCCCCACTGACAAGTACCGTTCTGGACATGTTGACCAAGCAGCGCAGCATCGTGACTTACGGGGCCAACATGCTGGCCGCCGTGCTGGGCCGCGCCGCCCTGCTCGAGCAGGATCTGCTGCTGGAATTGAGCGGGCCGGGACACGAACCCGGACACCTGATCTTTCAGGGCGGGCGCGTGGTGTACGCCCAGTACGAGGAACAAGCGGGCCAATTCGCCCTAGAGGAACTGAACCGCCCGCGCCCCCAAAGCACGCTGCGCCTGTTTGCACTGGACGCGACGCTGGCGGTGCTGGCCTTCGCTGCCGTAGACGGGCAACCCAGCGGCAGCGAACACATGGATCAGTGGCAGATCAATGACCGCCTGACTCACCTGATGACCGCCGAATTTTCGGGCGTGGTGGCGGCCCGCGTGCGCTCCAGCCTCGTGGTGTGGCATCTGGTCGATGGCCGGATTCAGAGCAAGCAGGACTTGCTGGCAGCAGGCTCCTTCCGGTCTGTGCTTCAGCTGGCGTGGCAGCAGCGCCAGTTGCCCACGCTGGGGCCAACGCTGGGAGTGCCGCCGACCCCCGCCGCCTCTCCTGCGTGGCGCACCCGTGCCGCCGCCCTGCCCGACAACGCCGTCATGTGGGCTTTGTTCGAACACGTGCTGCAAACCCATTTGGGCGTGGCCGCCGAGCGCGTGGTGCGCCTGATGAAAACCAAGCACGGCAACGACAGCGGCGTGCAGCTGCGCGAATCGCTGGCCCTCCAGATAGACCGGGTGGCAGGCCCCGCCGAGGGACGGCAGTTCCGGCATCAGCTGTCCTAACCACCCTATTCCGCTCCTTGTCCCCTTCCGAGGTACCGCCATGACCGATCTGTTTACCCTCACGCCGACCCAATACAGCCTTGTGCTGAATGTCCTGAACCTGTCCATCGGCGCGTTCGGAGCGTTTACCCTGCTGTTTATCCTGCTGCGGCGCAATGTGGCCCGCAACTACAGCATCGCCATTTCTCTGATGGCCGCCGTGACCACGATGGCCGCCTACCATTACTTCCGGCTGTACGGCAGTTGGCTGGATGCTTACGCCCTGCAAGGCGGCCAGCACATTCCCACCGGAGCAGCGTTCAATTACGTGCTGCGCTACGCCGACTGGCTGGGCACCGTGCCGCTGCTGCTGTCGGCCATTATGCTGGTGCTGGATTTGGGCCGCCAACAAAGCGCCAGTCTGGTCACGCGCATGGCGACCTCTGCCGTACTGATGATCGGGCTGGGCTATATAGGCGAAGTGCAGGGCGACAATTTGGGCGGGCGTGCGGTGTGGGGCCTGCTGGCCTGCATTCCGTTCCTGTACATCCTGTATGTGCTGTGGGGCGAAATGAGCCGGGTGCTGTCGTTCGAATCGGTGCGGGTGCGCCAACTGTTTTCGCGCCTGCGCTGGGTGCTGCTGGCCTCGTGGATCTTTTATCCGGTCATCTACGCGCTGCCGATTCTGGGCATTTCTGGCCCCAACGTGCTGACCTTGGTGCAGGTGTGCAACAGCGCCGCCGACTTGCTCGCCAAAGTGGGCGTGGGCCTCCTGATTCTGGGCATCGCACGGGAAAAGACCGAAGAGGACTTGGCCGCCGCCAGCCGCACCGAAAAAGCTCAGACGGCGGGAATGCCTGTACCTGTAGCCGCCGATTAAAGAACTCTGACTCCTTAGGCTTTGCTCCCTCTCCCTTGAGGGGGGAGGGTTGGGGAGGGGGTGAGTGAGCGAAGCGAATAGCCTTTCTTAGACCCTCAAACCACAGACCCTTAGACGCCTTCCCCACCACACAACCAATTCACCCATACCAGCGGGCCGGGGGCGAGAGTTTTACAGCCCCCGGCCCGCTTTGCCCCGTACACTGCCGTATGACTGCAACCACGAAACTTCACATTCCTGACCTGATTCAGAAAAAACGCGACGGACACGAGCATTCCCGCGCAGAACTGGAAGCGTTGGTGCTGGGCTATACGCGGAATGAGGTGCCCGATTATCAGGTGGCGGCGTGGCTGATGGCGGTGTACCTGAAGGGCATGACGCCCCCCGAAACCGCCGCCCTGACGCTGGTGATGGCGGCCAGCGGCGATCAGATGAACCTTGGCGACTTGCCGCGCACCGTAGACAAGCACTCTACAGGCGGCGTGGGCGACAAAACCAGCCTGATTCTGACGCCGATGCTGGCCGCGCTGGGCCTGACGGTAGCCAAAATGAGCGGGCGCGGGTTGGCCCACACGGGCGGCACCATCGACAAACTGGAAAGCATTCCGGGCTGGACAAGCGAGCTAGATGAAGCCCACTTTCTGGAACAGGCCCGCACGATTGGGCTGGCGTTGGTAGGCCAAAGCAAAGACCTCGCGCCCGCCGACGGCAAGTTGTACGCCCTGCGCGACGTAACGGCCACCGTGGATTGCCTGCCGCTGATCGCCAGTTCCATCATGAGCAAGAAGCTGGCATCGGGGGCGCATACGGTGGTGCTGGACGTGAAAGTCGGCGCGGGCGCGTTCATGAAGACGCTGGAAGACGGACGCGGGCTGGCGCGGGCGATGGTAGACATCGGCAAGCATTCGGGGCGGCAGGTGCGGGCCGTGCTGACCGACATGGACGCGCCGCTGGGCTTTATGGCGGGCAACAGTCTGGAGGTGCTGGAGGCGCTGGATACCCTGCGCGGTCACGGCCCCCACGACCTGACCGAACTGTGCGTGTCTTTGGCCGTAGAGGCGTTGGCCGCACAGGGCGAAGATGAGCAGCAAGCCGAAGCCCGCGCCCGAGCCACGCTCAGCGACGGCTCGGCCCTCGCCAAATTCCGGGCCTTTATCGAGGGGCAGGGCGGCGACCCGACCTACGTAGACGACCCCAGCCTGTTTGACGTGGCCCCCGGACGCGAGGAGATTCTGGCGACCAGCAGCGGCTTCGTGGGCAAGATAGACGCCCTGAGCGTGGGCCGCGCCGTACTGGTGCTGGGCGGTGGGCGCGAGCGCAAAGGCGAAGCGATTGATCACGGTGTAGGCGTGGAACTCCTGAGAAAACCCGGCGACGCGGTACAGACCGGAGACCCCGTGCTACGGCTGTATCACCGGGATGGGCGGGGGTTGGATGTGGCCCGCGGCCTGCTGACGGCGGGCTTGACCCTGCAAGCCACCCAACCCGCGCAGGAAGCCTTGATCCTTGACCGCGTGAACTGACTCACCGACTCCTTTCCGTGAACTTTCTCGCAATCTTGCCCCGGCCCGTTGCCCCAGCCGGGGTGTTACCTTGCTCTATATGCGTACCATTGTCCTGATCGTCATCGTGGTGTTGCTGGTGCTGTTCGGCATCCTCAACATCAACGCCCTGACCTTTCCCCACACCCTCAGCCTGGGTTTCGTGACCTACACAGGCGTGCCGCTGGGCATGATTTTGCTGCTGCTGGGGCTGGTTCTGGCTCTGGTGTTCTACTTCTGGGCAGGCGTGACAGGACTGCGGGCACAGGCCGACAGCGCCAAATTGCTGCGCGACATGGAAGCCTTGCGCGTGAGCCTCGACAGTCAGGAAGGCAGCCGCTTTGCCCAGTTGCAAACCCACATTGACCAGCGCCTCGGCACGCTAGAAACCCAGATGCAAGCGCCGAAAGCTTTGGGCATGGGTAAGGAACTGAGCGCCTCCGACTTGGCTGCCACCAACGCCCGCATAGACGCCTTGCAGCGCGACCTGAACTTGCAACTGGCGCAACTGGACGACTACCTGAAACGCAAACTGGGCTGAAGGTAGGGAACACACAGGCAGGACGGGGCAGAGTTGCAAACCCGTCCTGCCTTTTCGTGGCCGCTCTCTTTGAAAGCGCTTACTCGGGAACCCTCACTCAAGCATTCCCACTCCGACGTACTGTCTTCGATACTCGCTCCGCTCGGTTAATCTGTAGATTAACTTCGACCTACTTAACAACAACGCCGCCCACGTCCAGCACCCACGCCACCGTCTGCCCGCGCTGGCCCCGCGCCGCACTTCCATCGGTTGCCCCGTCAAATAGGGCGGCGCAGTGGCGCACGCTGGTTTTCCATGCGGCAATCACTTCGGTAGGGTCGTCTATGCCCAACGCGATGGATTCCAGAAAAACGGCTTTTGTGCCCGAAGTCGGGAGCGGCGTGTAGCCAGCCTCGACCATGCGGCGGGCCGGGGTACTCCCATTTTCACCGATATGGCTGAGGGTGGTGCTGGTTTGGCTGGTGACAATGTGGGCGGCATGTCCGGTGGCCGCAGCGTGCAAGTGGCCTTCGAAGATCAGGGGAGCGCGGACAGGAAAAGCCACCGTGCCGCCTCCACTGGTCGGGCAAACACCGCCGCGTGCGCGTTCGGTATTCACAGCCTCTAGCATCTTGGCTTCGGCGGTAGATCGCGGGGCCACCGACAACGGAGCGCGGGCCGCCTGAAAATTGTTGGAGACATAGGTAAAGTCCTGCTTGGTATCAAAATCGGTCACATCAACCCGCACTCCAGAGGGTGGCGGCGTAGAGCCGGGGCAGGCGGTCAGCACGGCGCAGAGGGCAAGCAGGGCAGCAGGCAGGCGAAGGAATGCACTCATACGTTAGGCCTCCAAATTAAGATGCAGTCTGGTCAGCAAAGAAACACCCTTAAGGTAAGCCTGTTCTGCCGGCCTGGTGCGTTATATGGCACACACCCAAATGGGGGCAATAGAAGGCAGCACTCTGGTGATTTTGCTCATCAATCCGGTTCTATCTGTACTAGCCTCAACCCATGACTCCCCATTTTTTCGGTCAGACTCCCAGCGTGGCCCAACTCACCGCACCCGGCGCTTATCCCGGCCTGCGCCTCCAGATGCACGACGGCGGGATTCTGGAAGTGGTGCTGCAAAATGACCGCACCCTAAACAGCGTGAACGCCGCCGCCCACCGCGCCCTGACCGTCGTATGGCGCGATATAGACGCCGCAGAAGGCGTGCGCTGCGTGCTGATTCGGGGTGAAGGCCGAGGCTTTTCGTCGGGCGGAGACTTTGAACTGATCGAAGAAATGGCGTCGGACTTTACAGCGCTGGCCCGCGTGTGGCGCGAAGCCCGTGACCTCGTGTACAACGTGATCAATTGCGGCAAACCTGTGGTCAGCGCGATTCACGGCCCCTGCGTGGGTGCGGGACTGGCGGTGGCCCTGCTGGCCGATGTGAGTGTGGCGGCCAAAACAGCGCGGTTGCTGGACGGCCATGTGCGGCTGGGCGTAGCGGCAGGCGACCACGCGGCAATCATTTGGCCCTTGCTGTGCGGCCTGAACAAAGCCAAATACCACCTGATGACCGGAGAACCCGTGTCGGGCGAGGAAGCCGAGCGGATTGGGCTGGTCAGTTTGTGCGTGCCAGACGAGGAACTGCTTGACCGCGCTTGGAAGGTGGCCCGTCAACTGGCCGCCGGAAGCCCCACCGCTGTGCGCTGGACAAAATACGCCCTGAACAATTGGCTCCGTGCGGCAGGCCCGACGTTTGACGCCAGCCTCGCCCTAGAATTCTTGGGCTTCACTGGCCCCGATGTGCGCGAAGGCTTAGCCAGCCTCCGCGAAAAGCGCGAGCCGAACTTTGCGGAGGATGCACCGATTTAGGGATCGTGGAGTGAATGACTTGGATGGATGGGCGGTGGCAACAGCTCAATTCGCCGTGTGGCAAACCTAAAACGCGCCACCCGAATGCATGTGAGGCCGTCGTGCGTGAAACGCGCGGGCCAATTCCATCTTGGAATGAATAGGCGATTCCGCTTCAGATGAGGGATTGAGCCGAGTTAGGACGCGACAAGATCAATCCTGCCGAGCGCAGCGACCAACTCCCCTGCACCCTTTGGGGGCGGGGGCTGGGGGGTGGGGGAAGGCGTGGGACAAACTCCAGAAACCCGCCCCTCACTCCCACCGCTCATCCTCCCAATCGGCCAAGAACTCGGCGCGGCTGCCGAAGCCCAAGCCTTCCAACCGCTCCAGCACAGCGTCTTCCTCCAGTTCGTCATCCGAATCGGAACCCCAAATCGCGTCGCCCACCCACAGCAACCAACGCGGCGGAGGCGGAAACGTGCGGAAATAGGCGAGCCGCTGGGCCTCATCCCAATGCCGCGAGTCCCACCACTGCCCCCACAGCATGATGTGACCCTCACCGCCGCCCATGCGCCAGAACGCACTCAGCGGGTGGAATTCGGGATACGGAATCCAAGGGGGTGGAACCGTGCCGTACTGGGCCGTCAGGCGCTCAATTTCTGAATGCGGCCAACTCAAGACCCGTGAATCTCCACCCTTTCCCCCGTGCGGGCCGAGGCATACAGGGCGTCCAGCACGCGGGCATGGGCCACCGCGTCGCTGGGCGGATAGAGGGCGGCTTCTTGCCCCAGCGCCACCCGCTGAAAATGGGCCACCATGCCCGCATAGGCGTTGAATGGCCCGAATGTTTCCTCCCGCGAGCCAGCGGCGTTGGTGATGGTAAACGTACTGGGCTTGTCGGTGTTGCTGTGGAACACGCCCGACATGTCCAGCGTGCCTTTGCTGCCAATGACAGTGAGGCGCTGCGTGGCCGTATCTCCCCAGTCGAAGGCGCAGTCGATGCTGGCCGAAGCCTGCGGGTAATCCAGCACGGCGCTCAGGCCCATATCCACACCGGATGCGGCCCCACCGTCTGTCCAGCGGGCGCGGGCAGTGACGCTTTGCGGTTCGCCCAGCAGCAGGCGCATCAGATTCACTGGGTAGGTGCCCACATCGAACAGCGCCCCGCCGCCCTTGCTGGCGTCCCAGCGGAAGTCGTCGGGGTTGGTGAGCGGGAAGCCGAACGCACCCCGGAAGGCCCGAATCTCGCCCAGTTCGCCGCCCCGTACCAGTTCCATGATGCGCCCCACATGCGGCTGAAAGCGGTAGGCGAAGGCTTCCAGCAGCACCCGGCCTGCCGCCCCCGCTTCGCGTTCCAGTTCGGCGGCCTCGTCTGCGTTCAGCGTAAACGGCTTTTCGGTCAGGGCGTGTTTTCCGGCCCCCAAGGTGTCGCGGGTCATGGGCAGGTGCAGATCGTTGGGCAGGGGGTTGTAAATGGCGTCTACATCAGAGGCCAATGCGTCGGCGTAGCTGCCCACCGCCGGAATGTTCCACTCGTCGGCGTAGGCCCGCGCCCGCTCGGAATTCGGCTCGCGCACGCCCAAAAACGTCACTTCTCCGCCCGCCGCCCGAATAGCCGGAATGAGTGCCCGCCCAATCCGCGCCGCGCCCAAGATGCCCCAGCGTAAGCCTGCTCCTGTGGATGTCATGCCACAGGATAAGGGTGGAGGAGGTGGGTTGTGGGCTGTAAGACAAGATTGACCCACAACCTACAACCCACGTCCCACAGCCCTTTTACCGCTTGCTCAGCAAATACGCCTTCGGATGATGCCCCCCGCTGAACGCCTGAAACAGTTCGCGGGCGTACCACTCGGTACTGTCTTCCAGTAATCCCTGAAACAACTTGATCTCGTGCGTGATGACGGCCAAGCGTCCCTGACGGCTCAGCAGGCGGTACATCTCTTTCAGGAAGGCGGGGTACAACACTTCGTTGCCGCCGTGCGTGCCGATGGCGTCGCCCCAAGGCAAATCGGCCAAGATCAGATCGAAGGAGCGGTCTGGCAGGCCCGTGTTCAGGGCGTCCACGCAGGCCACCTCTATTTCCCGTTTGGCGGCTTTGATGTTGCGCTGGGCGCATTCCACGGCGGCGGGGTCTATATCTACGCCCACCATCGCCGCCGATGGCCCCATCAGGGAGCGTTCGATCAGGAGGGTGCCGCTGCCGCTCATGGGGTTAAAAATGCGGTCTTCGTCGCGCTGCCCAGCCAGTTTCAGCACCGCGTAGGCCAGCGTCGCGTTCAGGCCGCCGTTCATGTTGCACACGCGCCACGCCCGCGCCGACAGGGGCCGGGGCGTCATGCGGGCCAGCACTTCCCAGCCTTCGCCGTGTTCTTCGGGCCGGAACCGCAACAGCAGTTCACCTTCTTCGGCATTGTGTGTCAGGCCGATCAGTCCTTCCAGTTCGGAGGCGAGGCGCTGCATCACGCTGGATTCTTTGCCCGCCGCGCCCAACCGGAAGGAGGTGTGGCCGCCCACCCGCGCCACTTCTGCCACGAACGTTGCCAGTTCGCCCAGTTGCTGGTTGCCCAAAAAACCGCGTGGGCGCGGCACATCCCAAGCCTTGATGCGGTACACGGCCACCACCGATTTCAGGCGGTTCAGGCGCTCCATGTCGCCGGGATACCAGAAGCGCAGGCCACGAATATCGCGGGCCAACGGCACATCGGCCAGTTCGTTTTCCGCAATCGCCTCTAGCCCCGGCAACACGTCCAGCACGTATTCGTGTGCGGGCTGCCGCTCCCGGTAATCGCCTTTGGGCTTGCTGGCCTTGCGCTTAAAGGGCGAATTGGGGTCATGGCGATTGTCAGAACGGCGATCAGAACGGGAAGAGCGGGCGGGGCGCGGCATAGCAGAGCAGTATAGCCTACCGGGATGCTGAGGCGGCTTAGGCCACAGCGCCGATGCACCGAAACGCGGCGCATGGCATGCTGCATCTATGACCCTACCCGTGTACTTTTACCGCACTGCACATCCCTTTTCCAACTTTCACCCCAGCTTTTTTACGGCTGACGGCGTGACCTACCACACCGCCGAACAGTATTTGATGGCCCGCAAAGCGCAGTGTTTTGGGGATGAAGAACGCCTCACCGCGATTCTGGCCGCGCCCACGCCCGATGAATGCAAACGCCTGGGCCGTCTGGTCACGCCTTACGACAACGCCGTGTGGGAGGCCAAACGCTTTGAGGTGGCGCTGGACATGCTGCGGCTGAAATTCGGCCAGAACCCCAAACTCCGCACCGTACTGCTCGAAACGGGCGACGCGCCCCTAGTAGAAGCCTCGCCGTCTGACCGTATCTGGGGTATCGGCTACCGCGAAGACGACGCCGAAGCCAACCGCGCCCGCTGGGGCCAGAATCTGTTGGGGCTGGCGCTGGAGCAGGTGCGGGCAGAGTTTAGGGGACAACTCGGTTGAGAAAGGCTGCACCCCGCCGCGCCGCCTCATGTGCCACAGCATATTCACGGCGCTCCTGCTCAAAATCTAGGGGCCACTGGGCCAAAGCGACGGCCCGCCCATACGCGGTGAGGCCTGCACGCCCCCGCGCTTCTGGCGAGTCGGTTCCCAGTCCTGCCAAGCAAGAGAAAGACTCGCGCCACACAGCATCGGGCCAGGCATCGCGGGCCAGTGTCAGCCAACGGTTCTCGGTGGGAATCAGGGTTCCGGTACTCAGCAGGGCTGCTTGCCCCAGCCCCAGCATCAGGCCCAGCGCGGCATAAGCGACTTTTTCCCCGTCGCCCGCGTTCAGGCCGCCCATGATCTTGTGGAGTTCTTCGGCAGTCCCAGCGATTCGGCTGGCCGCTTGCCTATGCGCTTCGGGCGCAAGCGTAGCCCATTCCAGCGCCTGTGCTTTGGCTTGCAGCACGGCAAAGACGCCCGCCGGATCGTACAGCGGCAGACCTGTTCGCAGCGCCGTCAGGTTCCAGAGCGCCGTGTCGGGATCGGTCAGGGCGCGTTCGCGGTGGCCCAGTTCGCTGCGGTCTACGCTCAGCAGCAGGCCTCCGTGGTAGGAGGTGTGGCCGCCTATAGGTGCGCCGTCTGCCACCAGCACTTGCACGTCCAGATCACTCCATTCATCGGCGTCGCCCCGTGCGAAGCTTCCGGTCAGGACGACGGCCAGCACGCCTTCTTCGGCAGCCCAAAGCCGGGTCAGGTCAGGCAACCACTCTGGAAGCTGGGAAAGAACGGTCATGCCCAGTAGTGTGGCGTGTAGCACGGGGCAACAGCATCGGCAGAATGACTGAGCAGAGCAAACGACCGTGCCCCAGTCGGGTGGACTTGGGGCACGAGTGTTGCACCTACCTCAGCTTCCCGGCTTGAAATCCTTGTACTGCTCGCGCATTTCGCGTTTCAGGAATTTGCCGGTGGCTCCGATCGGAATGCTCTCGGCGGTAATGGTGGCGTCGGGCAGCCAGAACTTGGCGAACTTGGGCGAGATGAAGGCGATGATTTCTTCGTGGCTGACACTCTGGCCGGGGCGCGGCACGACGACGGCCAGCGGGCGTTCATCCCATTTGGGGTCTTCCATGGCAATCACGGCGCACTGGGCCACAGCGGGGTGGGCCATAATCGCGTTTTCCAAATCCACACTGCTGATCCATTCGCCGCCCGACTTGATCAGGTCTTTGGAGCGGTCTTGGATGTGCATATAGCCGCGTGCGTCCAGCGTGGCGATATCGCCCGTGTCGAACCACAGGTTGCCGTCCAGCTCGAAGAAATTGCTCTGGCCCTCGCCCTTGAAGTAGGAGTTGGCGATCCACGGCCCCCGCGCGATCAGGCGGCCCATCGTTTTGCCGTCATGGGGCAATTTCTCGCCTTCTTCCGAGAGCAGATCGAGCCAGACCAGCGGCACGGCGCGGCCCTGCTTGGCCCGCAGCGCAAAGCCCTCGTCGCTGTTGGCATCGACTCCGGCGGGCACACTGCTGGCAGTGCCCAGCGGGTGTGTTTCGGTCATGCCCCACGCGTGCAGCATGGTCAGGCCGTGATTGTTCCAGAAGGCCCGCAGTAGGCTTTCGGGCGCGGCGCTGCCCCCCACGATCAGGCGCTCTAGGGCGTGCAGGTCGTAGGCTTCGCCCTCGGCTTTGGCCCGGTCAAGCTCGGCCAGTAGGCCCATCCAGATGGTCGGCACGCCCGCCGTGATGGTCACGCCCTCGTTCTGAAGGAGTCCGGCCAGCGTGCGCCCATCGCTGAACACGCCCCCGAACACCTGTTTCGCGCCGTACATGGCGCAGGTGTAGGGCAGCCCCCAGGCATTCACATGGAACATGGGCACAATCGGCATCACGGTATCGGCCTCGCCCACGTTCAGGCCGTCTTTGGGGGCGCTGACCAGCGAGTGCAGCACCGTAGAGCGGTGGGTGTACAGCACGCCTTTGGGGTTTCCGGTGGTGCCGCTGGTGTAGCACATGGCCGCCGCGTCGGTTTCAGCGATCTGGGGGTAGCGGGCCAGAGGTTCTTGACCCATCACAAAGGCGTCGTAGTCGGCCACGCCGGGCAAAGGAATAGGCGCAGGCGTCGGCCCCAGCACCAGAATATGCTCCAGCTTGGGGCAGGCAGCTTTGATGGCCGGAATCATGGCCCCGAACACGTTTTCGATGAGCAGCACGCGGTCTTCGGCATGATTCAAAATCCACGCGATCTGCTCTGGGTGCAGCCGGATATTCACGGTATGCAGCACCAATCCGGCGCTGGGCACGCCCAAATAGGCCTCTAGGTGCCGGAAGGAATTGACGGCCAGTGTGGCTACCCGGTCGCCCGGTTGCAGGCCGAGGCCCAGCAGACCTGCGCCCAGACGCAAGGCCCGGTCAGCTACCGCGCCATAGGTGGTGCTGTGACGGTGAGCAATCGGCTGCCCGGCTTCGTCGCGGCCTGCCACCAGCAAACTCACGACTTCACGGCCAGCGTAGGTGGTACGTGCCCGCTCCAGAATGAAGGGAACGGTGAGCGGTACATCCATCATGTTGCCTTGCATGGGTGGCCTCCGGGGAAGTGGGCTGCTGTGTGGGCACAGATCAGCGAGAGAAGTTCTGAACAGGGGAAAGCAGCAACAGGGAAGCAAGGGCGGCGGTTCGCCCTGTGTTTGCCCCAAACGGGAAAGCCTACGTGTGGGGGTATTCTAGCGGGAAAGTGCGGAGCTTAACCGAGTCTAGATCGGGGCGGCTCCATACGGCGGCCCCAATCCGCAACGTAGACAGGGACACCCCACGCCGAGGGCGCTTCTTCTGCCCTTAATGCCGAGGCGGCTTGGCCTGTGCCCCACCTCTCAGCGGACGCGGGCCGACACCCACTAGCACGCCCGCGCCGTCGCCTTCATCCTCTCGCCGCTGGCCGCCAGAAGAATGCCTGAACAATGCTTTGACCCGCTGCCAGATGGAGTGGAGGGCCATGCTTCATCTTACGGGGCATAGGCCCGGTGGGGTGCAGAACATGGGGGCGCGAAGGATAGGTGAGAGGGGTAGATCAGTCTGTGTTCACCACGCCCTACTCCCATTCTTCCGGCTCAGTGGGCGCGTTGTGCTTCAGGCCCATCAGGTACAGTTCCAGAATTTGCACGGCGGCAGCCTCGTCTTCATCGGCGGCCCCCAGCGCCCGCGCCCGCTGCGTGGTAAAGCGTTCATCCTGATAGGCCACCGTGTAGCCCTGCTCCTGCAAAATCCGCCCGAAGGCCCGCACCCGGTCTAGCGCGGCATTGTGCCCGCCATCGGCGTCCAGCGGCAGCCCCAGCAGCAGCAGCCCTGCCCCCGATTCCTTCACGCGCAGGCGCACGGCTTTCAGGTCTAGGGGCAGGCGCTTGCGGTCTATGCTACCGCGCCCGAACGCCAGCCCTCCGGCACTGACCGCAAAGCCGATGCGCCGCTTGCTGACGTCGAGTGCGAGAACGGTGGGTGGGGCGGTGGGGGTCATGGGGGGAGGATAGGTGAAAAACAGTGAGTGGGGAGTGGGGAGCGGTCAGTGGAAAGGCAATCGCTACGCTCATTCACCCCCTCTGCTGGCGCAGCTCTGCGAGTCCCCGACCCTCCCCCCTCCCTTCGGGCTGTACCAGTCAAGGGTGAGGGAGCAACACCATCACTCATACGCTCCAATCTTTTCCCACTCACCACTGACCACTTGCTACTCACCGCGCGTCAGCGCCTTGCTACCCTGTACCCCATGACCCAACCCGAATCCCCAGTCATCCTGAGCCACACGAGCGCGGGCGTGCGTACCCTGACGCTGAACCGCCCCGACAAGCTGAATGCCGCCAACGACGCCCTGTTGCTGATGCTGACAGCGGAACTACAGGCCGCTGACGCTGACAACGCCGTGCGAGTGGTGGTCATCACGGGCGCGGGCCGGGGCTTTTGCGCGGGGCAGGATCTGGGCGACGTGTCGGGCCGCGACATGACCTTCACCGAACACTTGAACCACACCTATAACCCGCTGATTCGCACCATTCGCGGGCTGAGCAAACCCGTAATTACGGCAGTCAACGGCGTGGCAGCGGGCGCGGGCGCAAGCCTCGCTCTATCGGGCGATATTCGGTTGTGGGCGCAATCGGCCAGCCTGATCGAAGTGTTTTCCAACATTGCCCTCGTGCCAGACAGCGGCAGCACTTGGTTTTTGCCCCGCTTGGTGGGCTACCACCGCGCCTTTGCGCTGATGGCCCTAGCAGACCGGGTGCGGGCCGACGACGCGCTGAAGTACGGCCTCTGCGAAGAAATCTTGGCCGACGAAGGCTTTGCAGACGCGGTGCAGGCCTACGCCGAACGCCTCGCCTCGCGCCCGGCCCACGCGCTGAAGCTGACCAAGCAGGCGCTGAACGCCGCCATGACCAGCACGCTGGACGCCGCACTCGACCTAGAGGCCGAACTGCAACAATTGGCCGGAGACCACTGGGAGCATGAGGAAGGCGTGACCGCGTTCAAGGCCAAGCGTGCACCAGAGTTCGTGCGGGCGGCGACTGAACCCGAATGAAGGCCAGCCGATGAAAGTAGCTGTAGCCGATGTCGGCACCAATTCCAGCCACCTGCTGATTGCCGAGGCCCACGCCGGAGCCAACCAGCAGGGCGATTTCCGGGTGCTGGACGCCCTGAAAGACCGCACCAAATTGGGCGAATGTCTGGACGCCGCCGGAAACATGACGCCGGAAGGGGAACACCGCTTGGCCTCGGCGCTGACCCGCTTTAAGGAATTGGCCGCCGCAGCGGGCGTGAGTGAGGTGCGCGTGTACGCCACGAGTGCCCTGCGCGAGGCTCCCAACGGCTCCGAGGTAGCGGCGCGAATTTTGGCCCGCACCGGGGTTTATCCGGCGGTCATCAGCGGGGAGCGCGAAGGCGAACTGACGTATCTGGGCGTGGCCCACAGCGTAGAACTGGGGCCAGACAACGTGCTGCTCGACTTGGGCGGCGGCAGCTTGGAGTTTGCGCGGGGCGGCCCCGATCAGGCCGCCGACATCCTGAGCTTGCCCCTCGGCAGCATCCGCATGACGCGGGCGCACCTGCACCATGAGACACGGGGCAACAGGACTGGGATCAAGGCCGTGCAAGACGCCGTTCGGCACGCGCTGGCCCCCCACGCCGCCCGGTTCCGAATCCAGTCCGGCACCCGCGTCATTTTGTCCAGTGGCACCGCAGAAGCCGCTGCCGCCGTGCTTTCTGGCCGTGAGGGGAGCATCAACGGGGTGGGCTTTTCTGTGGCCGATCTGGCTGGACTGCTGGAGCGGGTGCGCCGCCTGTCGCCCGCCACACGCGCCAAACTGCCGGGACTGGGCAACCGTGCCGATACCATCGTGGCGGGCCTCGCCGTGCTGCACGCCGCGCTGGAGCTGCTAGGAGCCGAAACCGTGACCGTCAGCGAGGGAGCCTTGCGCGAAGGCATGTTGATCGAAGAACTCTCGCGCTTCCAGAGTTTCTCGTCGGGCCTGAGCGCCCGCCAACGCAGCGTGCTGGCCACCGCCAAACGCTTCGGCGCGAACTTGGGCCACTCGCAGCAAGTGGCCGCCCTGTCCCGCGCCCTGATGGACGGCCTGATTGCGGCGGGCGTGCCCTTTCCAGAAGACGCCCGCAGCCTGCTCACCGCCGCCGCCGCCCTGCACGAAACCGGGCAAATCGTGGCCCAGAGCAGTCACCATAAACACAGCGCCTACCTGATCCGGCACGCCGAGTTACGCGGCTTTGGCCCGCACGACATAGAACGGATCGCGCAGGTAGCCCGCTATCACCGCAAAAGTCTGCCCAAGCCGTCGCACGCCGACTTTATGACCCTGCCCGCCGCAGACCGCGCCCTCGTGTCGCGTTTGTCGGCCATGCTGCGTGTCGCAGACGGCCTAGACCGCTCGCACGCGGGCCAAACCCAGATTCACAGTCTGACTCGCAGTGGGCAGGGGTGGACGGTGCAGATCAGCGGGGCCACGCCGCTAGACCTTGCAGGCGCACGCGACAAGGCCGACCTGTGGACTCGGGAATTCGGGGGGCTGGAATTCAAGGTCATGCCAGCCGAGAAAGCCTGAGCCCAAGCCACAAGAAAAAACAACCCCCAAACAGCGGGAGTTGTCGTCAATCTGAATGAAATCGAGTAAGGCTCAGGCCGTCGTTTGCGGCATCGGCTCCGGGCTTCCGCCCATCTTGGCTACGGCGGCGCGTACCACGTCACCCGTAATCAGTTCCTGACTCAGCAGGGCTTCCACAACTTCGTGCATGGCGGGCGTGTAGTCGCTGACCAGTTGGCGGGCGCGTTCGTAGGCGCGGTTGAGGATGCGCTTCACGTCCTCGTCTACGAGTTGGCTGGTGTGCTCGCTGAAGGCTTTGGGACGGCCCATGTCTTCACCCAGGAACACGGGGCCGCTTTCGGTAGACAGCGCCATGTTCTTGAAGTTCTCGCCCATGCCCCATTCCAGCACCATCTTGCGGGCGATGTTGGTGGCCTTGCGGAAATCGTCGGCGGCTCCGCTCGTCACGTTGCCCATGAAGACTTCTTCGGCGGCGCGGCCACCCAGAGCCACGACCAGTTGGTTTTCCAGGCGCTCCTTGCTCATCAGCACCTGTTCTTCGGGCAGGTAGAACGCGGCACCCAGCGCACGCCCACGCGGAATAATGCTGACTTTCTGGAGCTTGTCGGAACCGGGGATCACGGCGGAGGTGACGGCGTGTCCGGCCTCGTGGTAGGCAATCGCCTTGCGCTCCTCGGGGCTGACGTTCAGCGAGCCGTTCTCCAGACCCAGCGTGATCTTGTCGAGCGCCCGGTAAAAGTCGCTCATGTCGATCTGGGTCTTGCTGAGGCGGGCGGCTTCCAGCGCGGCTTCGTTGGTCACGTTCTTCAGGTCTGCGCCGCTGAAGTAGGGCGTGCTCTTGGCAATTTCGGGCACGTCTACGCCGGGAGCCATTGGCTTGTTGCGCAGGTGTACCTTCAGGATTGCTTCGCGCTCTTTCAGGGTGGGCAAGTCAATCGTCACCTGACGGTCGAAGCGTCCGGGGCGCAGCAGGGCAGAATCCAGCACGTCGGGGCGGTTGGTCGCGCCCAGCACGATCACGTTGCTGGTCTTGTCGAAGCCGTCCATTTCCGAGAGGATCTGGTTCAGCGTCTGCTCGCGCTCGTCGTGGCCGCCGCCGATGCCTGCACCGCGCTTGCGGCCAATCGAGTCGATTTCGTCAATGAACATGATGGCGGGCGCACTCTTGCGGGCGTCCTCGAACAGCGTGCGAACACGGCTGGCCCCCACACCCACGAACATTTCCATGAACTCGGAGGCGCTGACGCTGAAGAACGGTACATCGGCCTCTCCGGCCACAGCGCGGGCCAGCAGCGTTTTACCGGTGCCGGGAGGGCCGACCAGCAGCACACCCTTGGGAATTTCCGCGCCGATCTGGTGGTACTTGCCGGGATTCTTGAGGAAATCCACGACTTCGATCAGTTCGCGCTTGGCTTCCTCGTGTCCGGCCACGTCGGTGAACTTGGTCTGCACGCGGTTTTCTTTGCCGTACTTCTTGGCCTTGCTTTGGCCGAACTGCATGACGCCGCTCTGGCCGCCCTGCGCCCGCATAAAGAAGAAGTACATCATGCCGAACAAGAGCAAAATGGGCAGCAGGCTGAGAATGATATTCAGCCACTGGCTGGGAGCCTCGAAGCGGTAATTCACGTTCTGGGCTTCGAGTTCCCCGATCAGACCGCTGTCGGGGGTAGCGAGGCTACCGGGCAAGCGCACGGTAAAGCCGGGAACTTCGCGGGGTTGAGGGCCTTGCGGCGTATTGACATTGACCTGAGAGGGGGCGTCCAGCGTAACGGTGCCGATGCTTTCCCGAACCACCAGCGTCTTGATGACGCCCTGATCGAGCAGATTCTTAAATTCGTTGTAATTGACCGTAGCACGCCCGCTGAGAGGTGCCTGAGAGAACATCAGGAACAGCGCCAGCACGAACAGAACGATCAGCCAGGGATTCAACCGCTTCAAGAGAAATCCTCCAGAATTAGAGAGTGCGAAGGGGGGAAATAGGCGGGTGAAGCCGACGGATGCTCCATGAAGTTGAGTGTACCAGACTCAAGATGTGTGGGTGTAGGCAGCGTCACACCTTGGCTTGAGCAAATGCTCAGGGGCGGGGGATAGAGCGTGGTGGGTGGATCGTGGAACGTGGGAAGGGCGCGGGTGGGCATGAGCGTCAGCGTCTTTGACCTTGCAAGTTGGCAACAACCCTAGAGATTCGTTTCACATCGCCACGATCCACGATCCGCCCGATTTTGTCCTTCGCACTCACCGCTGACCACTCACCACTCATCCTTTCTCCCTTCCGCGCTAAACTGGTGGGTAATGATTGAGGTCGCCACCACCTGGCAGCAGGCTTGCACGGCTCTCGCAGGGGGCGATTACGACACGGCATTCAACGTGCTGGACAGCGCCATGCGGGAAGCCGGAACACACGAACGGGCGCGGATCGCCCTGTATGTCGCCAGTGTCCATGCGCTGTACGGAGAGATGGCCACCAACGAAGTGGCCCTGGCCCTGCGCGAAGCCCGCATGCTGGACGCCGCTCTACAAACCGAGCCGCTGTATGTGGCGCTGATGGCCGAACTGGATGCCCGATTGCGCGAGGGCGAGGCCACGCCGCCCCCGGCTGCCGTGCGCGAAACTGCCGATCCCTTGGCCCGCTTTCACGCCATGTGCGCCCTCGCGTTGGCCGAAAAGCCGCAGGAGGCGCTGGATATCGCGCTGCCCAGCACCGAACTGCCGGAGCATCTGCGCTGGCGCTTGCGTTCGTGGCAGGCCGACAGTCAGGAGCAGTTGGGTCATACGACGGATGCCATTCACCTGTACGGCGAGGCCGCGCACCTGACGAGCGGCCTGAACCGGGCGATCATGTTGCAGGAGCAAGCCGCGCTGATGCTGACGGTGGGCCAGACGGCGGAAGCCAGCGCTGCCCTAGACCAAGCCCGCGCCCTGTACACCGGACAGGAACCCGACGAAGGGCTGAATCTGGCGACGTGGTACTACTTGCGGGCGCAGGCCATGCTGAACCTGGAACAGCCCGACGCCGCGCACGAAGCGATTAAGGAAGCAGCCCGGCTGGAGCGCGAACACGGCGACCCCAGCTACGGCGTAGCGCTGGTGCGCGGCCAAATTCTGACCCATCTGGGTTTGCAGGAACAGGCCATTGCCGCCTTCGAGGAAGCCCTGAAACTGGCGAGTGAACCCGACAGGCCGTATGCCAACCACGAACTAGGCGTGGCCCTGCTGGATTTAGACCGCCCAGTTGATGCCCGCGAGCGCCTAGAAGCCGTGCTGCAAGACCCCGAATATCCCTATCTGCCCGAAGTGTTGGCCGATATGGCCGAATGCGACTACCGCCTAGGCCGCCTGCAAGAAGCGCAGCAAACTGCCGAGCAAGCGCTAGCGCAGGGCGCGGTGGTTCCCGCCAGTCTCGTGCTGGGCAGCGTGGCGCTGGATTACTACCATCTCGACGACGCCCTAGAACACTACGAGCGCGTGGTGCGCGAGGCCGCCCCCGATAGCCGGGACTGGGTCACGGGCCACCAGATGGCCGCCGACGTGATGGCCCAACAGGGCTTCTTGAACCCGGCGGCGGCGTATGCCCACGCCCAGCAGGCTCTGGCCCACACTCCCGAAAGCGACGATTGGCACGTGACCCTGCGCGATCATCTGCGAAAAGCGGAGGCCCTGATGGGCAGCGGCGGACGCACCCTGAACTGAACTGAGGGGGCCGCCACCTGTGTTGTACCGAAATTAGTGGCAAGCAGTTTAGTTGAAAAGATCTATTCTTCTGGGTGCAGAATGTAAGGCGGAAGTCAGGGAACATAGTGTGAACTGCGCCTATGCGTCCTCCCCTCACGGTTGCCCGCCCCACTGAACGGGCTGGAAACAGGCCCCGCCGAACGCCCGCCGCTCTGTTCGCGCCGCTGCTGGCCGCCGCTTTGTTGCTGGCCTCTTGTGGGGGGCCGCCTGCGCCCGTCGTCACGGGTGGGCAGGGCGGCGGCACCAACACCGCGCCCCCTGTCGCCAGCCTCAAAGCAAGTGCAGATCAGGCGTTGGCCCTGATTGGCAGTGCCGATGCCGGGGCGACGGTACGGGTCGCCTCTACCGGAGCAGTGACGGTGACGGTAGACCGCGCCCCCGCCGGGTTGACCGTCACGGCAGAACCCGCCCGCTTAGACGGCACAGACACGCTGATTCCACTGCGGGTACAGGGCAGTATGACCAACACGGCCACCAAAGCCGTGACCGTCACCGTGACCTCTGCGGGCAAAAGCGCCACCTTGACCCTACCCGTGCTGACCTTCGCGGTACAGCCGATTGTGGTGGGCGCGGGCAGTCCATACGAGGCCAGCGGCATGAACTTCGAGGCGGGCGGAAGTGTATTGTTGCGTGCCCCAGCCAGCGCGAACGAGCAGGGGCGTCATCATCTGGTGCGCTTCGATCCGGCCCAGAACAGCTTTACTCTGCTGGGCTTCGGCCTAGGCGGCTTCGAAACCATCACCAGCCACGCGGTTGCCCCAGATAGCCGCGTGTGGGTCACAGTTCGGAGTGCCCTGAGTGACGGCAGCGTATTGGTCTCGCGGGACAGGGCGGGCCAGATCAAACGGCATGCTGTGGGGGCCACCGCCGACACCATCAACAGCGCCACACCCACCGCAGACCGGGTCTGGTTTACCCAGTACACCCGTGACCGCGTGGCCGCCCTGAATCCGGCCAGCGGCGAGGTCACGTCTTACGCCGTAGAAGAAAACGCCGAAGACCTGACCCTCGGCGCGGGCGGGCACCTGTACTACACCCGCTTTTATGCCGACCCAGCCGTCATCGGGCTTGATCCGGACACAGGCAAGACCACCGTGTTCAAGGTGGGCATTCCCGGCAAAAGCCTGCCCGACGCCCTGACCGCTGCCCCCGACGGCACGCTGTGGTTTATAGAAGCCCGCACGGGAACGGTGTGGAACCTGCACCCGAGCACAGGCCAGCAGACCCCGTTGGCCCTGCCCGTTGGCGCACGCCCGACTGAATTGGCAGTGGCCCCAGACGGCACGTTGTGGGTGGGCGATCCCACGCACTCCCGCCTGTACCGCGCCCAGAGCGGCGACACCAGCACCCTGACCGTGCCCGTGCTGACCCAGAACGGCAAAAGCAACGGCCCCCACGCCCTCGCTGTCGGCCCAGACGGGAGCGTGTGGTACGAGGCGGCGGGGCAATTGGTCAGACTGGATTAGTGGGCCAGAAAGAGCAGAAGCATTAACCTCGTTCCGGACACCAAAAAGTGCCCCCAGCCAACTTGCACTGGGGGCACTTGCTGTAGAGGTTTAGAGGGCGAGAATGGCGCTGAAGTCGCCGCTGAGTCCCATGGGGAAGAAGCCGCCCTTGGTCGCGGTGCTGTCGCCGGTCAGGAACACGATGTTGGCGACCTGACGGGGAGTGCGGCTGTAGGCGATGGAGTTTTCGTCGGCCAGCACGATGTTGGCCGTGCCAGCAGGCAGACCGTCGTTCAGGATGCCCTGATCGCGGCTGATGGCTTTGTCGGCGTCGTCGCGTCCGTCTACGGCGTCGCGCAGGTTGCTGATGGCCTGCACCACTTGGCCCACGTTCAGGCCAGCGGCGGCGGGGTCGTTGCGGCGGGCGTACAGGATGGTACGAATCGAGCCAGCGTGGTAGGCCTCGACGGCCAAGATTCCGGCGGCGTTCTCGAGGTTACCGCCGGGCTTGTCATCGACCAGCAAACGGGCGGCACCCTTGTAAGCGCTGACGCCCACGTCTTCAAAGATGAATGCGCCGTGCAGGTAGAACAGTTCGTTGGCGAAGGGATCAAAGCCCTTGATGGCGTCGCCGGAAGCGGCGCGGCCAGCGGCTTCAAAGGCAGCGGCCAGATCGATCTGAGGCTGTGCAACGGCAGCGTTACCCAGAACCTTACGAATGATCGCCACGTGGGCCTTCTCGTCGTTGGCGGTTTCGGTGGCGTAGGCACGAATGGTGTCGCTCATGGGCACGCCCACACCGTTGAATGCGTTGGCGCGGAAAGCAGTGGGCAATGCAACTTTGGCGCTGCTGCCGCCCACGGCGTCCAGTTCACCCAAACGGCCCACGGCAGCGAGGTAGAACGCGGCTTCAAGGTACTCGAGGTTCAGGGCGAAGTTAAAGATGGTCGCGTCAAGGTTGGCCTTGACCGGGGGGGCAGCAATCACGGGGGCGCATCCGGCGATCAGTGCGCCTGCGCCCATCAGGCCAGCGGCTCCGAGGAATTGGCGGCGGCTGTTGGCGGGCTTGCTGGTATCGTTGCTCATGGTGGATCCTCCGGGTACAGAAAAATGAATGGGGGCAAGGGCGGGCAGCAGGCGCAGGCAGCCAAAGGACGGGGCAACCCGCAAACAGCAGCGGTCTCGATCTGGTAAAGCGTCCCTTTGACTTGCTTGTATGCCGCCGCCCGCAGATTGGATCACTGACCCGGAATGTATTAACGCGGGATGAATTTGTAAATAACTTCACTCCTGCGATTCCGGACGAAAATCTTCTGTGTGACGCCCATCCAAAGCAGACAGAGCGCAGGCACTTGGTTACCGGCCCCCAAAGACCAAACGAAGAGGGAAGCAAGGCCATGACGCCCGCTTCCCTTTCTGAACTGTTGTGCTTAACCTGCTGTGCTTCAGCTGTTGTTTTGTAACTCCTACTTGACCAAGCCCAGTTTGCGTACTTCGTCGCGTTCCTCGGTCAGTTCCTGCGCGGTGGCGTCCATTTTGCCCCGGCTGAAGTCGCTGACTTCCAGACCTTGCACGATCTCGTATTGGCCGTTCTTGCAGGTCACGGGGAAGCCGTAGATCAGGCCAGCGGGAACGCCGTAGCTGCCGTCGCTGGGAATGCCCATGCTGACCCACTGGCCTTCCGGCGTGCCCAGCGCCCAGTCGCGCATATGGTCGATGGCGGCGCTGGCGGCACTGGCCGCGCTGCTGAGGCCGCGTGCTTCGATAATGGCCGCGCCACGCTTGGCAACCGTAGAAATGTAGCTGTTCTCGTACCAGTCGCGCTCCACCAGATCAAGGGCGGGCTGGCCGTCTACCGTGGCGGCGCTCAGGTCGGGGTACTGCGTGCTGGAGTGGTTGCCCCAGATGGTCAGATTCTGAATGCTACTGACGGGCTTCCCGGTCTGCTCGGCCAATTGCGAAATGGCGCGGTTGTGGTCGAGGCGCACCATCGCCGTGAATTGTCCAGGATTCAGGTCGGGGGCGTTTTGCTGGGCGATCAGGGCGTTGGTGTTGGCGGGGTTGCCCACCACCAGCACTTTCACGTTCCGGCTCGCCACAGCATTCAGCGCCTCACCCTGCGGTTTGAAGATGCCGCCGTTGGCACTCAGCAGGTCGCCGCGTTCCATGCCAGCTTTGCGGGGCATCGCGCCCACCAGCAGGGCGTAATCGATGTCCTTGAAGGCCACCATCGGATCATCGCTGGTCACGATGTCGGCCAGCAGCGGGAAAGCGCAGTCGCGGAGTTCCATCACGACGCCGTTGAGGGCCTTGAGCGCGGGCGTGATTTCCAGCAGATGCAGGATCACGGGCTGGTCTTTGCCCAGCATGTCGCCGGACGCGATGCGGAACAGCAGGCTGTAGCCGATCTGTCCGGCTGCGCCAGTGACGGCAACGCGAACGGGTGGTTTGGTGGTCATGGGTAAATCCTCCTGAAAGATTGAAGTCTGTACAACAATAACGCGGGAAGCGGGAGGTGATGGGGAGATCGTGGATCGCGGGAAAAGAGAAGGGCAAAAGAGTGGTTTTGCTGTTTCCACGATTTACACTCCACGATCCGCCCGCTAGGGCAACGGCCAGCGCACCGTCCCCATCTGATCCGTTCGCCAGACCTTAGCCCTCACCGCCTGTATACGGGCCAAGACGGTGGGATGAGGATGGCCGTAGGTGTTGCGTGCGCCCACGCTGATCAGCACGTCTTCGGGGCGGGTCTGGGCCAGTACGGTTTGCCCGGTAGAAAAACGGCTGCCGTGATGTGCAGCCTTCAGCAAGTCCAGTTTGCCCGCGCTGATCAGAGCTTCGGCGGGGTCGGCAAGGTCACCCAAAATGGCGGTGCGCCACAGCTTGCCCCCAGCAGTGGGCAATTCCAGCGTCACTGCTACAGAATTGTCGTTGTCTTCGGTGCTCCAGACGTTGCCCACCGGCCACAGCACATTCAGGGTCAGGCCGGACACCTTCAGTTGGTCGCCGCGCCGCACCTCGCGCACGGGCACGCGGCGTTCACGGGCGGTCAGGAGCACCGCCGTCAGCACGGGGTCATCGGTTTTGAGGTGGCCCACCCACATTTCTCCTACTGGCAAGCCGCGCAGCACGCCCGAAATGCCTTCGATGTGGTCGGTGTCTGCGTGCGTGGCGATCAGCAGATCGAGCTTTCGCACACCCAGCGCCCGCAACGCCGGAAGCACCGTGCGCTCTCCCACGTCGTAGTCGGAATTCACGCTGCCGCCCGCGTCCACCAACGCCGTGAATCCCGGCAAGCGGATTAGGGTGGCATCCCCTTGCCCAACGTCCAAAAACACAATTTCGCAGGGAGGATTCAGGCGCGGCGGGAGGGCGGTGAACACCATGCAGGCCAGCACCGTACCCAGCGCGGCGGGCGCACGAATTCGGCCCCGCAGCCACAGCACGCCCGCGCCCGCCGCCAGCGCGTAGGCCACGTATCCGGCGGCGCTGACGGTGCCCCAACTCAGCACCGGGGCGCGGCCAAAGGTTTCGGCAATCAGGAGCAGCATGTTGGCAAAAATGGACACCAGCCAGTTGATCAGAATGGCGGCAGGGCCGAGCAATCCCGCCAAAAAGCCCAGCGGCACCAGCACCACCATCACGGCTCCCGCCAGCAGATTGGCAGGCAGGCCCACCAGCGGAATCTGCCCAAAAGTGCTGGCAATAATGGGCAGCGTGCCCAATTCGGCCAGCACGGTGGCAACAAGGGCCAGCCGGAGCCACATCGGCCACTTGGGGGGCAGCAACGCCGCCACTTTGCCCGACAACAGCAGCGCCAACACCGCCAAAAACGACAACTGAAAGCCAACATCCAGCAGCCACATGGGAAAAGGGAGCAGGCAGGCCAACGCCGCGAACGCCGTGATGCCCAGCCCATCGGGTTTGCCGCGCCCCACCGCCAGCCCGATCATGACCGCGAAGCCCATGATGACGGCCCGCGTGATGGAGGGCGAAAACCCCACCAACTGCACCAGATAGGGAACGAGCAGCAAGGCGGGGGCGAGGTAGCGCCACAGGTTCGGCACACCCGCCCGCGTGAGCAGCCAGATCAGCACGCCCGTAATCAGGGCCACGTTTTGGCCCGACAAGGCCATCAGGTGCGCCAGCCCCGCTCGGTTGAAGGCGTCGCGCACGCCGTAGCCTTCCGCGAACTTTTCTTGCCCGATGTCGTTGCGGTCTCCAAGTTCGATGGCCTGCATCAGCGCCGCTTCGCGTTGGCCGAGGCCCACGGTCAAGCCACGCCGGAACCACCCGCGCAGGCCGTTTTCGGGGGTGCTGGAGCGCACCTGAGCCGCCATCAGAACGGCGGTTGGCGTGGGCAAAAACAACCCCCCCTGCGAGCGCAGCCACGCCGCCTGATCGAAGCCGCCGGGAATGCGCCGACTGTCGGGACGCACCAGCCGCCCACTGAGCGTGACGCGGCCTGTGGGAATGCCGGGTTTGGGGGCCACCGCCAGCCGTGCGCGTGGGTCATGTAGTGTCAGGAATTGGCCGTCCCAGTCGCCCGTCAGCGTCACCTGTGCACCAATCCACGGGGTCATGGGGTCAGGTTGGGCGGCCTGCACGCGCACGGAGCCGAAGCCTGCCGCGCCGCCCAGCAGGGCCGCTCCTGCCAACAACGGGCGAGCATCGAACCAAGCCAGCAATAAGCCCACCACCACCGCCAAACCGCCCCAGCCGATACCCAGCCCCAGCAGAATGCCGCCGATCACGCCTAGCACGGCAGGAACCGTCCACGCGAGGCGTCCGCCAGAGGTGGGGGAAGCGGGAAATTTGGGCAAGGGACGAGGTGCTGTACGGCGCGGCGCAACGCCTCCTTTCTCCGCGTGGCGTCCAGTGACCACCTCATGGGGCTGAAGGGGAACGGCCATCAGCGTTGACCCACTAGGCCGAGGATCAAAACGAGACCAGTGGCGTGAGGGCTTTCAGGGTGCTTTCGCCTACGCCCTTAATCGCGTCCAGATCGGCCAACGAGCGCAGTGGGCGGGCCGCAACGATCAGGGCGGCCATGCTCGGCCCCACTTTGGGCAGGGCTTCCAGTTGCTCGGTGCTGGCTGTATTCAGGTTCAGGCGGCCCGAAATGAGCGGCTGCACGCTGGCGGTGCGCGGGTAGACTGGAGGGTCGGCACTCGGCGCGGCAGCAATAGGCGGCAGCATTTGGCGCGTCAGCGTAGGCACTCGCGGCGACGGAAACAACGCTGGCCCCAGTGTCAGCCCGCCGAGCAGCAGCACGCCTGCAGCCAAAGCCAACGCCCATTTTCGTTCCGTGTCGGCCTGCTTCCAAAGGTCGCCCTTCCAGATGTTCACAGGGGCACTCTAAACTTAAAAAACTGGGTGGTCACACCGCTTGCCTAACCGGGCCGCTACACTCCAGCCATGCGTTTTCCCGCCGTGTGCCCCCATTGCCAGCGTGAAGTGCAAGTGGAATTTGCCGACAGCGCCGTGCATGACGTGACTTGCCCGCAGTGCAGCACGCGCTTTTGCGTGTTCGTTCGCAAACAGAAGTTTGAAGTGCTGTTCGATCTGGGCACCCGCGCCCTGATGGACGGCTACGCCCGTGAAGCCGTTGCCAGCTTTGCCGCCGCACTGGAACGCTTTTTTGAATTCTATGTGCGCTCGTTTGCCCTAGAGCGGGCTGCATTGGCGGGCCAAACCGACTTTGATGGCGCGGCGGGCATCTTGGAATCCACATGGCGGCATGTGTCGAGCCAATCCGAGCGGCAGGTGGGCATGATGGCGCTGGCCTACTTACTGCGTGAGGGCCGCGAACCGGACTTTTTGACTGCCAAAGCTTTGGGCGCAGACTTCCGAAACCGGGTGATCCACCGGGGGTACTTGCCCCGCCGCGAGGAAGTGGACGCCTACGCTGCCCGCGTGTTTGCGTTGATAGACCGCCTATTGGGCGAACTCGGCACAGGCGCGGCCCACGCGGAATTGGCTCAGGAACGCCAGTTTGCCGCCCACCTCGCCGCCCTGCCCGACGGCGTGACGGCCGTCTTCGAAGAACACCCCGGCATGTTCCGCGCCCGCCGCTTCGCTGGGGCCAGCCCATTGGGAACCAAGAATTTGCCCGGACAGCCCGCCCGCGCAGCACTTCCTGCCAAAGCCGCCGCACCCATGAACGACGCACAGGCCTTTCAAAAGGCGTTGAAGGAGCGGGGGCCGCTGCTGAAAGGGCTGCGGAAGTAGGGCAAAAAGGTTACGAGGCGTATTGGCAAGCGCACAGCAGACCGGAATCGGTGGCCCGCAACACGGCGGCGGTGCGGTTAGTCACCCCTAATTTGCCCAAAATGTTGCCCACATAAACTTTAACCGTTCCTTCTGCCAGACCGAGTTGAGAGCCGATCTGTTTGTTGGCCTGCCCATCGGCCAGCAAGCACAAGACGTCCAGTTCCCGCTTGGTTAGGGCTTCAGTGATGGCTGCAGCCTCCCTCTTCTGCTGAGCAAAAGCCTGCATCACTGTGGCGGGCATAACCACTTCTCGGGCATGGACACGGCGCAGAGTAGTCAGCACTTCACGCAGCTCTGCGTCTCTGAACAGGCAGCCTGCCGCGCCTGCTCCTATGCCTGCCACCGCCGCATTCACTTGGTCATCGTCGGCAAACAAGACCATGCGGGGGCCACTCTTGCAGCTCAAAATCGCCTTGATGTTCTCGCCGCCCTGCACCAGCAAGCGCACATCCAAGAGCAGCACATCGGGGCACAACGTTTTGCATAGCGCCAAGGCTTGCGCGGCATCGGCGGCCTGCCCCACCACTGTTACGCCGTCGGCTGGCCCCAGCAACGCCGCCAACGCCTGACGCATCAGGGGCTGCCTATCGGCCACGAGGAGTCGCACCGGGGTCATGCCTGACCTTTAGGTAGGAAAATTAATGTTAAATTTTTTGCAAAATCAGAAATGACCACTGTGGAATCTTAGGGGATGAATGAGAAGAGAGATGAGATGTCTAGCCTCTTTTCTATCTCTTTCGGCCTAGGCCATTGGTGGGTAGGCAAGCGCGGCAGCCCTGTGTAGGGTCAAATCATGAAGGTTATTTTTGCCGTTTCCATTCGTCCTGTTCTCTGCGCCGCCGCCTTGTCTGCCCTCCTGCTGGGCGGCGGAGTGCAAGCGGGCGGAGCAGGTGCGCCTCTGCCCCGCGCTGGGGCTGCCGCAAGCACCACCCAACAACAGGCGGGCCGCGCCCTGCTTGTACGGGCAATTGAGGCCAATGGCGGCGAAGCCTTGCGCGGCCTGCGTACCATGACGCAGGGGGTCGAACTGGTCTTTATGGATGCACAGGGCCAGCCCGCCATCACGCTGAATGCGGCGGCCAGTGTGGACTACGCCAACCGCTGGGCACGCCAAACCACCAAACAAGGTCAAACGCTCATCAGTGAGCAGTGGCTGACCGCTGAGGGAGCATTTGCATTTGCCCCGCAGTCGGGTACGGTGCCCCTGCCCCGCCAAGAAGCACAAAGCCTGCGCGACAGCTTTTATTACGGCGCACCCGGCCTGATCGCCGCCGAGCAGGGACGCGGTTCATTCAGGAATTTGGGCCAGCAGACTTGGCTGAAGGTGAACGGCAAAGACTTGACTGGTACAGTGTTGGAAGCAGTCACCAACAACACCAAGGCCACGTTTCTGCTGGATTCGCGGGGCTTAGTGGTGGCCGAGCGTTACCCTATTGCCCCACTGGGCGAAGTCATTTCGGTGTACAGCGACTTTGAGGAAGTGGGCGGCATCCCATTTTCAGACAAAGCCCAGGCGTTTTTGCCCAACGGAACCCTGATTTTTACGGCGGACTTTTCAGAAGTCCAAATGAATGTGGCCTTGCCCGCCAGCACCTTTGCCGTACCGCAGTGAAGGGACGCTCTGTCTGGGCGCTGACCCTCGCGCTACTGGGTGTGGGTCAGGCCACTGCTCCAGCCCCTGCGTCGGTCACGGCGTCGGCTACCCTGTCGGCCCAAGACCTCTTCGATGAAGTCATCTATGAACTGGCTTCCGGGTACAACGGGCCGTCCAGGTTGCGGGCCAGCGACCTCCGCCGAAGCTATTTGCCCCGCGTTCAAGCACTGTGCGGGGGCAAGGCCGAGTGCGCCAGTTCACAGGCCTACCCTCTGCTGCGGCAACTGGTCGCCGATCTGAAAGACCCGCACACCCATCTGTTCAGTCCGGCAGAGATACAGGAAGCGCAGCAGGTGCTGTCCGGTGAACCGAGCGGGCAGCGCACATTCGGGGCGATCACAGAGGCGCTGGGTACGGGCGGGCGGGTGGTGGCCGAGGTGCTGCCGGATTCTGCCGCAGCGCGTGCAGGCTGGCGGGTGGGCGACGTGCTGCACACGGCCAATGGCGTCCCACTCGACGGTGAAGCGGGGCAGAAAGCTCTGGCGCGGGCCGCAGGCCGGGGTACGGCGGTGCGTTTTAGCGGCCTGCGCTTGGGCCAGCCCCTCATCACCACACTGACCGCCAGCCCCCTGACAGTCTCGCCCGTGAGCCTGAGTTGGCGCGAAGGCAAGGTAGTGGTAGTACGCCTGCGGCACTTTTTTATGGTGGGCGTAGCGCAGCAGGTGCATGGGGCCATCGGCAAGGCCCAGTCGGCAGGCGCACAGGGCATAGTGCTGGATTTGCGCTGGAACGGCGGCGGGCTGGTAGAGGAATTTATGCTGAGCGCAGGCGCGTTTACGGCTCCCGCTCCTCTGTTCATGAAAACCCGCTTCCATCAGACCCAGATCGGCTACCGCGCAGGCGAGTATCTGGTCAACGGCAACGCGCAGGGCCAGCCCCTGAATCAGCCTGTGCGCTACAGCGGCCCTCTGGCGGTGCTGGTCAACCGCCACAGCGCCAGCGCCGCAGAGTTTTTGGCCCGCAGTGTGCTGACCCGCCCGCGTACCTGGCTGTTTGGGGAACCCACCGCCGGACTGGCCGACACCGCCAGCCGCTTCGTGCCGCTGCAAGACGGCTCGGCGCTGCAACTGACCTTCGCCACCATGCTGGATGCAGACGGCAAAGCCCTCGCCGCACGCCTTCAACCGCAGGCAGGCGGGGGGCTGAACCTTTCGGAATTGACCCGCACAGGCCGTGATGAACTGGCAGAACAGGCGGCGAGTTGGCTGAGGCAGCAGCAGCGGTAGCCCCACTTGGGGGCCGCAGTACAAGCGCCTGTTCAAAAAGGCGTGGCAGCATATCTTCCGCTGCAACGCCCTCATCTTTTCCCACTCCCTACAACCCACTTCCCGCCCAAAGCGCCTACCTATGCCGCGCGATATCCCGCAAATGGGCCTGATAATCGGCGTTCACGTAAATTTTGCCGTCCAGTCCGTGCAAAAAGTACACGGCGTCGCGGCCATCGGGGAGTTTGCGCTCTGAACTCAGCACCGACAACAGCGCGGCCTGACCGGGGTTATTGATCGGGCCAGCGGGCAACCCCTGCCGCGTGTAGGTGCTGTAGGGCGTGTCTTTGGTAAAGTCTCCGGCGCTGCGGTCTAGTTCGGGCAGGTCTTTGCCGAGGCCATACGCGACGGTGGGATCGCTGCCCAGCGCAATGCCGTCGCGCAGGCGGTTCAGGAACACTCCGGCAATAATGGGCATTTCGGCGTTGTTGGCGGCCTCGGCCTGCACCATGCTGCCCAGAATGACCCAGTCGCGCACGCTGAGGCCCAGCGCCTTGGCTTTGGCGACGTTGGCGGGCGTAAATTCGGCGTTCATGCGGGCCACCAGCGTCTGTACGATCTTGCGCGGCGTTTCTGCGGGACGGAATTCGTAGGTGGCCGGAAACACGAAGCCCTCTAGGTTGGTATTGGCATACGGACTCAGCGCCGCATTGTTCAGTTCGGCCCGAATCGCCGCCGCGTCGAACCCTGCTTTGGCAAAAATGGCGGGCAAATCCTTGATGCGCCGTCCTTCCGGAATAGTGACATTGACGGTGGGAATGCGGGCCGGGCCAGCCAATTTGTCGGCCACTTGCTGCAAAGTCAGTGTACCGCTGAGGTCGTAAAACCCTTCTTTCAGGCTGCCCGCCGTGCCGTCTTGCCGCATCACGAAGCGCAGAGCTTCGGCGTTTTTGATGATGCCCTTGTCTTGCAGGGTACGGGCAATGCGCGGCAGACTGTCGCCGGGCTTGATTTCCAGCGTGTAGGCCGCGCCCCCCGCAGGCGCGAGCAGGCTGCGGAGATACAGGAACGCGCCGCCTGCGGCCAAGAGCAGCAGCAGCACGAACACCAGCACCAGCCACACCCACACGGGCGTTTTGCGCTTGCCGAGGCGGGTCATGGCGTCACCGCCAAGGCAGCGGCGGAAGTCACGCCCACCGATGCCAACCTCGCCCGCAGGTCATCGTCGGCAGGCGGCCTCGCCCCGAAGCGCGACACCACCCAGCCGCCCACCTGTGCGCCCAGTTCGGCGGCCCGCACCGCGTCACCGTGCGCCAGCCATCCGGCCAAAAATGCGCCGCCGAAGCTGTCGCCTGCGCCCGTAGCGTCCAGCAGATGATCGCGGGTGGCGGAGACGCGGGTTCGGGGCTGGGTGGGGCCTTCCAACAGTGCCCCTTCCTCGTCCAGTTTCAGCACCACCAAGGCGTTCGGGTAGCGGTGCCTGAGCCAGGTCATCGCCCGTTCGGGATCGCTCTCGTGGCTCATGGCGCGGGCCTCGTCGTCGTTGGGGAAAATAATGTCGAAGGGGATGTTGTCCACGATTTCCAGAAAGTTCTCGCGGCCCATCTGCTGAATCATCTGAAAGCTGCCGGGATCGAGGCTGAGGGTGGCTCCGGCAGCTTTTGCCAACCGCGCCGCTTCGAGGGCCGCTGCACGCGGCGGGTCGCGGAACAGGCTCCACGCCGTCAGGTGCAGGTGGCCCGCCGCCCGCAGCACGCTTTCAGGCAGTTCTTGCGGCAACAGTTCCCAGTCTGCACCTTGCCCGGTCAGCATGGCCCGCTGGCCGCGCTGGTCGATCAGGGCCAGAATGACGCCTGTGCGGTGCTGCCCACTGAGGGTAAGTTCGGGCTGCACGCCCTCGGCCTCCAGATCGGCGGTGGCCAGTTCCCCAAATCGGTCACGGCCAATTTTGCCCACGAAGGTGCTGGGGTATCCGGCCCGCCGCGCCCACACCGCCACGTTTGCCGCGCTGCCGCCGCCCAGCAGTTCCATGCGGCCTGTGGTGTCGCCGCCCGGCTGCAAGATGGTGTCGGGTTTGGCCAGCACGTCCCAAGCGAGGTCGCCCAAGGAAACGAGGGGGCCACGCGCCGAGAGAGAAGAAGAGTGCGTCATGAATGCGGGAAGCATACCGTTTGGCAGCGGGGGCGGTCTGTAGGCGGCACAAACAAGCGCGGGGCCGCCCCACTCGGCGTCAGGCTTCCGTGGGCATGGTCTGGAGCGCCCGGAACGCCAGCAGCGTGGCCGCCACGTCCAGAAGGCCCGCCACCCCGTACACCACCTGACTGGTGAGGTTGGGCTCAGAACTGAACCCGGCGGTGGGCACGACATTGACCACTGTCATGGCAACGGCGAGGGCCGCCGACAGGTTCAGCCAGCCCAGCAACCGTTCGCGGCCCAGTGGGTCAGCGGGGTTGGGTGCCAAGCGTGCAAGGCTGCCGTACATGGCGTTACTGGCAAAAATCGCCGCGCCCCACACCGTCAGCAGGGCGGTCAGGGCCACCGGATTGGCCTCCGAAGATGAGGTGTTGACGACGCTCAGCACGGTCAGGAACCAGAGCGAGAGCCGGAGCGCCGTGAGCCAAGGAAACGCAGCCCGCAGTGCCCGGAGTTGGCCCGCACCCGGCGCAACTGGCCCCGGCAAGGGTTCAGTCGAAATGGCCTGCCCCAGCGTCACGCGGGCAAACGTGGCCGTCCACCACCACATCACCAGCGCGGCGAGGAAAGAATCGAAGGCGCTGAGCCAGACCAGTTCATCCAGCCCGCCCGCCGCATTGCCGCGCCACAGCACATAGGCCACCAGACCGAACAGAGAAGCGACCTGCACCCACAACGCCGCCAGCGCCAGCGAACGCCAGCGGGGAGCGTCGGCGTTTGGCGCGGGCTTGGGAATGGGGGCGTGCATTTCGTCAGCCATGATGGGGAACAGGGAGTGGTGAGTGGTCAGTGGTGAGTGGGAAAAGCGTGGGGAGCCAGCAAACCTGTTTAACGCTCATTCGGCCAGCTTTTTCAGCAGTTGGTCTCGCACGACTTCGGGTTTGGCTTGGCCGCCCATCGCTTTCATAATGGGGCCGAACAGGGCGTTGGCGGCTTTGGCATTTCCGGCGCGGAACTGTTCCACGGCTTTGGGATTGGCAGTCATGGCCGCGTCTATGGCAGCGTCTATGGCTCCGGTATCGGTGACCACCGTCAGCCCGCGCTCCTGCACCAGCGTTTCGGGATTCTGGCCCGCCATCACGTCGGGCAGCAGGTCTTTGGCAATCTTGCCGCTGATGGTTCCAGCGTCGATCAGGCGCACGAGCGCGGCCAGATGCGCGGGCTGAAGCGCCGTGTCCCGAATGCCCTGCTCACTGGCCGCAAGAAATCCAGTGACTTCGGTGAGCAGCCAGTTCGACAACCGCTGTGCATCTGGTGAAGGGTTCTCTGACAACGCTTCGTCATAAAAGCGGCTGAGGTTCACATCCAAGCTCAGGGTGTCGGCGTCGGCCTCGCGCACGCCCGCTGCGACATACCGCGCCCGCTTTTGGGCAGGCAGTTCCGGCATCCGCGCCCGCACCAGCTCTATCCAGTCCGGCGTGATGTCCAGCGGGGGCAGATCGGGCTCCGGAAAGTAGCGGTAATCGGCCTCGCCCTCCTTGGTTCTCATCAGGAAGGTTTTCTGGCCGCCTTCATCCCAGCCCAGCGTGTCTTGGGTAATGCTGCCACCGCCGTCCAGCACGCGGGCCTGACGCGCCGCCTCGTAGTCGATGGCGCGGGCCACGCTGCGAAACGAGTTCAGGTTCTTCACCTCTACTTTGGTGCCCCAAGGCGTTCCCGGCTTATGCACACTGATATTCACGTCGCAGCGCATCTTGCCCTCTTCCGGCGTGGCGTCCGAAACGCCAAGGGCCTGCGCGATGGCCTGCACCGCCTCTAAGAAGGCGCGGGCCTGCTCCGGCCCCTTAATATCGGCCTCCGTGACCATTTCGATCAGGGCCGAGCCAGCGCGGTTCAGGTCAAGCAGGCTGTAGGGCGCGTAGGTAGGGTGCATCAGCTTGCCCGCATCGTCCTCCAAGTGGGCGCGGGTAATCCGCACACGCCCGCCCTCTACGTCCAGATAGCCGTCCCGCGCAATCGGGCGGTCATACTGCGACAACTGAAAATTCTTGGGGGAATCGGGGTAAAAGTAGTTTTTCCGGTGAAACTGCGTAAAGCCCGACACGTCGCAGTTGAGGCCGAGGCCGAACATCATGCCCAGTTCTACGGCCTCACGGTTGAGGGTGGGCAGCGCACCGGGCAGGCCCAGCACCATCGGGTCAGTAAATTCGTTCGGCCCCGCGCCGTGGTAGTCGGCAGGACACGCCGTAAAAATCTTGGTGCGCGTCCGCAACTGCAAATGCACCTCTAACCCGATCACTGTTTGGTAGCCCGACCCGTTTACACCCGACACCTGAGACATATGGGGCGCAGGATAGCGCGGGGCGGGGGAGGGGCAACCGCTCAGTGAATTTGGATGTGGATTTGCTACACTTTCCAACCGGAAGGTTGAGTCCTGAAGATCGGATGCCACATCTCAAATCTGACTGCACTCCCAGTTTCATCTGCCGAACATTTATGACCCAATACAAACTCGCCCCAGAAGAAATAGAACTGTTAAAATCAGCAGCCAGTACTCTCAAAGTCAATCTATCCAAAATCGAGACGGCAGCCAACACAGACTCAACTGATTTTTTGGAGCTGATCGACGATGTGTTCGCCCCATTCTACCAATCTCTGTATAACATCATTATGTCTTCCCAATTAAACAGAGGCCCAACACAGCCCCCACCGCTTGATTCAACTTCTTATATTGACTACGCCAAAGACATCTTAGACCTAAGAAGCGCTACGACGGGCATGATTAATACATTGAGCAGCAGCTCTTCATTAACAAAATCAAGAACTGAGTTTCCCAACGAAGAAATGGGGGAGGTTTGCTTTACTCTTGCCCGCGTTCTGTGGCATTTAGCAGACTTTCAATTCCCCACCAAAGGGCGTTTTCAAAAAGAAGGTCAAGCTCTTTCTCTATCGCTTGATGGGGAAGAGGTTCATTTGAAGCGGTCTAGTCCTCTAGGTAGCCCCGTCTAATCAGACTCTCTCCTCTCTCCGTCAGTGTCAGGCCCAGCTCTCCCCCACTTGCCCGGAAGCCCAACGACTCGTACAGGGCGCGGGCTTCCGGCGTGGTGCCGAGGCTGAGGCGCGAGATGCCCCGGCATTGGGCAGCGTTCAGGCAGGCCAGCACGGCGGCGCGGGCGTGGCCTTGTCTGCGGTGGTCAGGGTGCGTCCACACGTTCACGATTCGGCCCCGAAACGGCTGCGGATCGCCCCGCGTCGGCCCCCATTCCAGCAGGGTCAGGCCCGCACCGGAGATGACTGTTTCCCCATCCAGCACCATCAGGAAGCCCAGATACTTGCCGTGCTGTAGGGCTGTTTCTACCCACGCCGCATATATGGGCCGCTCCTGCGCGTCGGCCTCGGCAGGAAAGCGGTGCAGCGCGATGGTGGGGGCGTTGGCAGGCAGGGCGGCGCGGAGCATGGGCAGAGGCTAGCAAGCTGCAGGGGCATGTCAAACTGGCGGCATGACCGAACAGCGAGTCCAGATCAGCGGGCGGATTGGTGGCCTCGCTCAAGGCTATGACGTGCAGGCCGACTGGAACGGCTCGGAGCTGCATGGGCGCATCGGCGGACGCTTCGAGGGCAAGGATATTCGCCTGACCTTGAAGGGCGAGCGGGTAGACGGACGGATCGGCGGACACTTCGGCGGCTTCGATGCCAACGGCGAACTCTCGGCCAACCGCGTACACGTGCGGCTAGGCGGGCGAATCGAGGGCGACGATCTGGACTTAACGCTGGAAGGCTCGCAGATTCACGGGCGGTTTTCGGGGCGCGTGATGGGGAAAGATGTGCGGCTCCACGCCAGCGGAACCAGCCTGAGCGGACGCATTGGCGGCGTGGTGGACGGCAAAGACGTGCAGCTCAGCTTTGGCGCGGCTCCGGTGTTGTTGGCGGCCCTGAGTGCCGTGTGCGCCTATAAGGCTCTGGAAGACCAGCAGGCGCAGGACAACAGCGGCGCGGCTTCGTCGTCGGCCTCGTCTTCCTAGCGCAAACCGCCTGAGCGACAGCTTTTGACCCCGATTCTCCAGCAAGCCGCACATTCCGCCCACAAGGTGCGTGATACCTTCCCCCCAACATGACTGCACCCCAAACGACGGCAGGGATGGCGCACGACACGGCACTTCAGACTCCCGCAGCGCAGACGCTGAAAGAACTGCTCCAGACGCCCGCGTTTCAGGGCCGTTCCCCATTTGACGGCGTGCGGCGAGGTGTGCATGACGAGGTACGCGACAACCTGAAGCGCAAATTACAGAGCGGTGAAGAACTGTTTCCCGGCGTGGTGGGCTACGACGACACCGTGATTCCCCAATTGGTGAATGCGCTGCTGGCCCGCCAGAACTTTATTTTGCTGGGCTTGCGCGGCCAAGCCAAGAGCCGAATCCTGCGGGCCATCACGGGCCTGATGGACGACTTTGTTCCGGTCATTTCGGGCGTGGAAATGCCTGACGATCCCCTGAACCCGGTGGGTGCAGAAGGCCGCGCCCTGCTGGAAGCGCACGGGCTGGACTTGCCCATTCGCTGGCTGCCCCGCGCTGACCGCTACGTAGAAAAACTCGCCACGCCCGACGTAACGGTGGCCGACTTGATCGGTGACGTCGATCCGATTAAAGCCGCCCGCCTCGGCACCAGCTTGGGCGACGTGAGAAGCATGCACTTTGGCCTGCTGCCCCGCGCCAACAGAGGCATTTTTGCCGTGAACGAGTTGGCCGACCTTGCCCCCAAAGTGCAAGTCGCGCTGTTCAACATCCTTCAGGAAGGCGACGTGCAGATCAAGGGCTACCCGATTCGCCTAGAGCTTGACGTCATGCTGGTGTTCTCGGCCAACCCGGAAGACTACACGGCACGCGGCAAAATCGTGACGCCCCTGAAAGACCGCATCGGCAGCGAAATCCGCACCCACTACCCCACCGACGTTCGCCTCGGCATGAATATTACGGAGCAGGAAGCGGTACGCGGCGAAGACGTGACCGTGCCCGGATTCATGGCCGAACTGATCGAGGAAATCGCGTTTCAGGCCCGCGAAGATGGCCGCGTAGACAAGCTGTCGGGTGTGTCTCAGCGCCTGCCGATCAGCTTGATGGAAGTGGCGAGCGCCAACGCCGAACGCCGCAGCCTGACCGGAGACGGCCAACCGGTGGTGCGGGTCAGCGACGTGTACGCGGGCCTTCCTGCCATTACGGGCAAGATGGAACTGGAATACGAGGGCGAGATGAAGGGGGCCGATCAGGTGGCCCGCGACGTGATTCGTAAGGCCGCCGGAGCCGTGTACGCCCGCCGCCACGCCAGCGCCGACACCCGCGATCTGGAAAAGTGGTTTGAAGACGGCAACGTGTTCCGCTTCCCTCAGGGCGGCGACCCCGCTGCGGGCATGAAAGCCACCGCACAAGTTCCCGGCCTGCGTGACCTCGCCGTAGAAATTGCCGACAGCAACAGCGACGCCGTGCGGGTCAGCGCCGCCGAGTTTATTCTGGAAGGGCTGTATGGCCGCAAGAAATTGAGCCGCGCCGAAGAAACCTACGCCGCGCCGGAGCAGGAAACCCGTCAGCAGCGGGGCGGACGCTGGAACTGAGCAAAGTAAAACTGTCCTGACCTTTCAAGGCCCCTGCCATACACCCTGCCCTTCATGGAGCGTGGTGCGCGGCGGGGGTTTTGCTCTGCCGTCCAGCGGGCCAAGTACGATGGGGCGTCTTCCCTATTTCGCTCACCTGCCCCGGAGGTTTCGTCATGCCCGACATTCGCCGCCTCGCCTTCCTGTTGACTGCACTTGTCACCCCTCCGGCTCTGGCCCCACTGGCTTTGGCACAGGGCACACCTGCTGTGACACCCCCTACAACTGCTCCACGCGCCATTTTGTTCCGGCTGGTAGAAAATACGGCTGCGATTACGGGCACGCTGGACGGCCCCACCGCTGCACGCCGCTGGACGCCCGGAGAGTCGTTGGGGCCACTGGCACGCCAACAAATAGAGGCGACGGTGAAGGCAACTGCGCTGGGGCCAACGGGCAAACTAGGTGCGGCCACAGTGGGCGGGCGAATCGAAACCAACGATCCCTGCGACTGGGTGCGCGATACCCGGTACCTGACCACCGTAAAGACCGTGTTTCCGGCCCACGCTCTGAGTGCGCCGTGGAATCCGGTGCCGCGCCCGATTACCGCGCTGCCACTCAACAGCGCTCCCTACCTTGCCATCGTGGCTGCCGAACTGAAAAAACGGGGCCTGACTGCCGCGCCGCGCCTCGTGCAACTGCTCCGCACGGACTTGGACGGCAATGGACGGGACGACATTTTGATGGTGGCCGCCAGCGATCCGGTCACTTTTTCAGACGGCGTGATGAGTACGCTTTACGCCGAACGTGCTGGGCAATACTCGCTGGTGCTGGTGCGCGAAGCTCTGCCCGGCGGCGTCAAAACCAGCGTATTGGGCGAACGCATCTTCAAAACAGCGCCCGCCGCCGACGCCTTTCCCAGCGTGCTGACCCAGCGAATCGGCGCGGTGGCCGACCTGAACGGCGACGGTAGCATGGAGGTGCTGGTAGACGACTACGTACACGAAGGAGAAGGCACGACGGTCTGGCAAAGCCGCACGGGGACTGGGGGCATGCAGAAGGTGCTGGAATGGGGCTGCGGGGTTTAGGTAGGCTGTAGGAGAACTGCTCTCAATCCCGTCCTACAGCCCCTAATACAACTTGCCCAGCACGTCATCCTTCATCACAAAGCTCTGCTCTTTGGTCGGAAACTGCCCGGCCCGGACTTCGGCGGCATAGGCCGCAATGGCTTCGCGGGCGTCCCGTCCCAGTTCGGCATAGCGCTTAGCCAGCTTCTTTTCGTCGCCCTCGTAGAGGCCCAGCAGGTCGTGGTACACCAGCACCTGACCCTTGCAATGCACGCCCGCGCCGATGCCGATGGTGGGCACGGTCAGGCGCTCGGTGATCAGGCGGGCCAAACGGGCGGGAATGGCCTCCAGCACTACCGCAAAGGCTCCGGCGTCCTGCAAGGCTTGTGCGCCGTCTACGGTGCGGCGGGCGCTTTCCTCGTCTTTGCCCTGCACCTTCAGGCCGCCCTGCGCGGTGGCGGTCTGGGGCATCAGGCCCACGTGGCCCATCACCGGAATGCCGTTGCGGCTCAGCACGCGCACCACGTCCAGCACCTCGGGGGTGGCCCCTTCCATCTTCACGGCGTCGGCCCCCGTTTCCTGAATCACGCGCACGGCGGCCCGCATCGCGTCGGTGACTCCGGTGTGGTACGTGCCAAACGGCAGATCTACCACCAAAAAGGTGGCCTGCGCTCCCCGGCGCACGGCGCGGGCATGGTGAATCATGTCGTTTAGTGTCACGGGCGCGGTGGAGTCGTAGCCCAGCACCACGTTGCCGAGGCTGTCGCCCACCAGAATCAGATCGGCCCCGCCCCGCTCGGCGTGTATTCCGCCGGGATAGTCGTAAGCCGTGACCATCACCAGCGGTTCGGCGGCGGTCATCAGGTCGGGCACACTGCGTTTCATGGGATTACGTTAGCAGGGCGTGAGTGGCAGGGCGTGTCAGGGTCAAGGGTCTAAACACAGCAAAGGCTGGGGCGGGAACTGTTGCACACAGCATCGCCCCCGCCCCAGCCCTTCGACCTCGGAACTCTTAGACCGCGTCCCCTTACCCCTTGATGACCTCGCCGTACTGCCCCAGCACCAGATAGATGATCCAGCCTGTGACCGCCACATACAGCCAGACTGGCACTGTCCAGCGCACCCATGCCCGGTGTTTGTTGAAGAAGCCACGGGCAACGGGCGCGTCGATATTGCTCAAATTTTTGGCGGCCTTCAGCCCCTTATAGGCGTTCCAGAGGGCACCCAAGGCCAGCGGCAAGTTCAGGGTGGCCAGAATGATGTGGCTGATCAGCAGCACGTAATAGGCCGTGCGCCACGTGTCGGGGCCTGCGTATCTCTTTTCGTAGCCGAGGCCGAGGCGGGTCAAGTACAGCACCAGAAAAATGGTGGCAAAGCTACTGGCCAAGATCATGGCCCGCATATGTGCTTCGCGGTTGTGATTGCGAATAAAGAACACGCCAAAGCAAAGCGCGACGCCGCTGAGGACGATGGTAATGACCGCCCACTGGTTGATAGTTTCCGCCATATTGCCTTGGACTATAGGCGCAAGGGGCCGGGGCGAGTGTCCATCGGGGGGCACGGGTGGGTTTGGTCTAAACTGACCGCCCAGCTCAGCTATAGTTGATTCGATGCCAGACAGCGTGAGGGAAATTCAGCTAGATCTGACTGACAGCATAGTTCGCATGAGGCGACAGGCCATCACAATCATTCTGCCCCTTCTTTGCCTGCTGGCAGTTGCGACTATCATCATCACCGATGACGGCTTAAGCCACCACGTCTATAATCTGCCCATCTATGCAGTTTGCGCGGTGTGGTATGCAGGTTCTTGGGTCGCCATCAGAATGTATCCAACTAGTGAAGTTCCATATATTATTACGTTTATTGGATGCGCTTTCCCTATTGTTACAAAGTTAATTACACTCCTCCTATTCTCGACAGGGGATTATTTTTCTATTGGCGTTATGGAGCATTTGATGTGGCTTTATGCACTTCTAATTTTCGCTCTGATCAATAGTACACTCGTTTTCTACTGGCGATATTCATTGTTTCTCATGGCCACACTGTCACTTATAAGCCTGATCTATATGATCAATAGTCTAATTACCACAGAAGCGATTCCAAACCTAATGGCTCTTATACAGCTTAATTCTGTTGGGTGGATTATTTTGATTGGATCTAAGGGATACATGATGAAAAAGGAGATACAGACAGCGCATATCACCAAAATGGCTACGCTTGAAAGAATCGCACATACTGATATCCTAACCGATCTGCAGAATAGACGCTATTTAGAACATTATCTACAAGATTTTCTGGAACATCCTCAGTCTAATATCTTAGCCCTCCTTTTTATTGATATCGACAGTTTCAAGCTAGTGAACGATACGCTGGGCCACACCAAAGGCGACGATTTGTTAAAGCAGGTGGCCCAACTGCTCTTGAAGTTGTCGGGGCCACAGGCAGTAGTGACTCGCCTGAACGGAGACGAGTTTGTGGTGGTTTTGCCAGAGATGACAGGAGAAGATGCCGAATTGCTGGGGCAGCAGATCCTCGATCATCTTCAGACCGATGGCTTGGAACTGGGGGCAGAATTCAATCACTTCCGCCTTACGCTCAGTATCGGTATCAGCGTTTACCCTGAAGACGGCCTGACGAGTGAAGAACTCCTGCGTCATGCAGACAGTGCCATGTTTGCTGTCAAGCGCAACGGCAAGCAGAATGTCCGCCGCTACAACACTGCCGACGACGCCGACACGGAATACAGGCAAGAACTGGCCCGCGAGTTGGCTGGAGCCTTGGAGCGGCAAGAGATTTCACTGGTCTTCCAGCCCCTCTACAATCTCAAAACCGGCGAACTCGTGAAAGCGGAGGTGCTAATGCGCTGGCATCATCCCGTTTTCGGCTGGGTTTCACCGGCTGCCTTTATTCCGGTGGCCGAACAGAGCGGCCTGATCAATGCACTTGGCCTGTGGGCTTTGCAGCAGAGTTGCGGCTATGCGCGTCTATGGCCCGACGTCACGCTGTGTGTCAACGTGTCCGTATTGCAACTACTTCAATCTAATTTTGCCCAGCAGATCACCGAACTCCTGAACGAATATGACCTGCCCGCCCGCCGCCTAGAGTTGGAACTGACCGAAACCACGCTGATGCAGGACAATTCCAGTACTGTGGAGGCTCTCCATGCGCTTAAAAAAACGGGAGTGGGCCTGACCATCGACGATTTTGGCATCGGGTATTCCAACCTCGCCCGCCTGCGCACCTTACCTGTCAGGACACTGAAGATGGATCAGAGTTTCACGAGGCATCTGGCCGGATCGGAACTCGATCAACGCTACGCGCAGGGCATGATCAATGCTGTGGTGCAGGTCAGCGCAATCGCGGGGCTACACGTCACCGCTGAGGGCATCGAAACCTTCGAGCAACTGCAAACCGTCCGCGCCCTCGGTTGTCACAGCGGGCAGGGCTACTTTCTGGCCCGGCCATGCAACGCGCAGCAGTTTGAGGCCATGCTCCGCAACCCGATTCCGACGTGGGCTACAGCCTGACCGTGCTTGCCCAGTCCGGCCCACTGCGGTCACACACAATCCCAGTGATCGCTGTTTCCTGACCCGCCGTTTCCTCAAATTGTACTTTGATACCTAAATGACTTTATGGTAGAGCTATACCCTGAATGTGGCATGGATTCAGATGATAAGAACAGGCTAAGCGTGATTGCGGATCTCGCCAACGCACGGCGGCGTGCCTTGGTAATAATGATGCCTTTCATTGTGATAGCATCTGTTTTCGCTTATTATGTAACAGACGATTCACTCGTGTATCATATGTATAATGCACCCCTTCATTTTTTGTTGAGTTTCGCTTATTCGATCTGCGGAATTTTAATGTATATAAAATGGCGAGGAGAAGTACCATACATAATATTCGCCTACGTAGCAATACTTTTCATTTTATCAAAACTTGTCATTTTAACTCTATACACCCCTCCGCAATACCTAGCCTATGGAGTTTCCGAGTTCATCATCTGGATCTACCCGACCGTCACTTATCTCCAGCTCAACAGCCTCCACTCATTTTAATGGAAGATGTCTACCTTCTTGATGGCTATGACAAGTCTTATCAGTGCAGTCTACTTGATTACTTGGATAGAAGATGTAAATCTGGGCTCGGCGACTGTAACTCTACTACAACTCAATCTGAGTGCATGGATTATCGTACTTGCTTCAAGAGGATATATCATTCAGAAGCAGGCTTATTCACAACAAATGGAGCGCCTCAGCGTCCTAGAAACTCTGGTTTATAACGATTTTTTAACTGGCCTGCACAACCGTAGATACTTAGAGAAGTACCTCGAAGATCAAATTTCCAAGCTCCCCCAGGAACATCTATCGCTCATATTCATAGATTTAGACAATTTCAAATTAATTAATGACAGCCTGGGGCACGAGCAGGGCGATGAAATTCTTAAACAGGCGGCAAGCCTCTTCGTTTCAATGAGCAAACCTCAGATGATTGTCACCAGACTCAATGGAGACGAGTTTGTCTTGGTCGTGCCTTTCGACACTGGGGAGCAGGCAGAATATTTTGGCCGCACTATTTCGGAGCGGATGCATAGGGAAGGACTGACGCTCACACCGGATCTGAACCGCGTTCACATGACGCTCAGTATTGGCATCAGTGTCTATCCCACCGACGCTCAGACTCCGAAAGAATTGTTGCGCCATGCCGACAGCGCCATGCTGGCAGTAAAGCGCTCTGGCAAGCAAGGGTTCAAACGGTATAACTCGGCAGATGACGACGGAACCGAACATCAACAACGCATCGTTCATGACCTGGGTGGAGCGTTGGAACGAAATGAGATCTCTATCCTCTTTCAGCCTATTTATGACTTGAACAGCGGCACACTTAAAAAAGTAGAAATGCTGATGCGCTGGAAGCATCCCACGTTGGGTTTCATCTCGCCTCAGGTGTTCATACCGCTGGCCGAACAGTTTGGGCTTATCGTTCCCCTAGGCCAATGGGCCATCAAACAGAGCTGCTTTTTTGCCGGGCAGTGGGAAGGCCTTCAAATTTGCGTCAACGTTTCAGCACTTCAGTTGTCTCAACATAGTTTCGTACAGGAATTGGCACATGCGCTGGCCGAATACCAAATCAAACCGTCGCAGTTGGCCCTAGAGATAACCGAAACACTGGTGATGCAGGACAATCCCCACACAGACCGCATCTTGCAGCAGATCAACGAGATGGGTGTAGATCTGATCGTGGACGACTTTGGAATGGGCTACTCCAACCTGAACCGCCTCCGAACTTTACCCATACAGGCTCTGAAAATAGACAAGAGCTTTACGGCCAATGTGATTGGTTCGGAAACCAGACACCTGTATGCAAAGCAGATGGTGAATTCTACCGTGAGCCTGAGCAGTATTGCCCACCTGAAAGTGACGGCAGAGGGCATAGAAACCAGAGAACAACTGGGCATGATGCAGGCTTTAGGCTGCCACTTCGGTCAGGGCTACCTGTTCTCCGCGCCCTGTACTGCCCAAGAAATTAATGCCCTGCTGCTGCATCCGCCTGCTTTTGGCCTGCCAGGCCCAGACGCCCGGTAGGCCCAAGACCCAGAGGCGCAGGAACCGAGGCCCAAAGAAACCGAACGCTGGGCAGGTAAGGGACAATCTTCTACCGGGTGTGGCGCATAGAATAGCGGGTGCGTGGCGCGTGGGGCCGACGGCCTCGGGTCTGGAGAGCAGGCGCGGCCAGAAGGCGCAAAAGGGACGGTGGAAGAATGAGCAGCACCTTGGCAGTTTCCCGTGCGGGCGCATGGTTGCCCCGGCTGGCCTGGGCCGCACTGGCCTACAACATCTTGGTGATCTTGTGGGGCGCAGTGGTGCGTATCACGGGTGCGGGCGCGGGCTGCGGCGAACACTGGCCGCTGTGCAACGGCGTAGTGGTACCGCAAGACCCCAGTGTGCATACCCTCATCGAACTGAGCCACCGCCTGACCAGCAGCCTCAGCGGGCTGATTGCCATCGTGCTGGTGGTCTTGGCCTTCCGGGTTGCGCCCAAGGGCCACATGGCGCGGTTCGGCGCAGTGCTGAGCCTCGGCCTGATTATTCTGGAAGGCTTGGTGGGCGGTGTGCAGGTGCTGTTGGGCCTGACCGCAGACAGCACCGATCCGGCACGGGGGCTGGTACAAGGGATCCATCTTTCCAACACGTTTTTGCTGCTGGGAGCGCTGCTGCTGACTGCGCTGTGGGCATCCGGCGGGCCGCGTCTGAGGCTGCGGGGACAGGGCGCGGCAGGTTGGGCCAGTTTCGCGGGGTTGGGGCTGCTGCTGGTGCTGGGTGCGGCGGGCGCAGTGACCGCACTGGGCGATCTGCTGTTCCTGCCCGCCGATGGCAGCACCCCGATTGCCACCGTCAAGCGTGACTTTGCGGCGACGGCCACCGTCATAGAAAATCTACGAATCATTCACCCTCTGCTGGCGATCCTGACCAGCGCCTACCTCGTGTGGCTGGGCGTGTTGCTGCGGCGGGTGCGGCCTAACGCAGAAGTGAACCGCTGGAGTCTGGTGCTGTGGGGCCTGCTGGGCGCACAAATGGTGGCCGGATTCGCCAACATTGCCCTGAAAGCGCCGGGCTGGATGCAACTCACGCACTTGCTGCTGGCCTGCATCATGTGGCTGGCGACGGTCATGCTGACTTACCGGGCGCTCACGGCGCTCAGCGTCGCCCCCGCTCCGGCGGCTCTGTCCCCTTCCCCTTCTGCCAACCGAACCACTCCCAAAGGACGCAATGCGTGACTGCCCTAACTGATTCTGCCGCCCCTGCCCGCGCTACCTGGCGCGATTACCTCTCGCTGACCAAACCCAAGGTCATCAGCCTGCTGCTGTGGACGACCCTGACCGCGATGGTGATGGCGGCACGGGGGTGGCCGGGCCTGTGGCTACTGATCGTGGTGGGCTTGGCGGGCTATATGTCGGCGGGTTCGGCGGGTGTATTCAACATGATCATTGACCGCGATATAGACCTGAAGATGGCCCGCACCGCCCAGCGCCCAGTCACCAACGGCATGATTTCAGCCCAAAACGCCGCGATTTTCGGCACCACCTTGCAAGTCCTGTCGTTCGTGATGCTGTGGGTCTGGGGATCGCCGCTGGCCGCGTGGATGAGCCTCGCCGGATTCCTGACCTACGTGGTGGTCTATACGCTGTGGCTGAAGCGCACCACTTGGCACAACATCGTGCTGGGCGGGGCCGCCGGGTGCTTTCCGCCGCTGGTGGGCTGGGCCGCCGTGACCGGAGACCTGAACCTGTTCGCGTGGTTCCTGTTCGCCATCATCTTTTTCTGGACACCCGTGCATTTTTGGGCGCTGGCCCTGATGATCAAAGACGAATACCGCGAAGTCGGCATTCCGATGCTGCCTGTGGTGCACGGCGACAAACTGACGGTGGCGCAGATCGGGCTGTACGCCATCTATACGGTGGTGCTGTCGGTCATGCCCGTGTTCTTCCGCGAAGTGGGCGCGATCTATTTCATCTCGGCGGCGATGCTGGGCGGCCTGCTGCTTCAGCGTTCCTGGGTGCTGTACAAGCACGTGATGGCCGGAAACGCCGTGGAACGCCGCGTGGCCGTGCCGCTGTACCTGTATTCCATGCTGTATCTGGCGCTGTTGTTCGTGGCAGGAGCGCTAGACCGGGTGGTGTTCGCGCACCTGCTGTAAGACCAAAGGCTTGAACGTGGATCGTGGAATCTAGATCGTGGGCTGATCTTCTTCTACGATCCACGTTTCACACGCTGTGTTTTTGCCTTCCCACCGACTCCTGACCTCTCCCCACTCACGGCTTTCAGGACACATGACTCCCCCTCCACCTGATCTCATACCTATTGGCCCTGACCGATCGGTAGAATGCAGAGGAAGAGAGACGTTTCCTCGGCCAGTCTGCGGACTGGATGGGGGGCAAATTTTCCCCACGTGACGCTTTACACTGGGGACGTTACGTTCGGCCATTCCCCTATGGCCAATCCACTGGGACAGGATAGAAAGGAGCGAAGTTGAACACCAACCACCACCAGAGGCCGGGGCACTCCCGTTTCAGGCGCAGCCGCGCCCTTCCGTTGGCCCTCACGGCGCTGGGGGCAAGCCTGCTCACCGGCTGTCAGCAGGTCAACCAGACGCTCAGCATCGGAGATATGTCGTCGGGCTACAACCGCGAAATCTTCTGGATGAGCGTGTGGGCCATCGCGCTGTCCATCATCATTTTTATCGGCGTGTCGTACGCCCTGTTCTACACGGTCAACAAGTTCCGTGAAGACAAGCACGACGCGCCCCCCGCGCAGTTTCACGGCAACAACCGCCTAGAAGTCATTCTGGTGGTGGTGCCCGTGATCATCGTGGTGTTCCTGAGCGTCCTCACGGTACGCAGCATGGCCCGCCTGAACCCTACGCCCGAAAACGTCGTGAATATCGACGTGCTGGGCCGTCAGTTCTGGTGGAACTTTGCCTACCCCGAAGCCCCAGCGGCGGCGGGCGGCGTGGTCACCAACGGCAACGAGATCATCATCCCCACCAAGCAGCAAGTAGCCCTGACCATCACCAGCGGCGACGTGATTCACGGCTTCTGGGCCCCCAACATTGGCGGACAGCGGGCCGCCATGCCTGCCGTGAAAAAGACTTGGCAAGTCGATACAGACCGCCCCGGCGTGTATCAGGGCAATTGCTCGCAGCTGTGCGGGGCCAGCCACGCCAACATGCGCTACAAGGTCGTGGCGCTGGAACCCGAACGCTACAACACCTTCGTGACTGCTGCCCGCGCCTACCGTGCCCCAGAGCCTGCCCCCGGCAGCGCCGAAGCACGCGGCTACACGCTGTTCATGCAGGGCAAGCCCTCCACGGGCGCGCTGTCCTGCGCTGCCTGCCACCGCGTTCAGGGCACGCCCGCTGCGGGTGCGGCTGGCCCCGATCTCAGCTTTTTCGGCACGCGCCGCACCCTAGGCGCGGGCATGTGGGAAGGCGAGCGGGCACGCGAAATGCTGCACGAGTGGCTGAAGCACAGCCCCAAAGTCAAACCCGGCAGCCTGATGCCCACCTATGACGGCAGCGAGTACATGGTCAACGGCAAAGTTCTGAAGGGTGGAGTCCTGACCGACGCGGAAATTGACGACGTGGCGGCCTACATCCGCTCTCTGAAACTGCCCGAAGAGGCGGACTACTGGGAAGGCTCGCCCGTGATCGGCGCACAGGAAACCCGCACACAAGGAGGAAGCCAGTGACCGTTCAGCACGCTCCCCCACAGGTCAAGGCAGCCCGGCCCAGCATTCTGGAAGTGCTGCTGGACTACATGAAGACCACCGATCACAAGAAGATCGGCACGCTGTACATCGTGACCAGCATTCTGGCCTTCGGCATCGGCGGCCTCATGGCTGTGGCGATCCGCTTGCAGTTGGCCCTGCCGGAGCAGTCGTTCCTCGTGGGCAACACCTACAACCAAGTGCTGACCCTACACGCCGCCCTGATGATCTTTTTCTTCCTGATTCCGATTGGGCTGTTCGGCTTCGGGAACTGGTTCCTGCCCCTACAACTCGGCGTGCGTGACGTGGCCCTGCCGCGCATCAACACGTTCGCGGTGTGGCTGTTCATCTTCAGCCTGATTCTCGTCATCACCGGCCTCGCCAACGGCGGCGCACCCGGCGTCGGCTGGACGTTCTATTACCCCCTCAGCGTGGACGCCAACCAGACGGGCGTATCGGTGCTGATGGTCGCCTTGATCCTCAACGGCATCGCGTCGCTGCTGGGCAGTGCCAACTTTGCCGCCACCATCGTCAACTTGCGTGCCCCCGGCATGAGCCTCTGGAAGATGCCTATTTTCGTCTGGAGCATCTTCGCCACCTCCATCTTGCAGCTGATCTCGCTGGGCGGCCTGACCGCTGCGGCGCTGGTCACCTACCTCGAAATCAAGATGGGCCTGAGTATGTTCAACCCCGGCATCGGCGGCGTGCCCGTGCTGATGCAGCAGTTCTTCTGGTTCTACTCTCACCCCGCCGTGTACGTGATGCTGCTGCCTTACCTCGGGATCGCCGCCGAAATCGCGTCCACGATGGCCCGCAAGCCCCTGTTCGGTTACCGCGTGATGGTGTATTCCATCCTCGGCATCGTGCTGGTTAGCTTGCTGGTATGGGTTCACCACATGTTCGCGGTAGGTCTGCCCGAAAGCTGGCAAATTGCCTTCATGATCGCCACCCTGATCGTCGCCGTGCCCACAGGCGTCAAAATCTTCAACCTGATCGGCACGCTCTGGGGCGGACGCATCATTATGAAGACGCCCACCTACTGGCTGGTCGGTTTTATCTTCAACTTCCTGATCGGCGGCATCACGGGCGTGAGCCTCGGCATGATTCCCTTCGACTATCAGGTCACGATGTCGTATTACGTGGTGGCCCACTTCCATAACGTGATGATGTTCGGCACGGCGTTCCTTGCGATGGGCGGCCTGTACTACTGGTGGCCCAAGATGACGGGGCGCTTCCTGAGCGAAAAGATCGGCATGTGGCACTTCTGGCTGTTTATGGTCGGTTCGTGGATGACCTTCTTGCCCCAGTACATTCTGGGCTTGCTGGGCATGCCGCGCCGCTACTACACCTATCCCGAAGGCAACTTCGCTTGGACGGAACTGAACTTCATTTCCACGCTGGGGGCCATCATCTTGCTGGCAGGCGGCGTGACTTGGGTGTGGAACATGATCCAGAGCTTCCAGCGCCCAATTACTGCCGGGCCTAACCCTTGGGGCGGCTTTACGCTGGAATGGACGGCGGCCAGCCCTCCTGCCGCGTACAACTTCGCCCACGAGTTCCCCCGTTCCTTTCCCACCGAGCGCCCGCTGTACGACTGGGAAAAGAACGGCGACACCCTGACGCCCGTCGACCCCAAGACTATTCACCTGCCCGTGGATTCCATCTGGCCCTTTATCACGGCGTTCGGCCTGCTGCTGATGGGCTACGGCCTGAGCTTCGGCTGGTTCACCAACTACACGCCCGGCGGCGGCCTACGTGCCTTCGGAGAAGCCAGCTTCGGCTTCCAGTTGGCCTCTATCGTCTTGTACCTCAGCTTCCCCGTGTTCTTCTACGGCCTGTTCAAGTGGGCCGGAACCCGTGAATACGCCGTGCCCGTAGAGCATCACCACCTCACCAAGTACGACAACGGCTTCATGGGCATGAGCTGGTTCATCATCTCCGAAGTGGGCCTGTTCGGCGTGCTGATCGCGGGTTACGTGTACCTGCGCGTCATCGGGGCCGCCGAGCCACCCGCCCTGCGCCCCAACATCTGGCTGGCGGCCCTCAACACCCTGATTCTGGTGTCCAGTTCCTTCGTGCTGCACAAGGCCGAGCAGGACAACCATCAGGGCCGCCACACCATGTTCCGGTTGGGTCTGTTCATCACCCTGATCTTGGGTGCCGTGTTCATGCTGTTTCAGGTTTACGAATTCGCGCTGTTCGGCGTAGAAAACGACTGGAAACAAAACCTCTGGCAAGCCTGCTTCTTTACCATCGTGGGCCTGCACGGACTGCACATCATCATCGGTGGGACGGGCATCGCCATTCCGTACTACCAAGCCATGACCGGCAAGATGGACAAGTACAACCACGGTTCGATTACGCCCGCCAGCCTGTACTGGCACCTCGTGGACGTGGTCTGGCTGTTCATCGTGGCGATCTTCTACGCTTGGTAGGCAAGCTGGAATGTAGGCAGTAGGAAAAGAAGGGTGGGAACGCCGATTAAGCGTTCCCACCTTCTTTTTGGTTGAGTTGACCTGCTATTGCTTCTTGCTCAGCTGCCGCTCAGCCCGTTCTACCGCCGCGCTCATGGCTTGTTGGGGGTGCAGCACCACTGGCCCATGCCCGACAGCCAACCGGGTGGGATGGAGTGCAGCCAAAGTGCGGGCACTGGCGAGCGCGGTGGCCCGATCCCATGTTGCCAGCGCAGGCAACGGCGAACGCCACCGTAACTCGGCGCTGGTGCTGACCTGCACAAAGGTCTGGTAGGCGTCGCCTGCGATGAGTGTGCCGTCGCGGGTGTCTAAGAACGCCAACTGGCCGGGAGTATGACCGGGCGCGGCCACGCTTTGCAGGCTGCCCACACGGTCTCCGGGCGTCAGCAGGCGCGTGGGCTTGGTCTGGGCACGGGCGGCACGCGGCGGCTTTTGCAACTCGCCCTCGTCGGTGGTCAGGTCGCCTCCCATCAGGCGGGCGTCGCGGGCCGAGATCAGCACTTCGGCGTCGGGCAGGGCGGCGTGCAGGGCATCCAAACTGCCGATGTGATCGTCGTGTGCGTGCGTGATGACGATGCGCCGGATGGGAGCGCCGAGGCTGGCCGCCGCCTTCAGAATGGCCGGAGCTTGGCCTCTGGCTCCCGTGTCGATCAGGGTCAGGCCGTCGTCTTCTTGCACCAGATACTGATTGATGAAGCGGAACTGGGACAGGTGGGTGAGGTAAGCGCCGTGGGGGGTGGGGTGCATCAGACTCCCTTGCGATATGAGAACAGAAGCGGAACGTGGGGGGGGGTTCTGGGGAACGCTTTGGTCTACTGCTCCGTGCGCCCAGTTGCAAGCACAGCTGTTCCAGCAGCCTCAGCCAACTGGGACACGCGGCCCCATTCCTCTCCCCTATCCTGCGGGGCGATGAAGTGGCTTACCGTTGTTTTGCTGGCCCTTGCTGCGGCGTTGGGCGGCCTGTTGGTCTTCCGTTCGGGGGCTGCCGCGCCGCTGGGGGGCACCGTGCTGGATACGCCGGTGGCCCTGCCCCAACTTGGCCTGACCGACGATGCAGGCCGTCCCGCCACTCTGGCCGATTCGGATGGGCGGATGCGGTTGGTGTTCTACGGCTTCGTGCGCTGCCCAGACGTGTGCCCCGCGACTCTGGCCATTCTGAAAGAGGCTTATGAGGGGCTGGAGCCGCTGCAGCAGGCCAAACTGCGCGTGCAACTGGTCAGCGTAGACCCCGAATTTGACCGCCCCACTGTGCTGCGCGAGTACCTGAACGAATTCAGCGCCGATTTTGTGGGCTTGACCGGAACCATGGAATCCATCGATGCCGCCGCCAAAGCCATGTACGTGGTGAATGTCGCACCGTTGCCCACGCCGACGCACCAAAATCACACCGACAAGCCAGACGCACAGAAGGCAGAGGATCAAGCGGCAACGGGAGCGGCGAGCCGCTTGCACGGCGATCAGGTCAGCGTGGTAAACCCCAAAGGCGAGTTCGTGCGGGTATACAGCAATCTGGAAGTCGTGAACGGCATTCTGAAACGCGATCTGCCGGAGCTACTGCGGGAATACGGCTCGTAAACGAGACAATCGGAAGGGCGGGCCTCAGCAATGACATGGAGGCCCGCCCTTCACTGGTGTTGAGTCACTCCATCTTGAGAAGGCTTATGCCCCCAACTGCTGTCCTTCGATGGCATTGAACACCGCGCCGCCGGGGTCTTGCAGTACCACGATTCGGCCCCAAGGCGTGTCGGACGGCGGAAACAGGACTTGCCCGCCGCTGGCCAACGCCGCTTTGGCCGCAGCATCGGCGTTGTCTACGGCAAAGTACGCGACCCAGTGGGGCGGCATTTCGGGAGCAAAGCTGTCGTCGTCCATCTGCATCACGCCCGCCGTCCAGTCCTCTCCGTGGTGCAGCGTGTGATACGGAATTTCGGCGCTGGGCTGACTTCTGGCTCCCAAAAAGTCGGCGTAGAACTGGCTGGCTCCGGCCAGATCACGGGTATTGCCCTGTGCCCAAGACAGGCTGCCGTGTTCGCCCATCAGTTCCATGCCCGTATGCGTGCCTTCCTGCCACAGCCCGAATACGGCCCCGGTGGGATCGGCGGCCACCGCCATCTGGCCCTGATCGCCAATTTGCATCGGCTCCACCATGATTGTGCCGCCCAAATCGCGGATGCGCTGCATGTCGGCCTGTGCGTCGGCGCTGGCAAAGTACAGCGTCCACGCGCCCGCCCCGCCGCCCATGCCCGGCATCTGGGGGGCAAGGCCCGCCACACGCTTTCCGTTTACGGTGGCGGTGCGGTAGCCGCCGTATTCCTCTACGCCCTCGGAAATGGCCCAGCCGAAGACCTGCTGATAAAACGCAAGATCAGCGTCCATATTGGGCGAAGACAGATCGAGCCAAGTCAGGGTTCCAGCGGGGTGGTGCGTATAAGTAGGCATGGATAGGGAACCTCTCTGGGGAGCGTGAGGGCGGGACATGGGGGCGAATTGTGACCAACTGCTTGAGACAAATCTAGTATAAGTTACACTACTGATTATGTCAAGAAACAAATCCACCCCTGATATTGTGTGAAGGCAAATCTGTATCCGAGACTGAGAGACAGACTCCCGTTCTCAATTTCGGAAATAGCGTAATATAGTGGGCATGACCGAACCGCTCGATCCCGCCCTCAGGCCCAAAACACTGACGGAGTATGTGGGCCAAGAACGCCTGAAAGAAAAGCTGGGCGTGTACCTTCAGGCCGCAAAGGGCCGCAAAGAAGCGCTGGATCATACGCTGCTGTTCGGGCCGCCCGGACTGGGGAAGACCACACTGGCCCACATCATCGCGCACGAACTCGGCGTGAATATCCGCGTGACTTCCGGCCCCGCCATCGAAAAGCCGGGAGACTTGGCGGCCATCCTGACCAACAGCCTCGAAGAAGGCGACGTGTTGTTCATCGACGAAATTCACCGTCTGGGGCGCGTGGCCGAGGAACACCTTTATCCGGCGATGGAAGATTTTAAGCTGGACATCGTGCTGGGTCAGGGGCCAGCCGCCCGCACCATCGAATTGCCGCTGCCGCGCTTTACGCTGGTGGGGGCCACCACCCGCCCCGGCCTGATCACCGCGCCCATGCGCTCGCGGTTCGGCATCATGGAGCATTTGGAGTACTACACCCCGGAAGAAATCGGCACCAACTTGCTGCGCGACGCCCGCCTGCTGGGGTTCGGGCTGGACGAAACCGCGGCCATAGAAATCGGCGCACGCAGCCGGGGCACCATGCGAATTGCCAAACGCCTGCTGCGCCGGGTGCGCGACTATGCCGAAGTGGCGGGCGAAAGCCTGATCGGGCTAGACCGCGCCATGCACGCGCTCGATAAGCTGGGGCTGGATGCGGCGGGCCTCGATGACCGCGACAAGAAGTACCTCGAAACCCTGATTCACCGCTTTGCAGGCGGCCCGGTGGGTGTGGACACCCTCGCCACCGCCATCAGCGAGGACGCCCTGACGCTGGAAGACGTGTACGAGCCGTACCTGATTCAGCTGGGCTTTATCAAGCGCACGCCGAGGGGCCGCGTGGCGACGGCGCACGCCTATGACCATCTAGGCCTGCCCGTGAGTGGCGTGGACGGGGATTTTTCAGGCTTTTTGACGAATTAGGAATGGAGAGGATGGAACGTGGATCGTAGGTCAAACAAACCACGATCCACGTTCCATTTACACTTCTTGCCATGAGCGCCGCCCCCACCGCCCCCCAAGTGCAGATGTTCGGCACCAAAAAGAACCCCGCCACCCGCGCCGCCGAGCGCTTTTTTAAGGAGCGCCGGGTCAAGATTCATTTCGTAGACCTGAGCGTGAAGCCGATTGCCAAGGGTGAACTGACCCGCTTTGTGCAGAAATTTGGCCTGAATGCTCTGCTGGACATGGAAGGCAAAGCCTACGAGCGGTCTAACCTCGCCTACCTGCGAACCACCGAAGAAGGCATCATCACGCGGATCATAGAGACGCCGGAACTGCTGAAGCTCCCGCTGGTACGGGGCGGCAAGGTGCTGACGGTGGGCGAGGATGCGGAAGGGTGGGGGCGGATGCTGGAGGGGTGAGCTGGTGAATCCACATTTTCTGGCAATCAGTTGCCTTCTTTGCGGTGTCTTGGTGTGTCTGATCGGCAAACGGACTAACAATAAGGTGGTGCAAGGCATCGCCATAGGCCTGTGTGGGATAGCCATTCTGGGCTGGCTAGGCTACGTCGCCGCAATGTACTACCTCCTAAATTTTTACTTCTGAGCCGCGCATTACCGAAAAACCGGAACTGCTGAAGCTGGCGCGGTTGGCAAGATGCTACCGAATCGGCAGGAATGAACCTTTGCGCGGGGCGCGGCGTATCAATCAGCAGGAGGCTCCACCATGTCTGACTACACGCCTAACACCGCCGCCGCATCCCGTTCCGCCCTGTCCCGCCTTGCCCTGCCCGCGCTGGTGCTGCCCGGAATGCTGGTGGCTGCCGCGCTCCTCAGCAGCGCCGCGCCTGCCCAAACAATGGCGACTCCGACGATGACCACTCCGGCCATGACCGACACCATGAAGAAGTCGGGCGGCTACGTGGTGTACACCAAAGCCGCCTTCGACGCCGCCAAAGGCACGCAGCGGGTGCTGTTCTTTCACGCGACGTGGTGCCCCAACTGCAAGGCCGCCGACGCCGACATCAAAAAGAATCTGGCGCAGTTGCCCGCAGGCGTGACCGTTTTCAAGACCGACTACGACAAGGAATCGGCCCTGAAGAAGCAGTACGGGATCACCTACCAGCATACCTTCGTGCTGGTGGACGCGCAGGGCAAGGCGCTGAAAAAGTGGGCAGGCGGCAACCTGCGCGACATCATCGCCAATACCAAGAAAGCCAACACCAACTAGGAGCCTGAGCCGTGCTGCTGCTGCTGATCGCCTTTGTGGGCGGCGTGCTGACCGTCATTTCGCCCTGCGTGCTGCCCGTGTTACCTGTGTTGCTGTCGGGCACGGTGGGCGGAAAGGCGCGGCCCGCCGGAATCATCGTGGGGTTCGTGGGCAGTTTCGTGGTGCTGACACTGTTCCTCTCCACGCTGGTGTCGGCCCTGAACCTCAGCCCGGATGCCGTGCGCTGGGGCGCGGTGGCCCTGCTGTTCGTCTTCGGCCTGACGCTGGCGGTGCCTGCCCTGCAACTGCGTTTTGAGGTACTGGCCGCAAGGGTGGTGCCCCACAGGGTTGCCACTGGAAACAGCAAGGGCGGCGACGGCTTCGGCGGTGGCCTGCTGGTAGGCCTGACGCTGGGGCTGGTCTGGACACCGTGCGTGGGGCCGATTCTGGCCAGCGTCACGACGCTGGCGCTGAGCGGGCAGGTCACGGCCTTCGCGGTGGCGGTCACGCTGGCGTATGCCCTCGGCGTGGCGCTGCCCATGCTGGCCATCATGCGCGGCGGGCGGGCCATGCTGAAGCGGGTTCCGGCCCTGATGGGCAACCTGAGCCGGATTCAGCAGACGTTCGGGGTGGTGCTGGCCGTGTTCGCGGTGGGCATGGCGTTCGGGCTAGACCGCGCCGCCCAGACCTTTATCGTGGAGCGCGTGCCTTACGTGCAGCGCCTCACCTTCTTGGAAGAAACCGATTCGGTACGCGAGCAGTTGGAGCAGCAAGCGCCCTGAATCCTTAGCTTTCTGCCCGCTCAACCCGAATCCGCGTGTTGTGAAAGGTACTCCCGCCGCCCAGATCCGTCAGCGTTTGGGCGGTGATCGCATTGATGCTTTCGCCGTCCGGGGCAGACAAGCCCCACCAACTGCCTTCCACGACCACCACGCCCGGTTGCGCCGCCTCGGTCACGCGCAGGCGGCGGCGGGTGCTGCCGACTTCGCTGGTCAGGCGGGCGTATTCGCCGTCAGCTAGGCCATAGGCTTCGGCATCGGCGGGGTGAATCAGGGCGTGTGGTTCGCTGCCCTCGGCGCGGGTGAGGTTGGGCAAGTTGCCGTAGGTAGAGTTCAGGAAATGGTGCGCGGGCGGCGTCAGCAGACGCAGGGGAAAGTCGGGATTCAGGGCGGCTTCGGGTTCGCGGTGCTGCGGCGCGGGCGAGAGTTGCACCTTGCCGCTGGGCGTGGGTGCGCCGTGCGCATAGGGCCGCCAGTCTTCGGGCAAATTCAGGTGAACCATGCCTTCTGCCTTCAGCCGCTCCGGGGTAATGCCTGCCAGATGCGGGTGCGGCGTGTCCAACACCTCGTTCAGCAGGTCGTCTACCGTCCAGTACACGGCGGGTTCGGTGACGCCCAAACGGCGGGCCAGTTCTCCAAACACCCAGGTATTGGGGCGGGCCTCGCCGGGAGCCTCCAGCGTGGCGGGGTTATACGACAGCCAGTGGTGGCCGTAACTGGTGTAGACGTCGGCGTGTTCCATAAACGTTGTCGCGGGCAACACATAGTCGGCGTGGCGGGCAGTCTCGGTCATGGCCTGCTCCAGCACCACCACCATCAGGTCTTCTCGCTGGAGTCCTGCACGCACGCGGGCCGAGTCGGGGGCCACCACCGCCGGGTTGCAGTTGTAGACCACCAGTGCGCCCAATTCGTTCTCGGGCCTCAGGGCGTTCGCCAGTTCGTTCATGTTCACGCGGGGTGTTTCGGGCTTCAGCAAGTCGGCCCCGCCTACCCGTGCCCGGTTCAAGGCGAATGCGCCGCCCGTGCTGAGGGTCACGCCGCCGCCGCGCAAACGCCAGTCTCCGGTCAGGGCCGGAAGCAGGGTCACGGCCCGCAGATTGGTTCCGCCGAATTCGTGGCGGGTCATGCCGTAGCCCACGCGAATGTAAGTGGGGCGCGTGGTACCGATGGCGCGGGCAAATTCTCGGATTTCCTGCACGCTCAGGCCAGTCACGGCGGCGGTGCGTTCGGGCGTCCATTCGGCGGCGGCCTCCCGCAGTTCGTCTATGCCCAGCGTGGCTTCGGCTATATAGGTCGCGTCCGTCCAGCCGTGGGCGAACAGTTCGTGCATCACGCCCAGGGCCAGCGCCGCGTCGGTGCCGGGTTTCAGCTTCAGGTGCTGGTCGGCGTAGACAGACGTGCGGTTGCGGTAAGGGTCGACATGAATAATCCGCGCCCCCGCCTTCCGCGCCGCCGTCATCTGGGGGGTCAGGTGGCTGTGGGTACTCAGGCTGTTGATGCCCCACAGCACGATGAGTTTGGCGTGCGGCACATCCAGCGGGTCTACGCCGTAGCGCGGGCCGTAGCCTAATGTCCACGCGGCGCTTCCGGCGGTGGCGCAGATGGTTTCTTCCAGTTCCGGCGTGCCCAGCGCCCGCCAGAGCGTGTGGGCGTGGGCGTTTTCCATCAGGCCCATCGTTCCGGCGTAGTGGTAACGCAGGATGGAAGACGGCCCCCGCGTGTCCAGCAAGGTTCTCAGGCGGCCCGCGATGGCGTCCAGTGCCTCCTCCCAACTCACGCGCTCGAAGATAGGATCGGCGTCGGATTTGGAATTGACGCGCCGCAGGGGGTACAGCGGGCGCTCCGGGTGATTTTGACGCGCCGGGTAATGCACCGTTTTGACGCAGGCAAAGCCCCGCGTATAGGGGTGGTCGGCGTCTCCGGTCAGCTTCACGGCCCGTTCCTGTCCGTCCCCCCCGCGGGCCAACGTAATTCGCAGGCGGCAGGCGTCGGGGCAATCCAGCGGGCAGGTCAGGAGCACATCGCGGGTAGGCACAGGGAGAAGCGGGGCGGTCATGGCCTGAGTTTATGCCGACTGACTGGTGAAGCTTGGCTGGCTTGGCAACTTTTTGGCAGAACAACCCCCCCGTTGCTGGCGCAACGCCCCCCCTTAGAGGTGGGGACAACAGCTTTTGCGCTCCCCTCAAGGGGGGCTGGCTGCGGAGCAGACTGGGGGGTTTACACGCGACGGCATTCCCTTCCATCCCCCACAACCTCCGTCCCACATCCCGCCCCCCAAAACCTTTTCCGCGTCTCTTTCCCGCCGCCCCACCGGGATAGACTGCCCGCATGATTGGAAAAACGTTTACAACGATGCTGGGTGGCCGCGAACTGAGCATCGAGACGGGCAAACTGGCCAAACTGGTCAGCGGCAGCGTGACCCTGCGCTACGGCGACACGATGTTGCTGGTCACCGCGCAGGCCCGCGAAGAAAAGAGTCCACTGGATTTCCTGCCTCTGACGGTGGAATTTGAAGAAAGGCATTACGCGGTAGGCAAGATTCCCGGATCGTTTCACCGCCGCGAGGGACGCCCCGGCGAGAAGGCCATCTTGGGCGCACGCATTACAGACCGCCAGATTCGGCCCCTCTTTCCCAAGGGCTACCGCCACGAAACGCAGGTCATCATCACCGTGATCAGCGCCGATCAGCAGAACCTGCCCGACGTGCTGGGGCCAATCGGCGCTTCGGCGGCCCTCAGCATCAGCGATATTCCTTGGGGCGGCCCCACTGCCTGCGTGCGCGTGGGCCAAGTGGACGGCCAATACGTGCTGAACCCCACCACCGAGCAACTGAACCGTTCGGTACTCGACCTCGTGGTGGCCGGAACCCGCGACGCCGTGATGATGGTGGAAGCGGGCGCACAAACGGTCAGTGAGGAACTGATCGTGGGGGCCATCGAGTTTGCCCACGCCGAGATGCAAGGCGTGATTTCGCTGATCGAAACCATGCGGGCCGAACTGGGCCAAGAAAAATTCAACATTTTGGCCGAAGGCGACCTGACCCCCGACCTCGTGCCGGAACTGGCCGCCGCCGCCCGCAGCTCTGGCCTGCGCGACGCCCTGCTGACCACCAAAAAGAAGGAACGCAGCGCGAATCTGAAGGCGCTCCGTGACCGCTTGATTGCCGCCCAGATTCCTGAGGGAGAGATGGACGCCGCCGAAGCCCGAATTGCTGCCCTAAAAACCGCGTTTGGCAAGGTAGAAAAGCAGGAACTCCGCCGCCTGATTCTGGAAGAAGACATGCGGGCCGATGGACGCAACTCTAAGACCGTGCGCCCCATCTGGATCGAAACCCGCAGCCTGCCCCGCGCTCACGGCAGCGCCATTTTTACCCGTGGAGAAACCCAAGTGCTGGGTATCGCCACGCTGGGCACCGAACGCGACAACCTGCTGGTAGACGACCTCACGCTGGACGACAACGATAAATTCCTGTTGCACTACAATTTCCCGCCGTACTCCACAGGTGAAGTGAAGCGCATGGGCGGGCAGTCTCGCCGCGAAATCGGGCACGGCAACCTTGCCAAACGGGCCATTCGCGCCGTGCTGCCCACTTTCGAAGAATTCCCCTACGTGATCCGCGTGGTGGGCGAAGTGCTGGAATCGAACGGCAGCTCCAGTATGGCCACCGTTTGCGCCGGAACCTTGGCGCTGATGGACGCGGGCGTGCCGCTGAAGGCTCCAGTAGCGGGTGTGGCGATGGGTCTGGTCATCGAAGGCGACAAGTACCGCATCCTCACCGATATTTTGGGGCTGGAAGACGCCTTGGGCGACATGGATTTCAAGGTGTGCGGCAGCGAACACGGCATCACGGCGCTGCAAATGGACATCAAGGTGGGCGGCATTACCCCCGCCATCATGCGTGAGGCGCTGGAGCAAGCCCGCGTGGGCCGCCTGCACATCCTCGGCAAAATGGCCGAAGTGCTGGCCGCGCCCCGCGCAGAACTGGCTCCCACCGCGCCGCGCATCGTGACCATCAAGATCAATCCCGAACTGATCGGCAAAGTGATCGGCCCGGGCGGCAAGCAGATTCGGGAACTGGAGGCCCTCGGCGCACAGATTACGCTGGAAGAAGACGGCACGGTACGCATTTTCAGTGCCGATGGAGCCGCTGCCGAAGCCGTGAAAGCCCGAATCGAAGGCCTGACCCGCACGGCCAAGATTGGGGAAGAATTTGAAGGCACTGTCGTCAAGACCGCCGCTTTCGGGGCCTTCATCAATTTGTTCCCCGGTCAGGACGGCATGCTGCACATCAGCCAGATGTCCGAGGAGCGCGTAAACGCTGTAGAAGACGTGCTGAACGTGGGCGACAAGCTGCGCGTGAAGATCGTGAACGTGGATGACCGGGGCAAAATAGACCTCGTGCGCCCCGAACTGGAAGGCAAAATCGCCCCCCGTGCGCCGCGTGAAGCCCGTCCGGGTGGAGACCGGGGCGGACGGCCACCTCGCCGTGACTGAGAACAATAGGCCATAGAAAATCAGCTTGGGCGCAGGGGCACAGAGAATCTAAAACTCTCTGTGCCCCTGCGCCGTCCTGTCTCTCCTGCTCACTTGTCCTGCTCACTTGTCAGCCGCCGTTACCCTACAATCCTTGCCATGCGCCCCGCCTACCTCACCGCCGCCCGGAACCTGCAACTGGGGCGCGAATGGGCTGTAGAGGGTGACCAGTCCCGCGCCCTCGAAGCCTACGAAGACGCCCTGACTATCCTGTGTGCATTGCCGCCCGAGCGCACGCGGGATGTGTTGCTGGCGCATACGCATCTGGCTTTTTTTCAAACGCTGGCGCTGGCAGGGGCCGATGCGGGGCAGCAACATCTGCATTTGGGCGTCAGCTATGCCCGCAGCACCCGTGATCCGTTGGCGCGCGCCATTGCCGAAGAGTGCCTGAGTGGGCTGGATGTGGTGCTGTAGGGGGAGTGTGAGCAACCAAAGATCAGCAGGCCAATCTGCATCTAGAGATTGGCCCGCTCTGTTCGTGTTGAGAAGTTCAGTTTTACTGGGTGGGCGGCACGATTTGCACCGTGGTCTTCTTGTCTTTCTTGCTGTACAGGCATTGCAGACCCGCCGAACCCACCGGGCGCACGCTGGCATTTTTGCCGTGAATGGCAATCAGCACGGGTGCGCCCGCCAACCAGCCACCTTCCGGGTTGGGCTGGGCAGCGGCAACCCACTCGAGGGAATCGGCGGCGAGGCTCACATGCAGACTTTCGCCAGCGGCCAGCGGGCTGCTTTGCTCGATCAGGGTTTTCAGAGGCACACTCTGGCCCTGCAAACTCACGCTCAGCGTGTCGGCCTCTTCCAGTTGCTCCTTGCAGTATTCCAAGAACTTGTACTTGCTGATGCCATTGGTGGTGTAGTCACTCGCCAGCGGATTGGTGCGGACGGCCACCGCCACCACGAAACTCAGGAGGGCCACGCTCAGGAGGATCGCCACCCACAAGAAGGCGCGGCCTGCACGTCCCCCACGGGAGCCAGAACGGTCAGAGAAAGCATTGCTCATATCGCCCTAGCATAACGCGCCACGGGCAGGCAAACGTGTTACCAATCGGACGTTTCCCTAAACACGCCGTCCCGCCCCACCCGCTCCAGCGCTTCCGCCACACTCTCCCCTGTGTCCGGGTGGCGGCGCAGCGGGTCTAGATCGGCCAGCGGAGCCAGCACGAAGGCCCGCTGCCAAGCGCGGGGGTGGGGCAGGGTCAGTGAGGGCGTCTCCATCACCAAATCACCGTACAGGATCAAATCCAGATCTAGAATCCGGGCCTCCCAGCGTTCGCGGCGTTCGCGTCCAGCGCGGGCTTCTAGGGTGTGCAGGGCTGCCAGCAGGGCTGGGGCAGGCAGGCGGGTGTGTAGGGTCAGGGCCGCGTTCAGGTAATCGGGCTGACCGGGCGGGCCACCCACAGGCGCGGTGCGGTACAGGGCCGATGCCCCCGTGACGGTTCCCAGCTGTGCCAGTTCTGCCCGTGCCCACTGCAAGGTCTGCCGCGCCTCGCCCAAGTTCGCGCCGAGGGCGATCCATGCCGTCTGCATAGGCTTAGGTCTGTTCTCCCTGCTGCAAGGTCAACTCCGCGTACACGTCGCGGAAGACGCCCGGAATGGGGGCAAACGGCTTATGCACGCGCACCGTCACGCTCTCTAGGCGCGGCTGATCACGCAGCACGCGGCGGGCCACCCGGTCAGCCACCACCTCTATCAGTTGCCAGCGCTGCTCGGTCACTTCCTGCCGAATCGCGTCGTAGACGGCGGCGTAATTTACGGCAGCATTCAGTTGATCGGGCAGGCCCGCAAAGGGGTAATGCAGTTCCGCGTCAATCACGAAGCGTGCGCCCAGCACCGCTTCCGTGTCGTACACGCCATGCCGCGCATGAAATTCCAGTCCTTCCAATACCACACGGCTCATACCCGGAGTTTAGCCCACTGTGCCCTGTACTGCTTAGTTGGGGGCTACTTGGTCTAAGGCTGCTTGCACCCGCAGGGCTTGAACGTGGGCGGCTGCCGCATGCACACGCACCAACGCTGCCCCCTGCCGCGCCGCGTGCAGATGCAGGGCCAGCGAACCGGGATCGCGCTCGGCTGCGACTGGCACGCCCGCCAGCCTATCGATCATGCGTTTGCGGCTGGCCCCCACCAACAGCGGATGCCCCAAATCTGAGAGCTCAGCGGTGGCCCGCAGCAAGCTCAGGTTGTGTTCCAGCGTTTTGCCAAAGCCT